>CAZSTC010000030.1:0-28950 GCA_964609795.1 uncultured Verrucomicrobiota bacterium
CGAAAACCCCTACGGTGGGGATAAGAACCACTCGGAAGACGGGAGCTTTAAGGGCCATCTGGTCCGCGGCCGCGTGGATTATACCTTCAACAAGCACGCGAAGGCGGGAATGCTCTTTGAAGCATTGGAACCGGGGGATTACTACTCCGACCGGGCCAACGACCCGATGTATTACTTCCGTGTTGAGCTCACACTGACTTACTAGAGTCATTTATCGGCAGATTGCGCAGGAACCAGAGAAACCGCAGATTGCAGTTTCATGTACAATCCAAGCTCACGGTGTGGCCATGTCTCCCCTGCCCTGTTGCCCTGTTCAATGAATGGTTCACAAGAGCTGTCTGCTCATACTCATTTGTGGTCATCCGAATATGGGGCTCATCATCTGGAGATGTCTCCCGTGATTAGAATTCTCTGAAAAAAAATGCCTGGGAAAAGTATAAAAAGCACGGCGTTTTTGCAGTGGAATCTGATCCATAAAGTGATCCAATTTAAGAAAAAAACAGGCCAATGATCCACTTTTTGCGCCAATGTCAGTATCATGGTATCTCTGTGCATTTCTGTCAGTTCGGTGAAATTTTCGTCAGCAGAAAGGGACTTACAAAATTCGCAGGCACATAACGATTTGTTTTTCAAAGGGTTTTGGCCGTGCCCGCGTAAAGGGGTGTGAAGTAGGAAGTTTTTAAATGGTACGCCCGTTGCGATTTGAACGCAAGACCCTCTGCTTAGAAGGCAGATGCTCTATCCAACTGAGCTACGGGCGCTCCATAGGGAGTGACTCTAAACGCGCAACTGGAAAATTTCAAGCTGTTTTCACAATCCCCAATAAAATGGTGCTCTGCAGATCACCCAGAGTACATATCGGGCGCGAACAAAAGCTGAAATAAGCCTATTTTAAGTTGGTTTTCACGGGGTTATAAGCTCAGGTTATGAGCAGATTTTCTTGGCCTTCCCTGGACGGAAGGAGTAGAATACACCCCGGATTTGATATGACTTCCGACAAAACTGAATATCAGAAAGTCGGGGATACCCCAGATACGTATGTGCGCTATTGGGTGATTTTTTTTGCCATGACCTTGGCGATAATCACTTATATAGACCGCGTCTGTATGTCACAGGCAGCACCTGAAATACAGAAAGAATTCGGCCTGAGCGATTTTCAGAAAGGTCTTCTTTTTTCCGCCTTTGCATTAGCCTATGGTCTTTTTGAAATCCCCACCGGCTGGATGGGAGATCGTTTTGGTGTCCGCAAGGTGCTCATGAGGATTGTACTTTGGTGGTCATTCTTCACGATGCTGACAGGTTGGGCACGAAACTATTTTGTTTTACTCGTCACTCGTTTTATGTTTGGTGCCGGTGAGGCTGGAGCCTTTCCAAACATGACCAAGATGTTTGCAGTTTGGCTTCCCCGGAGAGAGCAAACGATGGCCCAAGGCTGGATGTGGTTGGCCGCACGCTGGGGAGGAGCTTTCACTCCCCTATTGGTAGCGTTCTTCATTGAAAACTACTCCTGGAGAATCTCCTTTATCTTTTTTGGGTTTTTGGGGATTATCTGGTCTATAGCTTTTCACTTTTGGTACAAGGATAAACCTGCTGATCATAAAAAAATCAGCATGAAGGAGCTATCCATTTTACCCAAGCCCGAGGAGAACGTCGCCCACGATGCGGTGCCTTGGGAGCGTATTCTCGCTCGAAAGGATGTCTGGTTACTTTGGTTTCAATTTTTCTGCCTCAATTACGGGGCATGCTTTTATATCACATGGCTCCCGACCTATCTGCTGGATTATCGAGGGACGACTATCAGAGAAGGAGCATTTCTTTCTGGTTTCCCCTTATTTTTTGGGGGGATTGGTTCTCTGGTTTGTGGATACCTGCTGGCATGGCTGGTTCGAAAGATGGGCCTGGCGGGCAAAGCCCGAAAGATAATGGCCGTAACCGGCTTTGTGGGAGCGTCCTGTTTTCTGGCGCTTTCAGCTTTTATTGGAGAGCCTCTCTGGGCTATGGTCGCGATGGGATGCTCCAGCTTTTGCAATGACCTGGTGATGCCTCCGAGCTGGACTGCCTGTTCTGATATGGGAGGACGATTTTGCGGCACACTTTCGGGCAGCATGAACATGGTGGGACAGTTAGCCAATGTGGCAATGCCTGCATTAACCGGATGGCTGCTAGGGAACTTAGGATTTTCCTGGCCAATTATTATTTGTATTTCCGCCTGCATTTACTTTTTAGGGGGTATTTGCTGGCTCTTTATCGAGAGCGATCAGCCTGTCGATATACAAAATAAAGCAATATAGCATATGAAACCGAAAATACTTTCTCTATGCGCCGGATGCTGTGCCATTGCATCTGCAATGGTTCATTCCGCAAGCGCTGAATCAAAGGACTACACGATTGTGACCTTTGAAAAAATACAACTCTCAGATCAGTTTCACGGTGAGGGAGCTGGCGTGGGAGACTTCAATAAAGACGGGCACAAGGATGTTGTGGTCGGCAGCCAATGGTATGCAGGGCCGGACTTCAAGAAGCAAACGCCATTTCGTCCTGTTACGGTGTTTGAGCCGAAAAGCTACTCTGATTCTTTCTGTACCTACGGTTATGATTTTAATGGCGACGGCTGGGATGATATTTTAGTCATTGATATTCCGGGAAAACCGGCAGCCTGGTATGAAAACCCGAAAGACAAAGAAGGTCACTGGAAACGGTTTGAAGTCTATCCTTGGATAGGAAATGAATCTCCGGATTTCCTAGACATCGTGGGAGATGAAAGGCCGGAGCTGGTTTTTAATATTGAAGGACATTTAGGCTTTTCCACCGTCGATTGGGATCATCCGGAAAAAGAGTGGCCGTTTCATAAAGTCACTCATGCTAAGGGTGCCTTCTTCATATACACTCACGGACTTGGAGTCGGGGATATCAACGGAGATGGTCGAAAAGACCTTGCAGAAGCGCTCGGCTGGTGGGAGCAACCTCAATCGCTTGATGGAGACACTCTTTGGATATTCCACAAATTCCCGTTTGCGGACGGGGCCGCACAAATGCTCATTACTGATGTCAATGGTGACGGAAAAAATGACATTATCACAACTTGGCATCCTCATAAATATGGGCTTATTTGGTGGGAGCAGACAAAAAATTCAGAAGGGGAAATTGACTTTATTAAACATATATTGACCGGAGAGAAGGAAAGTGACAGCCCCTATGGGGTCAAATTTACTCAGGCGCATGCTCTGGTTTCCGTAGATATGGATGGAGATGGTTTGTTGGATTTCGTCACCGGAAAGCGTTGGTGGGCACACGAGCCCCCGATTGATCCCGAAGGCAACAACCCTGCCGTCTTATATTGGTGGAAATTAGTTCGGAACACAGATGGGACAGCAGAATTCATTCCCTATTTGATCGATGACAATTCTGGTGTGGGAACTCAATTTACCGTAGAAGACGTTAATGGGGACTCAGTTCCGGATATTATCATTGGCAATAAAAAAGGTGCCTTCGTTTTTCTGTCAAAAAGAAAAAAGGCTACTTTAGAAGAGTGGAAGAAATTTTCTCCCTCCAAGAAAGTGATTGACGGATAACGAGATTTCATTCTTGGAACAGCACTGTTTCCAAGAAAATTGCTTGAGTTTATTTAAAAGAAAAACTAATACTAAAGAAGGTCTGGCATTCATTGTGCTAATAGTAGATGCCTGACTTTTTAGTTTGGAACCATGCATATTATTGTCTGTATTAAGCAGGTACCGGATACTGCTAATGTCAAAATAAATCCCGAAACCAACACCCTCATGAGGGATGGCGTTGAAAGCATCATAAACCCGTTTGATGAATACGCCTTGGAAGAAGCTCTCAGATTAAAGGACAAACACGGTGCTAAGGTTTCTGTCATCACAATGGGGCCGCCTCAAGCAAGTGTCATTCTCAGAGAAGCACTGGCTCGCGGGGCGGATGAGGGTATCCTCCTAACTGACCGCGCCTTTGCAGGAGCAGACACTTTAGCCACCTCATACACAATTGCCCTAGCTGTTAAAAAAATTAATCCTCACCCGGACCTGGTTTTTTTTGGTAAACAAGCCATCGATGGCGATACAGGACAAGTGGGACCTGGCGTTGCTGAATGCCTTGGAATAACCCTCTTAGGAAATATAAAAACTCTGGAAGTAGAAAATGGCCGTTTCAGAGCAGAATCCGTTCATGAAAATGGCTCGGATATTCTGGAAGGAGATCTCCCCTGTGTGATGACAGTTCTCAAAGAGGCTTCCTCTCCGCGTTTTGCAAGGTTGCGTGGATGGATGGATGCTAAAAATGCTCCGTTGCAGAAATGGTCCGCTCAAGATATTGGAGCGGATCCCGAAAAATTAGGCCTTAAAGGCTCAGCTACGAAAGTTGTCAGAATTTTTTCTCCACCTGTCCGAGGTTGCGAGCTCAAATGTGTATGGAGTGCGGATAAGGAAGTCGCCTTAAAGTCGGTCATGGGAACACTTATGAAGAAAGGTATTCTGGAATAGCTATGGATAACGCTCCTATTATTATCGATTCGGAGAAGTGTAAGGGTTGCAAAAAGTGCGTAAAGGGATGTCCTTTCAGTGCTCTGGAAATGGTGGGCAAAAAGGCTGTTTTAGTGGGCGACTGTCGCGCATGCGGCGCCTGCATTGAAGTTTGTCCTTTTGGAGCCATCACAGCCCGTAAAGAGGTTAATAAAAATGTGGCTCAGCTCGCAAACTACAAAGACATTTGGATTTTTGCAGAACAAAGAGCCGGCAAAGTGCAAAACGTGGCTTTTGAACTTCTGGCCACTGGCAAAGAACTCGCTGAGGATAGAGGATGTAAACTCTGCGCTGTGCTCTTGGGTTACAAAGTCAGCCACTTAGCTCAAGAACTCATTAACCACGGTGCCGATCTGGTCTATGTTCTAGATGATCCCAATTTGGGAGAATACGAGGCCGATACCTACACCGATGCCCTGAACAAGCTAATTCTAAAACATAAACCCGAAATTATTCTGGCAGGAGCAACAGCTATTGGCAGAAGCTTTATAGCGAGAACGGCTGCACGTGTTCACACTGGATTGACGGCCGACTGCACGGCCCTTGCTATCGATAAAGAATCTTTTCTTCTTCACCAAACACGCCCCGCATTTGGTGGAAATATTATGGCGACAATCATGACGCCTCATCATCGTCCACAAATGGCCACAGTGCGACCAGGGGTCTTTCAGCAAGGAGAGCCTGATCCGGAACGAAAAGGTGAAACGTTGCTCGAACAGCTTGAAATAGCCACTCGAAAACTCAAGCTGATTCGCTCGATCCACAAGGAAGATGAAGAGGATGATATTGCTGAAGCTGAAGTTATTGTCGCTGGTGGTCGAGGAATGATGAAAGGAGAAAATTTTGTTCTTCTTGAAGAATTGGCTAAACTACTAGGCGGATCGGTTGGTGCATCCCGTCCATGTGTTGACGCCGGGTGGGTTCCTGTCTCCAGACAAGTGGGCCAAACCGGTAAGACCGTGGCCCCCAAAATCTACCTGGCATTTGGTATTTCGGGCGCTATTCAACATTTGGCGGGTATCTCTGCCGCTGACTATATTATTGCTGTAAACCGTGATGAAAGAGCTCCCATCTTTGGAATAGCCAATCTGGGAATTGTGGGAGATGTGATGGATGTGTTGCCTGCTTTAATTGATGTAGTAAAGAAGACAAAGGCGGGTAATTAATCAAAGGAGAAAATTTACATGTCAGAAATAAAACATATTGAAACCGACATTTTGTGCGTAGGAGCAGGTGTTGCATCACTTTCCACAGCGCTGTCTCTGTTGCGCACTCTAAAAAAACAAAATGTAAAAAAATTGCCCCGGGTTACCATCATTGAGAAAGGCCGAAACGTGGGTAGCCATGTTCTTTCGGGTGCGGTGATCGATCCTTCCGGTTTTGATGGCATACTCACTCCTGAAGAAATTAATAAAATCCCGATTGAGGCTAAGGTAAAGAAGGAAGCCTTCCACATGCTCAGTGAGTCAGGAAGCTTACCCATACCTTGGATGCCCAGAATGATGCATGCAGAAGGTTTTCCTGTCGGGTCTGTTACAAAATTAGCTATTTATTTAGCAGAACTTTGTGAAAAAGAGGGCGCGGAAGTTTATACCGGATTTGCCGCTGCTGAGCTTTTAGAGGATTCTCAAGGAAGAGTTATCGGCGTTAAAACGGGCCCGAAAGGTATTGACCGCGACTCAAAAAAGAAATCCAATTATTTAGAGGGAGAGGAAGTATACGCCAAAACTGTTGTCTTAGGGGAAGGGGCATCTGGCTCTCTCACTAAACGTCTCTTGGCCCAAAAAGACATGTTTGGAATGAGGCGCCAAAGCTACGCCTTGGGAATAAAAGAAATAGTTGAGGTTTCCCCCAATCCTGAACGAGTTGGGGAGATTATGCACACTTTCGGCTATCCCTCCGACAGCCAAACCTATGGGGGCGGCTTTGTCTATCAAACGGCACCAAATCAGGTCATGGTTGGCTATGTATACGCATTGGATTATACGAGTCCAACAGCTAATCCACACAAGCTCTTCCGGAGATTTAAATCGCATCCGATAATCGAACCCTATTTGCGTGGAGGGAAGATAGTCGCCTATGGTGCGAAGGTTATCCCTGAGGGTGGTTTCTTTGCCGTTCCGGAAGTCTATAACGATGGAGTACTGATTGTTGGCGACGGAGCCGGGCTGGTCGATTCACTCCGCATTAAAGGAGTGCATATTGCAATGATGTCAGGGCGTGCCGCCGGAGAAACGTTGGCGAACTGCTGGATAAATAACGATTTTTCAAAGGAATCCTTGCAGCAGTACGAGATTAAACTCAGAGAAACTCCAGGCTGGCAACAGCTCAAGCGAGTGAAGAACGTGCGAGCAAGTTTTTCAAAAGGAATTATGACTGGCGTCATGAGCGCTGGCTTCGCATGGGCTACCTATGGAGCTTTTCCATTCTGGCAAGTGGATATTAAGCGAGATTTCGAAGGTATGAAAACACTGCAAGAGACAGCCTCAGACGATTGGGGAATGCCGATCACTCCCCTGTCCCCCGATCGTTTGACAGATGTCTTCATGTCAGGGACCAAGCACGAGGAAAACCAGCCTTGCCATCTGAAAATTCTGGACACAGAAAGATGTATTAATGAGTGTATTCCAAAGTATGGAGCTCCTTGTTTACTTTTCTGTCCCGCCAGAGTATACGCCTTGGAGGATGATCATATCCATGTGGATTTTTCTAATTGCCTCCATTGCAAGACTTGTCAGATTAAAGACCCTCTGCAAAACATTGAGTGGACTTTGCCTCAGGGAGGAGATGGTCCCAGATATACGCGTATGTAGTGTATTGCATTGGGTGGAATCGAACTGATCATTGTGAATAATAAAAGGACTCCAGCTGTCAGATTCAGTATTTCCTTGCCTCCTAAATTAATGGAGCAGTTGGACAAGATGATGCTTCAAAAGGGCAGAGAGAATCGCTCTCAACTTATATCAGAAATGATCAGAAATCAGCTGATAGAGCATCAAAGTCAGCAAGGACAGAAAGAGATGGCCGGTACCATTACTCTTGTGTATGACCATCACGCTCCGCACATTCAAAGTGAACTGACACGAATCCAGCACGACCTCCACCATTGTATTCTAAGCACAACGCATGTACATCTGGATCATGATAATTGCCTGGAAGTACTAATCGTGCGCGGAAAAGCGAACCTTATCCGCTCTATCTCCGAACGCATATTCTCTTGTAAAGGGATTAAACACGGCAAGCTTACAATAACTGGACTTTTATAAAAGGTCACTGCAGAGGGACGAAACCTTCGGACTTAACTTTCCATAACTCATTCTTTGGAAAGCCCGGGTTGACTCCTTTGGAGCCATCCCATCCGCCGCACATCATCCCAATAGCTGCAAGCAATCCGCCATTGGACGGAAAATACGGAAAGGGTCCCCCTGTAGCCAAACCATGTGGATCAAATTGGAAGCCCGGGGCCGAATGAAGGAGCATATCTACAGCCAACTCACTCTTTCCACTGCGTGCTGCAGCCATTGCCAACATCGGAAAATCCCACCCCCATGTATGATTGAAATTCCATGTTGCACACACTTTTTCCAATGTATGGTTAAATATTTCGTGGTCAACCCCGTCTCCCGGCAACATTCCAAAAACGCCTATTAAAGCAGGGTGTTCAAAATTATAACCTGTCCACATTTGTTGGATATCCTCATGAGTCACGTACAAACCATCCTGTACAGGCAAAGGTGATAGTTTATTCAAAACTTGATCCCAACGCTGTTCTGTCGGCAACCCCAAACGCTTTCTCCATTCCGAGGCTACTCGCAAACCGTATCTCCAATACCCCAATTCAAAAGTTGGATTCAGAGTGGTTCTGTTATCCGTATTTTCTGAAACGATATAAAGAGGCGGCCCCAAAACAAAGCGGTCTTTCTCAGGCTGGTAGCAAGCATAGTCAGCCATGAAATCAGCTGTACTAAAGACTATATCCTTCCACTTTTCCAATGTATTCTGACTGGGATGAAGCCTATAATCCATTTCTGCAAAATAAATTGGATGAGGTTGCTGCCAAATTAAAGTTGCATGAATAGGATGAGGCCAGTCACGGTCTATATCTGCCGTGCACTTGGGCCATCGTGTCCCCTGATATCCTTGCGAAAGCGCCCTGGCCTGCGATGTCGGCAGGAACTGACGATATACTTTTAAATAGCGATCAAATAGAGGCCAACGATTCCACTGACCATAATGGACACCATGCCACCAAACCATTTCAAAATGATGACGACCAAACCAACCGTTGTTGACCAAACCACTTTCCTGCGGAGGTAATTTTCCGGCTTCATTTACGCGTAAAAGATATTGGGATAAAACGACTCGTCTCTCCAATTCTTTCCAGCGTGAATCCGCACATTCCGAAAAATCGATAGCAGCTCCTGAATTCCAAAAAGCAGCCCAAGCTCTTTTACTTTGTTCAAAAAGAGCAGAAGCAGAAACCACACTATCGATGTTTTTATCAAGCTGAGAGAAAAAACAGGTAAATTCAAAAATCTCCTGCTCAGCGCTTGGAAGCAGATAAAACCGATGCGATTCATTGTTTTGAGGAATTTGAATATCCGCCTCGTTCTCCCAATGAAGAGTCGAAACATAATTGACTCGATCCATCCTGCGAAATATCTGGAGATGCCTATCTGCTTGTCTGCCCACAGATGACGAATGAGATTGAGGCTGATCATACGTGCCTACATAATCTGCGAATTGAGTTTGGTTTGGGTAAGGAAAATCCAAAAACACAGACAACCGTCCCTGCCGAATGAGGTCAGATTTAACGCGAACGCCTACAAGGTCCCGATCCGGATGGCAAGCCGTAAAAACCGTGACAGGTACCCCCTGCAACGAAAACTCACTCTGAATGATACCGGACCACAAATCGAGTTCTTGCCGGGCATTCTGTATATCTTCTTGCAATGCCTCCGTCCTATCCTCCTTCAATAGACGAAATCCAATTCTCCCCAAATTAAAACGGTGTGGATTAGCAGCCATCCAGGAAGAAATTTCCGGATGCTCCGGATCTGGATAAAGATATGGGACCTGACGACCGAATGTCTCAATAACTGTCGGCTTATAATCTTCAAGCTTGCTTCCAGCAGGCATCGGAAAACTATGCCAGCTCCAATCAGCCATTGTATTGAAAGGAAAAAAAGTCTGGAGGCCGGTGATATCCACTCCAAAGGCAAAACTACCATTTCCCACTTGAGCCGGGCTCTTGGGTAGCGTGGCGTGAATAACCACCTTGTGGCGATCTACTACAGCTTTGCGATCAATTTTGTCTGCCCGTACTTCAAATTCAAAGAAAAGGCAAAAGATCAAGCCGAGAGCAAGAAACCAAAAAAAATGTTTTTTCATCTTTCGTGCTTTATTTAGAAGTTGTTGGGAAAGCAGATAGTCTTAACCTCGCTGCCCCCATAGGAATAAGCGTAATTTCATCGAGCCACTCTGCTCGAGGGCTATCTTCAGAGGGTAAGACACCGCATAAGCCATAGATATCCTTTCGCCAACTGGGCACAATTCTACCCTGCGCAGAGAACTCCATTGGTGAGTTTTCCAGGGTAAAAGGATTGTTATCCAGCGGCCACGGCTTTTTATGGAGCTTAATGGGACTGTTTGTTGCCAGAGCATAGTTCCAGGGTGATTCCGGATAAATTTCATAAGAGGGCCAAGCGGAGGCATCAGCCCCCGGCTGCCATTTGGAGTCATTAATAGCCGTTTCTTTACTATCTTTCTTCTCGTAACGCTCTTTAATTTTCAGAGAAAGTGTGAGTGGGCCATAATTCACGCTTACGCTGTTTTGATTAACTTGCCATGTGCGATAAGAGATATTCATCGGAACCTGAAACTCCAAGGTATCCCCGTTTTTCCACTCTCTCTCAATCCTGATGTAGCTGGTGTCGGAATAGTCCCCTTTTACCCTTTTGCCGTTGATGCTAAGGATTGGCTTTTCAGACCATGTGGGAACCCGCAAATAAAGAGGAAATCTGACTGGCACTATTGAATGAAGAGAAAAACGAACAACCTCTTCAAAAGGATATTGAGTTTCTTCTTCCAGAGTAACTAAAACACCTTTACCAACACGCGCCTTGGTCGTGGAGGCACTGTAGAGTAAGACGGCCAACCCATCATCGGGTGTCGCCATCACCTGGTGGTCTGAATAGTAAGGCCAGGCAAAGCCATGATTATGTTGGCAGCAGCGGCTGCTGAATGGATTCATCGCTAAAAATGGACCACTGTTATCGATACCAGGATGATGGTTTTTTGAATCACTAATTACATGGTTGGGGCTAGTGATGTATCTTAAAGATTTGTAGTCAGGCATGAAGGCTGCCGGGTAACTGTTAAAAGCTACATCTTCGCAATTCTCGGCCCAAAGAGTATCTCCGGTGATTTGCATCATTATCTGGTCCGAGGCCATTTGCTCAGCAAAACCGCAGGTTTCAGTTCCCTGGCGCGGGTCAAAGAAACCAATGCGAGCATTTTCATCAGCTCCAAACATGCCGCCGGGGACTTGGCCAAAGGCCCTTCGAATTAGGCTGTATGCATTGTAGCTGGCTTTACACATCGCCTCTTCTCCTGTGAAGAGATACCAGGTCGCCGGCTCCCGAAAACATTGTGCAATATTTACGTTATGCCAATTGGGGAGCTGGGAAGGCTTGGTCCAATCAGCCGTATTTACATGAATTTTTTCTGCCAGTTTCAGCAAGTTGCCATCTTGGGTCCGATTATAAAGCCACACTACACTCCAGAGATTGTCACCGCCGCGACTATTTTCCCAATAGCTGGAGAGGAAGTCCTCATCAGGCACAGTGAGCAAATAGTTACAATAGGCACTCATAAACGGGATAATGCGAGGGTCATGGGTGTATTCATAGTGATTTTGCATTATCCAAAGAACTATCATGTTGGGCCAGAAATCTTGCTTTCCGGAATACTTGGGGCCAAAATTTCCGTCTTCTCGCTGACTTCCCAAAATTGCATCAATCCAAAAAAGAGCCTCTTGATGCATACTCTCATCTTTCATGATATAAGAGAGAGCTGCATAGCCTCTCAGCCAATAAGGGACTTCCTCCCAACCCCATTTCCCTCCGGACTTGAGCCATGCATTTTCATCGCGCTGGAGCCATGCACTGATCTCGCTCAGGTGTCCAACGAGACCCTCTCGCTGGAGCTCGAGTTGTTTTCTAAGCCATCCATCTGGAACGATGCTCCCGGTTGGCAGCTTAATAAGCCTCTGAGGCTGAAGAGGACTCTGGTTGCTGATGTAGTATGAATTGAGAGAATTCGTAGATATATTTCTTACCCCTGTTATATTCATTTCTTTTGCCGCTATGGAAAAAGAAAATACAAAAAAGACCAGGATTATATGCAATTTTTTCATCAGATTTATTATACTTTTTAGCTTTATTAACCTATTGGTAAAAAGATTCTTAAAGCAATCCTACGCTCGGCTGGGAGTCTATATCAATTACTATTGTAATTCAACCTATATTTCTAATATTTTGAGTCTCAAGAAGATTCGAAATTAGGGAGAAACAATTGGAAGCAAACAATGCTTTTTATTAGAAGCCGAAAAAAGGGGCTGGAAAACAGAACGTCCAGGGATTTTTTTTTATAAACACGTTTATCAGTGCTAGAGCTTGGTATCACTCCCCGACTTCATAAACACTGTGGGCTTTTCCCCTGGAATTCTAGATCACATCTGGCGCATGGCCGCCTGTGTTGCATTTTTTCTCATTCTATCAATGGCTCTCCTATAGGAGCGAGAATGAAAAATAGTGGTACCGCTGACAATGGTATCAGCTCCCATCCGTGCGCACTCTTTTACAGTTTCGAAATTGATGCCTCCGTCGACTTCCAAATGAAGTTTTTTCCCTCTTTGCTTACGCCATTTGTCAGCCAAACCAATTTTTTCAACAGTACCTTCAATAAATGACTGGCCGCCGTACCCCGGATTAACACTCATGACCAGAAACAAATCCACAACATTAAGGAAGGGTTCCACCACAGCAAACGGAGTCGGTGGATTTATAGAAATGCCGGCCGAACGCTTTTCAGCGTGGATGCTCTTTATTAAATCCATTGCACGCTCTCCGAGTTCAGCATGAACGGTAATGTTATCGGCCCCTGCTTTTATAAAATGAGGAAGCAAGATTTCAGGTTTGGAGCACATGAGATGCACATCACACGGTAAATGAGTGTGCTGTTTAATCATTTTGAGAAAATCCGGTCCAAAGGAGAGGTTCTGAACAAAATGCCCATCCATGATGTCCAGATGAATCCAATCTGCTCCGGCTCGAGTAATCCTCTTGATCTCACTCTCAAGCTTTCCCAGGTTGGCTGCTAATAGTGAAGGAGCTATAATCATAGTGATTATTTTAGGTTTCAGTTTTTAGTTTTTCTAAGACGAGCCGGGCACAATTAAACTCTGCTGACTGCCTACGACTCCCTAAGGCTCGAGCCATTTCTTGTCCCCCTATCAAAAGACGACACTCAAATATCGGTTTATGTGCAGGTCCGGATGTCTCCATGAGTTCATAAACCGGAAGGGGAATCCCCCTACCCACCAACAACTCCTGCAGCTCGCCTTTAGGGTTGTCCTCTATCTGGTGATCGAAAGGGGTCTCTTCGATTGCATCATATAAAAGCCGATGAATGCAGCCACAAACCGTTTCAAAATCACTTTCCAGAAAAATAGCACCAAAAATAGCTTCCATTGCATTGCCTACGGATGAAGCTCGTGCACGCCCCCCAGTCTGCTCCTCACTTTTAGATATTGTCAGATACTCTCCCAGAGAGACAGAAGACCCCAGCCGAACCATGCAAGCACGGCTTATCAAATGTGCTCGTGCTTTTGACAGAAGTCCTTCTGTAAGGTCCGGAAATTTTTGATAGAGTATTTTGGAAATGGATAGATTCAAAACCGAGTCACCTAAAAATTCTAACCTCTCGTTGCTTTCAAAAGAGGCCATACCAGACTCCTGAATTTTTGACGGATGCAATAGAGCTTTAGCCAAGTTTTCTATGTTTTTAAACTTGTAACCAAGCTTTTCCTCAAGCATTTTTAAATCACACGCCATGGGACTAATTTCTTCTGGTAGTGAGCCGGAATATGCAGGCTCACTTAATTCTAATTTGACTAATAGCCTGGCAATTCTTGTGCCTCGGTTTGAGTAAATGCGGCTTTGGGTAATACTTCGTCCTCCAAATCCAAACCCTTTTCTAATATATCACAGACTTCACGTTGCACATCTTCCAACTGATTTATCTCCAGTCTCGGATCCTCTATCGCAAAAACATCGCCCGTCTTGGAATGCTCATAAATCGTGAACCTGCTGTCATTTTTGTAATATACGTCCTTTGCTTTTAAAACACGTTTTCGCTCCAACATGACGGCCAGGATGTACATAACCTTGACATAACGAGGATCATTTAATTCCACTATTTTGCGCAGAACCTCTTCAACCTCATCACGCTCCAAAACTTTATTCTGCAAGGATGGCGCGGAGGGCTGAAACACTCCTTGCCATTGGGATACAAACGGCCCTTTATCTTCTGAACTCGGAGAGTTGGATTTACAATTCATGCAAACATCCTCTCTCCAATAACTCCCGTCAGCTTGAATAAAAAGGGTTGTCTGATAAGCCTGCTTTTCAAGAAAGCCGTTCTGACAGCGGGAGCAAAGACGAGAGCGAGTTTGAATATTCCAATTCATCTTTAAATGGGCCCAAGTCCCGATGCCTTTCTCACACGATCTAAAACGACGGCAGCAACAGTCCTGGCCTTTCCTGATGCTTCTCTTAAAGATTGCCGAACGTAGTCTAAATTTGCTACAAGTTCTGCCCTTCGTTTGCGAGCAGGTTCGAAATAATTCCAATAAATTTCAAAAAGGGCCTTTTTCAAATCTCCATATCCTAAGCCCCCTGCTCTAAGCCGATCTTCATATTCTTGAGCAACAGACGGCTCCGCCATCAGCTTAATCAGTATAATGGCGCTATTCTTGTCAGCGTCCGGCTTGGGCTCGGAAGGTGACCGGCTATCCATTTGAATTCCCATTATCCGCTTGCGAATGCTTTTTTCCTCACCAAAGATACTGATCGTATTATTGTAGCTTTTGCTCATTTTTTGCCCGTCAACCCCGGGAATAACCGCCACTGATTCTTGAATCTGCGGCTCTGGAATCACTAAAGTCTGCCCATAGGTGTTGTTGAATTTAATGGCGATATCACGAGTAACCTCCACATGCTGTTTTTGGTCTTTACCCACCGGCACGATATTAGTCTCATACAAAAGAATATCTGCCGCCATCAGAAGCGGATAGCTAAAAAGAGCATGGTTAGCCTCAACCCCTCTTGATATTTTATCCTTATAGCTGTGACAACGCTCCAATAAACCCATTGGCGCCATAGGAGAAAGAATCCATGTTAGTTCAGTTACTTCCGGGACTTCGCTCTGGCGGAAAAACACGCATTTTTCAGGGTCCAATCCACAAGCCATAAAATCCAAAGCGACATTCAAAACATTTTCCAAGCGCGCTTTCGGGTCAAACAAGGCAGTCATGGAATGCAAATCAGCAATAAAATAGAATGCCTCTCCCTGTGTTTGTAAATTAATAGCCGGACGCATCGCACCAAAATAATTTCCAAGGTGAAGCGTTCCTGTAGGCTGTATCCCTGTCAGTATTCTCATACGCGAGGTCATCCTAGCAAAGTTCAAATTCATTTGGAATCACCCATTTTAAATTTTCAAAATTTACCTTTGACTGATAAAAAAAAACTGCTATACTTCCTCTCGTTCAAGGGAAATTCCGTGGATTTCCTGAAAATCCCACAACGTTCTCTTGTTCGGCTGACTATCAGCCAGTAGTCGAGCAATGGCTTTTACGGTAAAGGTTGTTGCCCCGCCTCAAAACCAGAAGGTTTGCGCATAATGTTTCTTCTGGCCCACAAGTGTTGAAAATCAAAGTGAAAACAATCCTTTTTGTTTGCACGGGAAATATTTGCAGAAGCCCAATGGCAGAGGAACTTTTCAGAATGGAAGCATCTGACCTGAAAGGGATTGTCGCGGAGTCAGCTGGTATTTCAACGGAAAACGGTTTCCCTCCAAGCATGAACGCTGTTTTAGCCATGTTGGAACTTGAACGGGACATATCCCAGCACAGAAGCGCTCAAATGAACGAAAAAAAAGTTTGCCAAGCAGACTTGATTTTTACAATGACTTCTGCTCACCTACAGATAGCTCAAGGGCGTTATCCTGCGGCGGCCTCAAAAATGCTGATGCTTAAACCCGGGTGCGATATCTTTGACCCTTATGGTGCCGATCTAGATATATACCGCCGTTGTCGCGACCAAATCCGAGAGAGCATCCGAGAGAGACTACCCGTCCTAATAGAACTTTTAAAGAAAAAATGAACTCATCTAATATGCCTGGTACTAAAAACCTTATCGCTATTGGATCCGACCACAGAGGTTTTAATACTAAACAAGCCCTCCAACCAATACTTGCAGGTAAAGGTTACATTTTATCTGATTGTGGCACCTATTCTTCAGAGTCTTGTGATTATACGGACTACGCTGAAAAAGTTTGCCGGATGGTATTGGACGGCACTGCGAAATATGGTATTCTCATTTGCTGTACCGGGATTGGCATGAGTATGGCCGCCAACAAGTTTCAGAAAATTCGCGCAGCACTGGTGAGTAATGTGCACGATGCAGTTCTTACCCGAAAACATAACAACGCCAATGTGTTATGTTTGACTGAGTCAACTTCGCCTGACGAAGTTATGAAGATAGTAGATGCTTTTCTTAATACAGCCTTTGAAGGCGGAAGACACGAACGGAGGATTAAAAAAATGGAACAAATGACCACTACAACAGATGCTCTGCAACTAGCAGACCCTCAAATAGCAACTCTTATTGAAGCCGAAAAACAGCGTCAAACGGACCACTTGGAGTTGATCGCCAGCGAAAACTTTGTCAGCCCAGCCGTTTTGCAGGCTCAAGGTTCTGTTTTAACCAATAAATATGCTGAAGGTTACCCGGCAAAACGCTGGTATGGAGGGTGCGAGTACATTGACGAGATTGAGAAACTCGCCATCGAGCGAGCCAAACTCCTCTTCGGAGCCGAACACGCAAACGTTCAGCCACATTGCGGCAGCTCAACGAACATGGCGGTTTACTTCGCATTTTTGAAGCCTGGCGATCGTATTCTGACAATGGATTTGACCCATGGAGGTCACCTCACTCACGGAAATAAGGCTAACTTCTCGGGTAGATTCTTCGAAGTCAAACACTATGGAGTCACCAAGGAAGAAGAAGTCATTGACTACGACTCTTTGGCTAGAATGGCCGAGGAATATCGTCCCAAGATGATCACGGTCGGAGCCAGTGCCTACCCCAGAATAATTGATTTCAAACGCATGGGTGAAATTGCACGCTTGGTGAATGCGTACCTCCTGGCGGATATTGCTCACATTGCTGGCTTAGTAGCAGCGGGATATCACCCATCCCCTGTTGGACACGCTGATTTTGTCACCACAACCACACACAAAACGCTTCGAGGCCCACGTGGGGGACTTATCCTTTGCGCAGAGAAGTATGCGAAGGAAATTGATTCGCAAATTTTCCCCGGAATTCAAGGAGGTCCTCTGGAGCATGTTATTGCGGCAAAAGCTGTATGTTTTCAGGAAGCCTTGCAGCCTGCTTTTAAAGAGTACCAAAAGCAAATCGTCCTTAACGCAAAAGTTATGGCAGATGAGTTAAAAGCTCGGGGACATCGCCTGGTTAGCGGAGGAACAGACAATCATTTAATGTTGGTTGATGTTGGCCAAAAAGGGCTTTCTGGCAAGGAATGCCAAATTGCATTGGATTTGGCTGGCATCACGGTTAATAAAAACACAATTCCTTTTGAGACCCGCTCTCCTTTCCAGGCAAGTGGGATTCGAATCGGGACACCAGCACTGACTACCCGCGGCATGCGCGAAACGGAGATGAAATTTATCGCTCAGCTGATTTGCGATGTGCTGGAAGATATTACTAACTCGGAGATAATAAATAGGGTTCGCAATCAAGTAGAAGATCTAACAAAACAATTTCCATTACCTTACTAAGGTAGTTGTATAACTTATTCATCATATGGCAAAAGAACCATCTAAAACGGGAACTAAACGTGGGCGTCCTCCAAAAATTCGTCCGCAAGAAGAAGAATTGCCTCTAGAAACCTCCTCTCAAGAAGAGGCCGCGGCCCGAAAAGCTCATTATCGCTCCACACCTCCTACAGAGGAAACTCCTGAAAATTCGCTCGAGGAAGTCATGCCGGTATCAGCTGCCACACCTCAAGAGGTCATCCTTAAAGAAATGAATATCAAGCCGGGTGAACTCCCTGAAGATGTTGATGAAGAAGAATTGCCGCCCGTTTCCAGTCAGGAGATGGCAAACGCTCTGGACACCAGTATACTCCAATCAAAGGGGATCCATGAGCTCAATGAAATGGCCCGCGAATTGGGGATTGAGAACTTTGGGACTCTCAAAAAACATGAGCTCATTTTCCAGATACTTCAACGGAATGCGCGCCGAAGTGGCGTCATCATTTCTGACGGTGTACTGGAGGTATTACCCGATGGCTTTGGTTTTTTGCGCTCTCAGACCTTTAACTACCTGCCGTGTCCGGAAGATATTTATGTTTCCCCATCTCAGATTCGGCGCTTTAATCTCCAAACAGGTAATCTGGTGGCCGGACGCATTCGCTCACCCAGAGATAAAGAGCGCTTCTTTGCTCTACTCCAAATAGAAACAGTAGATAATGAAGACCCTGATAAGGCTAAAGATAAAACTCATTTTGAGAACCTGACGCCGCTCTTCCCCAACAAGCGTTTTATTTTAGAGAGCAAATTGAATGATCCTTCAGCCCGCGTAATGGATATTATTTGCCCTATCGGAAGGGGAACGCGTGGTCTTATTGTCGCCCCGCCACGTACCGGCAAAACGGTCCTGATGCAAAA
The DNA here is from genome assembly GCA_964609795.1 of uncultured Verrucomicrobiota bacterium. Lineage (GTDB taxonomy): Bacteria > Verrucomicrobiota > Verrucomicrobiia > Limisphaerales > UBA1412 > UBA1412. Next base: position 18,574 of record CAZSTC010000030.1, read on the forward strand.
TTTGGCCAATTCGATATTAACGAACAACCCGGAGGTTTATCTTTTTATTCTCCTGATTGATGAACGGCCTGAAGAAGTGACTGATATGCAGAGAACCTGCGCCCCGGCTGAAGTAGTAAGCTCCACCTTTGATGAGCCTCCGGAGCGTCACGTTCAGGTGGCTGAGATGGTTATTGAGAAAGCCAAACGCATGGTAGAGCGCAAAAAAGATGTCGTTATCCTCTTAGATTCGATTACGCGCCTGGCCCGTGCCTACAACACCGTACAACCTCACTCTGGAAAAATTTTATCCGGCGGCGTGGATGCCAATGCGCTGCATAAACCTAAGCGCTTCTTTGGTGCGGCTCGTAATGTAGAAGAAGGGGGCTCTCTCACCATTATTGCAACAGCTTTGATAGATACCGGATCCCGAATGGATGAAGTTATCTTTGAAGAATTTAAGGGAACGGGAAACATGGAAGTGGTGCTTGACCGGCATTTGGCTGAAAGGCGCATTTTCCCCAGTATCAATATAGCCCTTTCTGGAACTCGTAAGGAAGAATTGCTCTATCATCCCGATGAGTACGAACGCATTGTTCTGTTGCGTCGCGCTTTGACAGGAGTACCGGCAGTCGAAGGTATGGAAAAGCTTTTGGATAAGCTCAAGCAAACACGAAGCAACATCGAATTTCTTTTGACCGTAAAAATATAGAACAAACATCACCTTAATGAACTCAGATCAACAAGAGCCTACTCCCTCTTTGCCTCGACCCATAATTGATGTCGAGGAGTGCAAAGCTTGTGGACGATGCGTAGCCGCCTGCCCAAAACATGTGCTTCGCTTTTCAAAAAAATTCAACAGCAAGGGGGTTATCCCCGTTGAATATACAGGAGAAGGCTGTATTGGCTGTGGCATCTGTTTCTACAACTGTCCGGAACCATACGCAATTGAAGTTCACAAAAAACCAAGACTCTAAAAAGATAAATGAATTTATTTGCTAAAGGTAATGATGCCGTTGTTATTGGCGCTTTGTATGCCGGTTGCGACGCTTACTTCGGGTACCCTATAACCCCTGCTAGCGAGATAGCTCATTCAGCCGCTGAATGGTTTCCTAAGCTGGGGAGAGTTTTTTTACAGGCTGAGTGCGAAACGAACTCTATCTACATGGTTTATGGCGCGGCATCGGCTGGTAAACTCAGCATGACGGCCTCCAGTGGACCCGGCCTCAGCTTAATGCAGGAAGGGGTCTCCTATTTGGCCGGATCGCAATTGCCTGCTGTAATAGTTAACGTCATGAGAACGGGACCAGGTCTCGGAAATATTGGTCCAGAGCAAGGCGACTACAATCAATCCGTAAAAGGTGGCGGTCACGGCAACTATCACAATATTGTTCTAGCTCCGGGAAGCGTGCAGGAAATGTGTGATTTCACGATTCGTGCTTTCTCTCTTTCCGTAAAATATCGGAACCCTGCCGTTGTTTTAACCGATGGCGTTCTCGGACAAATGATGGAGCCGCTTGAACTGCCCGCAAAAGAGCTTCCACAGCCCGAGACCAGCAGCTGGGCCATTCAGGGAGATAAGAAAACACTGCAAAACCTGGTGACCTCAATTATCCTGCAGCCCGAAAAACAAGAGGAGTTTAATTACATGCTCCAAGAAAAGTACGAAAGCATGAGCTGCGAGGCCAGCGCCGAAAGCTGGCTTACAGAGGATGCTGATTTAATCATTACTGGCTATGGTATTGTTGGCCGCATAGTTCGTACGGCGGTGGAAGAACTCAGAGCTCAAGGCGTTAAAGCTGGCCTCTTTCGTCCTCAAACCTTATTCCCTTTCCCGGAGAAACAGCTACAGGAAATCATCTTGATAAGACCTAATTGTCAGATATTAGTTGCCGAGTTGAGCAATGGTCAATATCGAGACGACGTACTTTTGCATCTAGGTGAACAATGTCCCAAAGTTCATTTTATTAACCGCATGGGTGGCATCCTGTTGGAAGTGGATGCTATTGTCCGAAAGGTTAAGGAAATCTTAATAGTTCAAAGCTAATCTCATTTTATTCTATGTCTATTTTAAAAACTCAGGGGCTTTACGAGCTTTTTACCCGCAAAGGCCCTTCAAACCAGAGAGCAACTCATTATTGTGCGGGCTGCGGACACGGGATTGTTCATAAGTTAATTGGTGAGGCACTGGTAGAACTTGGAATTCAAGAGCGAACCCTATTTATCAGCCCTGTAGGCTGTAGCGTATTCTGCTATTATTATATGAACGCAGGAAACGTCCAAGTAGCCCATGGCAGGGCCCCGGCAGTAGGAACGGGGTTAGCGAGAACCTTGAATAATAAAGTCGTTATCAGCTACCAAGGAGATGGCGATTTGGCTGCAATTGGTTTCAACGCCACTTTTCAGGCTGCTAATCGAGGAGAAAGTATTGCTGTCTTTTTTATCAACAATGCGATCTATGGAATGACGGGTGGGCAGATGGCACCAACCACTCTATTGGGGCAAAAAACAGCGACATCTCCATACGGGCGAGACCCTCTAACTATGGGCTATCCAATTCATGTCTGTGAAGTGCTTAATCAGCTTCATGCACCGGTCTACATTGAGCGCGTCTCCGTAGCGGATACACCGCGTATTATGAAGGCTAAAAAAGCTATCCGAAAAGCGTTGGAGATTCAAAGAGACTCCAAAGGATATACTTTTGTAGAGATACTCAGTCCTTGCCCTACTAACTATAAGGGCACTACGCTGGAGGCAGCTCAATTTTGCATTAACGAAATGGAAAAAGAGTATCCCCTCTCCTGCTTGCGGGATCGCTCAGCGGAAGTACAGGCCAAGCCAGAAATGCCTTCCAGGGTTCAGGCTCATGATTTCTTTCCTCTGATTTCGGATTCTGATGAAATCAAAGCAACGAATGATAATAATGTTTCCACTAAGCATTTTAAGTTTTCAGGCTTTGGTGGGCAAGGAATACTCAGTTTGAGTCAAGTCATAGCCAAAGCCGCTCAAACAGCCGGACTTCACGTTTCCTGGCTTCCGACTTATGGCCCTGAGCAGCGTGGCGGCTCTGCTGCCTGTTCGGTTATTATCAGCGGTAAACATATTGGATCGCCTGAAGTGGTTTCCCCAAATGTTTTGGTGGTGATGAATCAGCCTTCCTTTGAGCGTTTTGCACCTGCTGTTCCAAAAAATGGAGTGATCCTTTGTGACTCTCACATTCCCATCGATAAAGTTCCCATAAAAGAAGGTGTTCGGCTTGTTTCCTTCCCTGCAATTGAGATGGCTAACCAAATGGGGGTGCCTAAGGCCGGAAACACAGCCCTTTTAGGAGCAATGGCTGCTTTGGATTTAATACCTTTATCCACAGATATTCTTCTTAACACGTTAGAGAAAAGCTTCAAATCCAAGCAGGCAATAGTAGAAAAGAATCGTCTCATTTTTGATGCTGCCTACCGCTGGATTAAAGACCAGGCTAAATAATTTTTTTTCAATCAAGTTTACAAAGATAGATGGATTATAAGAATTCTCTGAATTTGCCTAAGACCGCTTTCCCTATGAAAGCGGATCTTTTAATGCGTGAACCCGAGCGGCTGAAACGCTGGCACGAAAACAATCTTTACTCTAAAATTATATCCTCCCGTAAGGATGCGCCCCGTTACATTCTCCATGATGGCCCTCCTTTTGCCAATGGAGATGTGCATGTGGGGACGGCACTCAACAAAATTTTAAAGGACATCATTATCCGCCATAAAACCTTGATGGGATTTAACGCTCCTTACGTTCCTGGCTGGGATTGCCATGGTCTGCCCATTGAATACAAGGTAATGCAGGAGGCTCGCAAAAAATACAAAGATGAAGCAGAAATTACTCCTGTCGCTATTCGAAAGGAATGTGAAGCATATGCACGCAAGTATGTTGCCATCCAAAAAGATCAATTCAAACGACTGGGTGTGCAGGGCGACTGGGATAATCCTTATCTTACATTATTACCTGAACTCGAAGCGGAGGAGCTGCGTCTCTTTGCCGATATTGTAGAAAAAGGGTTCGTCTATCGGGGGAAAAAACCTGTTTATTGGAGTATCCCGTGCAAAACAGCACTGGCGGAAGCGGAAGTGGAATACGCTGACCACGAAAGCCCCAGTATTTATGTAAAATTCCCCGTTGCAGGGCGCAAGAACACATTCGTCATTATTTGGACAACTACGCCTTGGACTCTTCCTGCCAACTTGGCTGTTGCATTTAACCCGAAACTGGATTATTTGGAAGTCTTGGTCGATCAGGAGGTGTATCTCGTGGCCGTAGATCTTCTGAATCAGGTAGCTGAAAAATGCGGATGGAATAATCATCAAATCATCCGCACTGTTCAAGGAGACGCCTTGAGTCAAATCACCTGCCACCATCCTTTCTGCAAGCGCGAATCTAAACTTTATCCTGGGGATTTTGTGGAAAGCTCCACGGGTACAGGCTTTGTCCATATTGCACCCGGTCATGGAATGGAAGATTATATTTTGGGTTTACAAAATGGACTTCCTGTCTATTCTCCTGTGGATGACGCTGGTTGCCTAATTCATACCAACGATTTACCAGCGGAACAACAAATCCCCGCTGCCCTTCTGGGACTTTCTGTCCTGGAAAAACAGGGTCAATCCGCTGCTAATGAGGGAGTGATTGCGCTTTTACGTCAGCAAAATCAACTATTAGCCTTGGAACCATATTCTCATTCGTACCCGCACTGCTGGAGAAGCAAAACACCAGTAATCTTTCGGGCTATGGATCAATGGTTCATAAAAATTGACCATGAAAAGTTCCGTCAAAAGGCTCTTGAATGCATTTCTTCATCTGTCTCCTGGATACCGGACTGGGGCCGCAATCGTATAGAAGGTGCTGTCCAAAACCGCCCCGACTGGTGTATCTCGCGGCAACGCACGTGGGGGGTACCCATCCCTGCTTTTTACGACGCTAATGCAAACCCTATTCTGGAAGCTTCAATTATTCGCTCTATCGCAGACCTGGTTGAAAAACATGGTTCCAATATCTGGTTTGAAAAAACAGCTGAAGAACTTTGGAAAACAGTACGTCCAGAACAGTGGGACCGCCCAGAAGCGCTTAGCAAAGGGTCTGATACCCTGGACGTATGGATAGACTCCGGCTCCACATCCAGATCAGTTCTCATGCAAAGAAAGGAACTGAATCATCTCCCAGATCAGAAACAACCGGTGTGGGTATCTGACATGTACTTGGAAGGAAGCGACCAGCATCGCGGCTGGTTCCAGTCTTCCCTATTGCTTTCCTTAGCCGGCAATGGTCATGCACCCTATCGGACCGTGTTAACACACGGGTTTATGGTTGATGCAGATCGCGAAAAAATATCCAAGAGCAAACAAGGTGCTTACCAAAAGCCTCAAACTTCAGATGCCTATATAAAGCAATATGGTGCTGATGTACTCCGGCTTTGGGTGGCGTCTCAAGATTTTCGTAATGACATCGTTGTCAGCGAGGAACGCATCAATAAAGTGGGTGAAACTTATCGTGCAATCCGCAATGCATTGCGCTATCAGCTTTCGAACTTGCATGACTTCAACCCTCTCGAACATACGATACCGCTTGAAAAGCTAACACCATTGGACCGCTGGATTCTTGATGCCTTTTCAACAATGGAAAAAGAGGTGATGAATGCTTATGAAAGATCTGAATTCCATCAGGTTTATCAAAAGATCAGCCAGTTCATTTCCATGGAGCTGTCGGCGATTTATCACGATGCTATTAAGGATCGAATGTACACCGATAGGAGTGATTCCATTAGGCGTCGTTCAACTCAAACAACGCTGCATCACATGCTCTCTCAGCTTTGTATTCTTCTTTCCCCCATTCTGGCTTTTACTGCTGACGAAGCATGGGAATACGTTCCCGGTAACGAAGGAAAGGGTTCAGTCCACCTGAGCTATTATAAAGCAACAAATTTTGCGCTGACTTCAAAAGAAAAATCGCTTTGGTCTTTGCTCTTCCAGCTTAGAGGTCCTGCTCTGGCTGAATTGGAAAAAGCACGTCAATCAAAGATAATCGGTAAATCTCTCGAAGGAAAGATGACTATTTCGGCGCATCCTTCTCTCTTGCCTTTGCAATCTGACGAGCGGGAACTATTGAGAGAACTATTAAATTTAAGTCAGCTCACAGTCACACCAACAGATGCAGCACCCGAAGACATCAAATCCGCAGTTTTTGAAACGGCTCCTGCAGACGGAACTAAATGTGAACGCTGCTGGCATTTCGAGACGTCAGTTGGAGAGAACGAACAACATCCGACTCTCTGTTCTCGGTGCTTGCAAGCCGTGCAATAAGTAACAGCGATACATCCTAATGGAATGTGGAATGGTTGTATGCCCACTGTTTTTCTATGAAATTGGAAGAGTGCTCTCCTCTTGAACAACAATATTCCAAGGCGATCGAATTTCTTTATGGGCTCCGTTCATTCGGAGCCAAATTGGGATTGGAAAGCATACAGTTTCTCTGCGAGAAATTTGACCACCCCGAGAAAGGACTTCATTTCATACACGTAGCAGGCTCTAATGGGAAAGGGTCTGTTTGTGCGATACTGGAAAGCATATATAAACACGCGGGCTATCGAACGGGGCTATTTACTTCTCCTCATTTGATCTCTTTCGCCGAACGAATTCAGGTAAATCGCACCCAAATCAGCAAAGAAAATATAGTGGGTTTGGTTGAGAATATTAGACCCATTCTTGATTCCTTCCCTTCAGCATCTCATCCAACTTTTTTTGAAGCAGTAACGCTCATGGCATTACTGCACTTTCAGGAAGAAAAATGTGAGATTATTCTCTGGGAAACAGGACTGGGCGGGAGGCTGGATTCAACCAACATTGTTACCCCGCTGGCTTCGGTCATTACAAACATTTCATTAGAACATCAGCAATACTTGGGAAACACCCTGGCTGAGATAGCATATGAAAAATCTGGCATAATAAAACAAGGGGTCCCCATTATTACTACGGAGGTAAATTCAGAGCCGTTGGAAGTTATTAAGAAAACAGCAAAAATCAAATCCGCTCCTTTTTTCTCTGCTTCTGCTGATTCATTGACTCCCCTTCCTCCTCAGTTTCCAGAATATCAAAAAAACAACATCTCACTTGCTCTTAAAACGGTCGATGTTTTACAAGCCCAACTTCCTGTTTCAAATAAATCGCTTCGTGAGGGACTTTGCGCAACTCAATGGCCCGGACGTTTTCAGATTATCCGCCTTAATAACCAAACCATTATTTTAGATGGGGCTCATAACGTGGCTGGATTTCGTGCCCTTACGAAATCCCTTAATGAACGGTTTCAAGAGAAACCTCATATCATACTAGGCGTCTTGGCTGACAAAGACTGGCCTAATATCTGTCGCATAATTGCTCCGTACGGTTTGTCATTTTCCTGTTTGTCCGTACCAAACCACAGGAAACTTGCCCCCGAAACTCTGGTTAGAGAGTTGAAGAAACACACTCCGTCTCATATCGGTGTTTCAACTCAAGAAGATATTAAAGGCGCCTTGATTACTCTAAAAGACGCCCCATTGATATTGGTTTGCGGCTCACTATACTTGATAAGCGAGGCCCTCGCTCTGTTGGATAAAAACGCCCCTCCTCATCCTTTAGAAGGACAATTGAATGATTGGGGAAACACAGGTCAGAACAAATTACCCGTCTAATTTTTCGGAACAATCCTGACGTTTCTGATTTCTTCGGGACCTGAGCCTAGTTTCTGTTGTAGCGAAGCCTTGTGATTGGATAAATCAAGTTGTAGAAGGGGTTCCCATCTCGAAAAACTTCCATCCTGACTCGTCTTAATCTCTGCCCCAGACGAAGAAATGTTCCTTTCCCATACTATTCTAAACAAACCATCTTTTGTTATTTCGCAAGAACGAAGAGGCCATTTTTCAGCCTCTTCATCCTCCATGTAAAACCAAGCAGTTTTCTTTAGAGCATAGCTGTTTTCAAGAGTAAGTGCATCTTGTGTCAACAGAACCTTGCCTATCAAAAGCCACTCATCGTCTGGATTGGAATTGGATGCAAAAACAGAATACTCTTTTCCCTCCTGGACATTCCAATTGAGCTTCATTACCTCCGCAGTTGAGGAAGAAGGGACATATTCGTATTGAACGGAAGATTCATCCCCTCCATCCTCCAATAGGCAAAGAAGAATTTCTTTTTCCGAGCTCAAAGACGGCACGCCGGAGTCATTCACTTTGAATTTAAGATTCCATCCTCCATTCAAAAATTGGCTTTTTGTTCTGGGTCTCCAGCAAAATTCCCCTGTCAGCGGATTAAAAGAAGCCTCAGATGGTAAAGCGGAAATAAGCGACAGATTCAACTGCTGAATCGGTATGTCAGAATCAGACATCTTCACAAAAAATCGTACTTCCTGATTTAATCGAAAAGCAGGTATTATCAATTCTTCAATTTGCGGGGCAGAATTGATCTCCACAACATCCAAAATAAGACGGAGTGTTTGGCTTCTTCTTTCATCGCCTACCCTGGCTTCCAGCAAAACTTCTCGACTCTGCCCACCATCCAGTTCCCCGGGGATCCAATGAAGCATTGAGCTTTCTGAATCAAGGACCATGTCATTGGGAGAAGAATCGAGACTCCATTTCCAGCCAGATGTCGAATCTGTATCAAGACAGAATTCGAAAGGCTCTCCTTCATGTAAACTGGCCGATAACTCTATCACTCCAGAAGTCGGCTCGACATTTGCCCACGGATGCACATTGAGAGTCAGCAGCCTTGTAGCACCGCCCGCATTAACGTCGGTAACCTGAATTCCAAAAGAGGTTGTTCCCACTTGATAGTTAAGTGGAACTCGCCAATGAACAGCACCGGTATGAGGGTGGATTGTGAGTCCCTCTGGCCCCGATGTTTTACTAATTACAAGCTGTTCTTTAGGAATATCGTCATCTTCTGCAGTGATAACTGTTGTAAATTCCTGACCTTGATACACATCAAAAGTTGTTTCAGAAAACGTAAATCTCGGCGCTGTATTAACGGCACGAACCAACACTCTGAAACTTGTCTCTGCAAAGAGGCCTCCTGAGTCTGTAACTCGTATTGTAACAGTATAACCTCCGGGCCCGTGAGGTTCACGAATGTGCCAGTAAAAAACGTTACCTGAGAAATAAGCATCCTCCTCCTGAATGTAATCATCGGGAAGAAGTGAGATGACCGAGTATGTCAAAACATCTGCTTCAGGATCCACAGCCTCCACTGGATAATTTAACACTACGTCTTCATTAATCCGTATAAGAGGAATAGAACTTATGGAAGGAGCATTGTTGACTTCATCTACAGTGATCACGAAAGAAATCTGAGCCGAACGCTTGTTGCCGGTTGTTTCCGATCCATTAACGATTACTTCAAAACTTTTACCACCGTCACTCTCTCCGGGAATCCAGGAAAAACAGCCTGAAACTGAGTCTAACTGCATACCTGTATTGGATTTCAAAAGAGAATAACTAATAGGATCAGCACCTCCGCTGGCACTTGCCATCAAAACGACTTGAAATAGGGAGTGCTCTTTGACATGTAAGTTTTCTACAGGTATGAAATATAAAGGTGAGGAAGCCGATTCTTTTACCGTTATCTTTAATGTTGCACTGCCGCTTTTCACTGGATTCCCATTATCAGTAGCTAAAATGGATAAGAAATGTTCGCCGACCTGGTCTTTCGATGGAGTCCAAATAATATCCCCATTGGAATAAAATCTTAATCCACTCGGGGCGCTCCCTTGCAATGTATAGGTTAATTTTTGAGCGGGGATATCCGAATCAGTCGCTTTTACTGTAGAGAGTGACAAGGTTTCACCTACAATGGCTTCCTTTTCCAAACTGCAGGAAAAATAAGGCTCTGAGTTCACCTCTGTCACCGTGACAGTGAACTCTCTTCGTGTCTCTGATGGAGAAACCTCATCCAAATCGCTCACTATCAAAAAGGCAGCATACACCCCAGGCCCTTGTTCTTCGGAGGGAGCCCAAAAGATATTTCCATCTAAATCCACACTCATTCCCGGAGGGGCCCCCTCTTCAAGTTCAAAAGATAATTCATCATTGTCTACGTCATAAAAATCCCAGCCTAGAAGCATCGTAATATTCGCCTCTAAAAGTTCCGGTATAGTCACTTCTGTAGAATCTCCTGCTATTGTCGGCGCTCCATTTAAATATTCGGTTCGAAGAGTAAATTGGGTTTGAGAAGATAATCCCGAACCATCTTCAACTTTTACCGTAACCAAATATGGATCCGTGCGGTAAAGCTCTTTAGACAATGAGAATGTAATGTTCCCATTTGCCGGATTAATTAGCATCTCTTGTGGAGCCCCTGCTACAATCGAATAAGCCAGAGTATTAGCGGG
>CAZSTC010000031.1:0-16765 GCA_964609795.1 uncultured Verrucomicrobiota bacterium
CAATACGTGTCAAACCGAGGAGGGGCTGCAGCCCCTCCTCTTATCATCTCCGGGGCTTGAAAAGAAAAGAGGATTCGTGCCCGCTGGACATGGAGACCTCCGGGTACGGATCCTTTGCGGGGTTTGACGACCCCTCCGGGTTAGCCCCCAGAGTTTATGGCTGGGGTTTTACTTTGGAGGCGTTCTGGGTGAGCCAGATTTTGGTGGTGTAAGCGCTGGGATGATCGGGCGCCAGAGTGATGAATTTCTGGTAGGCGTTGTAGGCGTTGTCGATGTCAGCAAATCGGTTCTGGTAGATCACCCCCATCTCCAGCCAGGCATTGGCGTAGGAATCCTTGAGGCGGGTGACCTTCTTGAGCTCGACAATGGCCTCGTTGGGATGATCGGCTTTGTTGAGAGCCAGGGCGAAATTGTAACGTGTTTCCCAGGAATCGGGCTTGAGAGCCAAGGCGTTCTCAAAGGCCAGGAGCGAGGAGGAGTATTCGCCGGAGCCGTAGCAGGCCAGACCCAGGTTGAAATAGGCTTCGAACCAGGCCGGATCCTTCTGAATCGCCTTGCTGTAATACTCAATGGCGGTGGGGAAATCTTTCTCCTGATGAGCGCGGAAGGCTCTCTGGAAAAGGAGGTAGGCCTCTTCGCGGTTGCCCGGTGCGGCGGCCTGAGGGTTCTGGTAGGTGTAAGGCTCGTAGACGCGGATAGCTACCGGGGCGGGTTTTTCGCGGGGAGTCTCTTTGACGGATTCGGGTTCCGCGGGGACATCTACCGGGGTGACGGAGATGGCCGGCGGTTCAGAGCCGGTTGCCGAAGCGGATGAAGCTTTCTCGGAGGATTCGCCAGAGCGTTTTTTGCCGAAGACTCTGGAGAAGAAGTTCCCTTTATCGGTTTGAGGCTCTTCCGGGGCGGCCTGGGCCGCGGGCTTGGTTTCGGAAGACGTCTGAGCAGGAGTCACCTTGACGACTCTGACTTTTTCAGGAGCCGGTTGGGGTGTCGGGGTCGGTTCGGGTTCCGGAGTCGGGGCCGGCTCCAGACTTAACTGGGGCGGTTCATTCCGCGGGAGAGTATTTTCCGGTCGGGGAATCTCTTTAATGACCGGCTCGGGCGTTTTCTGGAGTGCTGCCAGATCGACCTCTTCGGGAGGCTCATTGGTTTTGGAAGTGACGGGAGCGACGGGAATAACGGGAGCAACAGCGGCGACTTCAACCGGCGCTTCTTTGGGCGTCAGAACTGCAGCGGGTTGCTGCGGGGGTAAATTGGTTTGCTGTAATTGGGTGACGATGACGCCGGGCGTCTGAGCAGGTGTCGTTTTTTCGGGAGCCGCTTCCGGTTTGGGTTCGGGAGCAGGAGTCGCCTGAGCCAGTTGGTTTGTGGGCAGCGTGTTGGCGACGGCGGCATTGGTCACTGTGTTTGTTTTGGCGGAAGCCTGAGCGCTCAGGAGCCCTTGCAAAGCCGATACCTGAGAGCGAACTCTCTGGGCATCCTCAGCCTTGGGAGCCAGGGCCAGATAGCGCTCGTAGCGGTTGAGGGCCAAATCCAGATTCGTGTTGCCGCCGGTCTTCTGGAGCAGGACGGCGGTATTTAAATGGGGCGGTGCATACGTAGCATCAGCCAGAATGCTGTTGGAGAAATGCTTCATCGCCAGAGCCGTATTTTTCTCTGAGGAAGCGATCAGGCCCAGCGTGTTATAAGCTTTGGCGTTTTGGGGGTTCAGGACCACGACGTTGCTGAAGGAGCGTGCGGCCAGGTCGGTGCGCTGAATGGCCAGGAAAGCGTAGCCGATTTTCTCCCAGGCCGGCTCGAAATTCATGTTCTTCTCCAGATTCAGGTAGTTCGAGAAGGAGTGGATGGCGATCTGATAATTTTTGCGGTCCAGGTAGAGGCAGCCCAGGTTGTAGTAAAGGACGTCCATTTGCGGATTGAGGGCGGAGGCTTTCTGGTAAGCGCTCAGGGCCTCTTCCGGGCGGCCGGAGCTGTGCAGAGCGACCCCCAGGTAATTCCAGGCAAGCGGGTTATTGGGCATGTACTTGACCGCGCGCTCCATCTTTTTGACCGCATTGCGGGCCTGGCCTTTTTTCAGGAGTTCTTCTCCCTGCAGAAGGGCTTTGGGGCCGGAAGGGGTACAGCCGGCCAGGAAAGTTATTCCGATAGCGGCCAGAATCGTGAACAGTGTATTTTTTATCCCAACGCTCATAGCTCCATTTTAACTCTTCTTTTCAAAACATCCATCCTCAACTCTTTGTTTTGACCAGAAAGGCTTGCATTTCCGGATGCTTGCCCGACAATAGCCTTTACGGAAAGAGCCGACTGGCCGAAGTATAGCGGTTTCAACTGTGGGAAAAAAGAGCTATTTTATTAAAACGAAAATGGCAGGAGGGTATTTGATGAGAATCTATTACGGTTCTTTTGTGAGGGCGGTGCTCGTTTTCATATTCCTCGGTGCTTTTGCCCTGCAGGCGGCGCTTCCGGAGCGCTCTTCGGTGGTGGTCGTGCGTGACCGGGAGGCAACGGAGGCTTTCCGGGCTCAGAAGGAGGAATTGGGGCAGATGATGCGCAAGGGGATTGCCGAGCTCATGCAAAGCCCTGATGCCGTGGCGGGTATCCTCAAACTGGTGAGCCCCGAGGACGTGGTAGGGATCAAGGTTTATGCTTTGAAGGATGGTCCGGGAGGAACTCGGCCTGAGGTGGTTCGGGCATTGATCGAGCTGCTTCGCGAGGCCGGGGTGGCTGCGGAGCATATCGTGATCTGGGACCGCTCCTGGGAGGCGCTCAACGGGGCCGGGTTTGTGAAGTTGGCCCGGGAGAGCGGTGTGCAGATTCAGGCGACGGCTGAGGCCGGGTTTGACGAGAAGATTTATTACAGTTCATTTTTTCCTTCCAGTCTGGTTTATGGAGACGTGGAGTTTTCGAAGGACTCCGGGAAAAGGATCGAGCCGAAACCTGAGAAGAAGCCCGAAATTCCGCCTCTGGGCTTTGAGCCGAAGCGTTCGGAAGAGGAGCAGCCGGGCCGCAGATCTTTCGTTTCCAAACTGCTGACTCAAAAAGTGACCCGGTTGATTCTGGTGACGCCCCTGACTCATCATAATTCTCTGGGAGCGGCCGGCCACATCTACAGCCTGGCCAGTGGTTGCACGGATAATTTCTTGCGTTTTGAAACGGATGCTTACCGCCTGGCCGAGGCCACCTCCGAGATTTATGCCATGGAGGCTGTGGGCGACAAGGTGGCGCTCTGTGTCACGGATGCGCTTTTCTGCCAATATCGCGGGCAGAGCTCGAGTTTCCTCCACTATTCTCTGGAAGTGAATGAGCTCTGGTTTTCCAAAGACCCGGCCGCGCTGGATTCCCTGGCATTCCGGAAGATGATGGATATCCGCCGTGACAGAGCAATGGCAGCCGGTTCCCCGATGGATATTTCCTGGGCCGGCAGGTCTCTTCTGGAAAATGCGGTGCTGCTGGAGTTGGGCAATGCCTCTGAGGCGCGGATCGATATTCGCCGCTTTGACCTGAGCCGGAATCCGCCTCCTTCTTCAACTGAAGAGAACGACGCGAAGAAAGGCTCCACTCCCCCAGCCGAAGAGTCCCGGATTCCCTGGTGGAAATTCTGGAAAATCTGAGACGGTCCGGCTGCGGCAGAATCGCCCGAGAGATCGTAACTTCTTGCTCCAAAGGGAGCCTCACATTAGACTGGCCAGCGGGATAAGTATGAGTATTCCGGGAAAATTACGGATGGCGAAGAGATTACTGCTGGGGATGGTGTTCCTGGTGTGCGGGCTCTTTGTGGCTTTGGGAGAGACGAATGAGGTCAGTAACGGAGCCGTTTCCGGAGCTTCTCCCTGGCCTAGTGTAGAGGAGGAAGCTTTGGCCACGGCGGTGGTTTACAGCACAGAGTACCCCGGCTCGCTTCAAATTGCCCGGCATTATCTTGAAAAGCGGAAAATCCCCGAAAGCCACCTGATAGCGATCAGCCCGGCCTGGAGCGGCGGAATTCAGCGCGGAGATTACGAAGCCCAGATCGAGAAGCCGATTCTGGAGCAACTTTCAAAGAAAGGGCTTTTATCTCCCGAGCGCTCGACGAACCGGGTGGAGGCGGCTTCCCCTGAAATTCGTTATCTCGTGCTCTGCCGAGGAATTCCCTTTGTGATTTACGATAAGCGCCGGCTGCTGGACTCCAAAAAGCAATGCGGAGCCGCGGTGGACAGCGAACTTGCCTCCGTTCTATTGCGCAAGCGCCCTAAAGATAAGCTGCCGCCTCTGGATGGATTGGAGGGTTTCCTGCCTAATGAGGGCGCAGCGCCTCAGGTGACTCCTTCACAAATGGGCCCGGAGAGCGGTCTCCTCATGGTGGCGCGTTTGGATGGACCGAGCGATGAGATTGCCATGGGGCTGGTGGATAAAGCGCTGCGGGCTGAAGAAGAGGGACTCTGGGGACAGGGCTTTTTTGATGTCCGGGGACTTAAAGATCCGGTGGAAGATCGCGGCTACCTGGCGGGGGATCTCTGGCTGAGGCGTGCGGTTTTCTGCTGGCGTGCCGCGGGGATGGATTTTATTCTCGATGAGCAGCCCCAAACGATTCCGGCAGAGCAGCCGCTCGCTTCGCTGGCGTTTTATGCCGGCTGGTATGACTGGAATGCCAGCGGGCCTTTCGCTCAGGGATTGGCTGAGTTTGTTCCGGGGGCTTTCGCCTATCACCTGCATTCTTTCAGTGCTCAGGATATTTACTCGAAGACGAATCACTGGGTGGGGCCGCTCCTGAATCTGGGAGCAACCTGCACGGTGGGCTATGTGGATGAGCCGTTCCTGGGCCAGACTCTGAACGTGGGGCTTTTCACAGAGTGGTTCCTCAAGGGAGCCTCTTTCGGTGAAGCGGCTTACCATGCTCTGCCCGGATTATCCTGGCAGGCAACGGTGGTAGGGGATCCGCTCTATCGTCCTTTTCGGGTGGCTCCCATTGATCGCTTTGTCAAAACCTTCAACGCCTACCCGCATCTGGCCGGATGGTGCGTGGTGCAGAGCGCCAATCTGAATCTCCTCAAAGGGATGGATGAGGAGAAGGTGCTCGAGTACATCGAAGGGATATACAAGGACAACCCGATGGATTGGGCTCTGGGGCAGTGGCTCATCCGGTTTTACGCGAAGAAAGAGGATTGGAAAAAGGCTCTCGAAGTTTCTCAAAACCTGCTCGATCAATCCCGGGAGATGACCCGTGTCCAGCGCTGCTGGACGTCGCTGCAAAAAGCGCAAACCGAGAGCAAACTCAAGAAATACAAGGAGGCGAACCGGACTTATAAAGCGCTCTATGAAGAATATACCCCCCTGCGCAGCGGTAAGGATTTCCTCGCTCAATGGGAAAATGCTGCACGGCGGGCTTCATCCAAAGCCGACCTGGAAAAAATCAAGAGTTTGCGGGCTGAATGATTCTGCGACGGCGTACCCTTTGAGAATCTTCCCCTTCAGAATCGCTTCTTGATCTCCTAGTCGGGCGGCCCAGCGAGTGATAGAAGGCCGTCAACACGACGTAGAGCCAGGAGACCGATAAAATATAAAAGGGGAGGTCCACAATGGCATGGAGCAGCGCTGTTGAAAAGGCCAGGATCATCGCCAGCCGCATAAAATAGGTGCCTCGAGCAGCGAACCAGGGCAGGAGCAGCGCCCAGAGAACCAGGGCGGAGACCAGAACCGAGCCGACATTGCCAAATTCGATAAAGAGCTGGAGCCAATCGCTGTGAGCAAAGGGGAAGGTCACATCGGTGTTTCTACTCTTCTCGGGCTGATAAAGATCATACATGCAATAGTAGGCGCCCGCTCCGATTCCGTAGGTGGGGTAATCGTGATAGATGGGCCAACTGGCTTCATATTGCTCAAGACGGCCCGAGCTATCGGTTTCCATGAGGCGTTTGGCATCTTTGCCGGCGACCTGCAGACCCAGCACGGCAGCTCCGATCACGAGCAGGAGGCTGATCAAAGCGGCAAAAATTCTCTTATTCTTCCCATGAAGCGCATTCACACACATGAGAGCCAGAAGGAGTACGCTCACGATGCTGGCGATCCAGACGCCGCCGCGGCTGATGGCGATCCAGACTCCCGCCAGAGCGAAAAGGCTCAGTACCACAATCACCAGATGGCGATTCAGGTAGGCTTTGAAACGTGGGAAGACTTTACCCTCCATGGATGAGGAGAGGCTCCACCAGAGGGCGATGCCGACGGGCCAGAGCAGGTTCATGTATTGAGCCGCAGAGGAGCGGTAGCCGTAAGGGCCGAAGGAATTATTGATACCGGCCCAGCGGGTGCGCTCCACCATCCAAAGAAGGGTCGTGGTTTTATCCAGGCGCATGAAAGCGCCGACGATCACCATGACAAAAGTGCTGGCGAGGACAACCCACAGAAAGCGCTCCATTCTGAGAGAGAAAATCCTGCCCTGGGTGCGGCCGTTCTGGAAAAGGATTCTTGCTCCCAGATAGGTGAGGAAGAGGGCTGTATATTTGAAGAGATAGAAGAGCGTAAAACGTTTGTCAAAACTGCTGGGGAGCCACTCCAGATGAGGATAGGGGATAAATTCATAGGTGGTGGCAAGGTAATCGGATTGAGCGTTGAACCACTGCAGCGCAACGTAGAGAAGGCAGTGGACTCCCAAAGCGATAAAAACCCAGTCGGCCCATCCCCAGAGCCGGTCCTTGCGGCGCGGTTTTTCTTCGGAGAAAAAGCGTGAGGAAAAATGATGGTCCAAATAGTAAAGCGCCAGCGCCATGAAAAAGAAAATGATGGAGCCGTAGCAAAGCAGGCGGATGGCCCATTCCTGAGTAGTTCCGAAAGCCCACGGGCCGAAAAGAGCCAGGAGCAGGAAAAAGCCTTCCGTGACTATGCCGAGCTTTCGAGCCAGTGGGTGCTGGGGAATGGCTTCAGAACTCATAGACTTTTTGCCAGTCGCTGAATTGAGTGAACAATCTTCTCCTGATCGGCTTCTGATAAATAAGGAGACATCGGCAGGCAGAGTACCTGACGTGAGCAGGTAAACGCCGTCGGGAAATCTTCCGCTTTGTGGCCCAACATCGCCAGGGCCGGCTGCTCATGCATACAGCGGGAGTAGTGTGTCACGGTCGGGATTCCCTCCTGAGCCAGGAGCGACTGGAGCTGATCGCGCTTGGGATGCTTGATGGAGTACTGCGCATAGACGTGAACATTGCCCGGAGTGGTCGTGGGCGTTGTGCAGAGCGCGCTCAGGTGGCGGGTATAAAAATCAGCGATTCGATTACGGCGGAGGACTTCATCCTCGAAGATTTCCATTTTTGCGAGAAGGATCGCCGCCTGTAAGGAATCGAGCCGGGCATTCATTCCGAGCAGAATATGCTCGTCGCGCTTCACGCTGCCGTGGTTGCGCAGCATGAGGAATTTCTGGTAAAGCTCCTCGTCATTGGTGAAGAGAGCGCCGCCCTCGCCATAACCGCCCAGGGGCTTAGCCGGATAGAAACTGGTGCTGGCAATGGTGGAAGCCCCGCAGCTGTGAACACCGTTCTGGCTTGAGCCAAAGCTTTGGGCCGCATCTTCAATGACCGGCAGTTGATGGCGGGCCGCAATCTGATTGATCTTCTTCATATCGGGCATTTGCCCGTAAAGGCTCACGGGCATGATCGCCCGGGTGCGGGGGGTGATGGCCGCCTCGATCTGGTCTTCATCGATGCAAAAGGTATCGGGGCGAATATCTACAAAAACGGGTTTGGCTCCTACGATGGCGATAACCTCAGCCGTGGCAAAAAAGGAGTAGGGGACTGTAATGACTTCATCGCCGGGACCGATACCCAGAGCCCGGAGCGCCATCTCGAGCGAAACCGTGCCCGAGCCCGTGGAGACACAATACTTGCTGCCAACATAGGTTGCCAGGGTCGCCTCCAGTTCCTTCACCTCAGGCCCCATGATATATTGGCCGTGATTCAGCACCTTTTCTATGCGGCTTTTGATGGAAGCGCTGATACGGTGATACTGGGATTGAAGATCAATAAATTGCATGTGTTTCTGATTGTTAAATGGCTTTCTCGGCTCCGGCCTACCTCAGGATGAGCCGGCTGCGCAAGCGCTATCAGGAGGATAGCTCTTTCGGGCGGCCGTGGGCGACACTTTTCTTTGAAAAGTTCTACTGCAAAGGCAGGTAGGAGAGACGGCGGGCAAGAGGTTTTTTAGAGCGGATGTTCGTTGAACCACTTGCGTGCCTCTTTATATCGGGGGCACCAGGGTGAGACGACGGCCCAGAATTTTGCCGAGTGATTCATCTCTTTCAAATGGGCTAGCTCATGAATCAGGAGGTACTCCTGAACCCAGAGCGGAGCATGGATGATTTTCCAATTGATCGAGATATTCCTCTTTTGAGAGCAGGAACCCCATTTGGATTTCTGAGAGCGCAGGGTGAGGCGGTTATAATCAAGGTTCATCCGCCGGGCCGTGCGTTCCAGAAGAGGAGGAAGCTGACGTCGGGCCTCGTTTTTCAAGGCTTCCTCGACGGCCGTCCTGTAATCTTTGAGGTCAACCGGCAGGGTGAGGGGAAGAGATTCGCCCAGGGTAAAAACGCCATAGCCCGGACGGGTTTTGCTCAGGGAACGGAAGCTGAAAGGCTGCCACTCCCCATGAAACAGAACGGAGGAGCCGGGTAGGCAAGGACTGGGGATTGGCTCCGGCGGCAGCTTTTTCTGGATTGAGAGAGTCTTCACTATCCACCGGGTGTGAGAGAGGATGAATTCCTTCAGGAGGGAAATATTTCGCGAATGCCTCAAGGGCATCGTCGCCACCGGGCTGCCTTTCACAATTCGCAGGGAAAGGCGGCGGGCTCTTCGGCTTCGGTTGACCTGGATGGGGATGGACTGACCTTCGGGAGTTTCGAGCAGGAGAATGGACTCAGACTCAAGTTTTCGCTCGTCTAACCTTGTTTTCAATACCGTCTTATTGCTCAACATATCCTGTTTCAAAGGGCGTTAAAGCTTCAAATAAGTTAAGGGAAAAAGAGTCTGATTCAGAGTGTAAGCTCCCCAGAGTCCGGCTGAGAGTGTGAAGAGTGCCAGGAGGATTATGACTGCCTGCGTAGAAGTCCGGGGGCTCAGAGGTAGCGGCCGGAAAACTTCTCCGGAGGCGGAGTCCGGGGTGTGGTAAAGGCTCTTCAGAACCTTATAAATTGGCCAGAGAGTCAGAAGCGTCGCCCAGAGCGCGACTGCGGTAAGGAAAAGCGGAAGGAGCAGTCCCGGAGCGGAAAGCTTGAAAAAAAGCGTGAGGATTTTGAGTTTAACCCAGAAACCCGCAAGCGGAGGGAGCCCCAGCCACGATAAAAGGAAAATGACCAGGCAGATACCCAGCAGTGGCCGATTCCGCCCCAAGGCTTGAAGCGATTCGATTCGGTCGCTGCCCGTGGCACGGATCAGAATGGAGGAAAAAGCGCAGATCCCCATGAGAGACCCGGCATGAAAGAGACCGTAAAAGGCGAGTGTGGGGAGTGCCTGCAAATCGGTAAAAGAGAGTCCGACGGTGAAGAAACCCATTTGAACCAGAGCCAGATAAAGCGTCAGTCTGCAAAGGCTCCTCTGGAAAGGTGCCGCCAGGCTCCCCCAGGTCATCAGTAGGGCGCCGGCCAGAGCGATAAAGATTCTCCACACAACCGGGGTACCGAGTGGTGAATTGGAGCCCTCAACGGTTGCGGAACCGGTGCTCAGGAGGATGCCCAGAATCCAAAAAGAGACCCAGAGGATAGCGCCCGCATAAAGGGCAAGGACGGAGGGAGAATAACGGTTGCCCATACGCGGCTTTGAAAGGCGAAGCGGCAAGAAGCCAAACTTGAATACTAGGCCCGTGAAGATCATGGCAAGCGCCAGAATCCAGAGCGGTTTGTGTTCCTGCCGAAACATCAGGGGCGTAATTTCGCGCAATACTGTGGAGCCGCTCGCGCTGTAGAGGAAGCTGTATCCCAGGAGGAGAAGCGAAGAGGAAACCATCCAGGGGATGAAGAATGAGGATGGGCGCGGAGACTCCTGGTGTGTGCCTCTGCGGCAGACTCGGGAGAGTCCCCAGAAGAGTCCGACAAATTCCAGCCCCAGAAAAGCGGTTCCCAAGCTTGTAGAGCTGCAAAAAACCATGAGCGCCGCTGTGCTCAGGAGGATGAAACCGGGAGAACCCGCAAGGCCGAAATTCTGCCCGTGTGAAGCGGCCGGCCCGGAACCATCCTTCTCTTCACGTGAAAGGATAAGAGCGAAGACCGTCAGCAAAAGAAGAGCGATTTTTATCAGCAGAAGGGTTCCGTCAATCCGAAAGCCGGAGTGCTCAATCCATTTGCCGCCCGGTACCTGAGTGAGAATGAAATAGTAGAATCCGGCCGGAATGAGACCGAGGAGGCATCCGGAAATCGCCATCAGATGGGAAAAGCTGCCCAAGGGAGAGAGCTTATCCAGACGCCGGGAGGAATGAATCGACAAAATTATTACGGAAGCAAAGATCAGAATAACTTCCGGCGCGGCCGAGATCAACAAAGCTGAAAACGGGTGAGGAACATTCATCGTATTTTTTCCTTTTTCTTCCGTCACCGGGTTCGGTAACAGAGTCCCTTACTGCAGAGGAGAATATCTCGAATCGCAACGCTTCTCCAGCAGAATGCTCAAGAATTATTATGGAAGACTCCTCAGCGAGGCGGGAGTCGTTGAAGAAAGAATGGATAAGCTTACTCGGAATCCTTTTTCTTCTTGAAAGAGACAAGTCCTACGGAGTGAGCAATATCTTCGAACTCTTCCCGGCTGACTTCATCGAGGCTTTTGCCTTTGCGGGAGAGCTTTTCGTTGATCTTAATAGTCTTTTCGGTCATCTCCTCGTGGGTCTCCTGAGTGCCTCCGATGAGCTTGAAATTCTCACCGGTGGTAATCCGCTTGTGACCATCCGAGTCAAAGCCGATTCCCAAGAGCATCTTCCGCGAGTCGCGCTGGCCTTTATTTTGGCTATCGCCCATGGGCAAATGGTAGCCTGTTTGGCGGCTCAGGGTCAAGCCCGGGCAGGATGAGGGATGGAACTCCCTGATTTTAAAAAATTAAGGAGAGCGGGTGAAACTTTGTTTTTGACTGTTTGAAGCTGAGCTCCCACAATAGTTGCAGGTCAGAAGACTTGAATTACTATGGCAGCAAAAGCAGATAAAAGCACCGATTCTAAAAACGAGGCATCCCTCCTGGCAGCACGCAAGAAGGATTTGGAAGCAGCGATCAGCACTATTACCAAGCATTACGGCGAGGGGAGCATCATGCGTCTGGGCGACAAGTCAACCCACCTGCATATTGACGTGATCCCGACCGGAGCCCTGACGCTGGATTTGGCTCTGGGAGTGGGCGGTTTGCCCCGGGGCCGCGTGGTGGAAATTTTTGGACCGGAATCTTCCGGTAAAACAACCCTGATGCTGCACGTGATCGCCAATGCTCAGAAAATGGGAGGAACCGCGGCTTTTATCGATGCGGAACATGCTCTGGACCCGAGCTATGCGGCAAAACTGGGAGTGAATCTCGATGAACTTCTGGTTTCTCAGCCCGACAGCGGAGAAGAGGCCCTGACCATCTGCGAAACGCTTGTCCGCTCCAATGCCCTGGACGTGGTGGTCATCGACTCGGTGGCGGCCCTGGTCCCCAAATCGGAGCTGGAAGGAGAAATGGGCATGGCGACGATGGGAATGCAGGCGCGGTTGATGAGCCAGGCTTTGCGCAAGCTCACGGCGATCCTGAATAAATCCAAGACACTCTGTATCTTCACCAACCAGATTCGCGATAAACTCGGGGTCATGTTCGGAAACCCGGAAACAACACCCGGCGGCAAGGCGCTCAAGTTTTACGCCAGCGTGCGGCTGGATATCAGGCGTCGGGATATCATCAAAGATTCCACCGGAGGAATGTTGGGCAACCGGACCAAAGTCAAAGTGGTCAAAAACAAGGTGGCGCCTCCTTTTGCCGAAGCGGAGTTTGATATTCTCTTCAATCACGGTATCAATCAGGAGGGCAATATCTTGGATGCGGCTCTTCAGGTCGGGGTCGTGACTAAGAGAGGTGCCTGGCTTCAATTTGAAGGGAACCTGCTGGGGCAGGGCCGCGATGCCTGTGTCAAAGAGGTTTCGACAAACGAAGAATTGAGGAACAAGCTCCTGGCCGCAGTGATGGCCCAAAAGAATATGCCTGTTTCGAAGGCAGGTTCGGACGAGGAAAAAGGAGAAGCTCAGGAAGCTTCGGCCGAGGCTGAGGGTTTGGATTCTTAGAGAGTGCGCAGAATCGCTAAGTGCTGCTAACCACTGAAGCTGGAAGATATTACAAGCCGCGCAGGCGATGCCACCAGGCCTTTAAATTCCGGCTGGGGTAGCGTGCTGTGAATCGGCGCAGAGCGAACTTGGGGGTCTCGGGCAGGTTAATGCCGTTCATGACGGTGCAGGCGGTTTTGTAACCGGCTGAGCGGACGTGATCGACCACGGCTGGAGACCAATCCCCATAGGGATAGCAGAAATGATCCACGGCGACTCCGAATTTATCCTCCAATTTTGCTTTGCTGGCGTAAATTTCTTCGCGGACCCGGGCTGCATCGATTTTGCCTAGATAAGGATGGGTAAGAGTGTGCGAGCCGATCATCTGCCCTTCCTGGAGCCATTCCCGGATTTGACCTTCATCCATGAGGCGCTCTTCTGCCTCTCCTTCAGCGACATCCCATTCATTGACCTTGCCGATCGCATCCGCCACGACAAACTGAATGGCTGAGAAATTTTCGTTCACCAGATGGGGCAGGCCGTAGCGGAAGACGTTTTCATAGGCGTCGTCGAAAGTGATAACGATTCCGCTACCCGAGGGGAGGGTATCCCGTACCACATCATCCAGTGTTAAAGAGGGGAAACGGTTTTCGCGCAAGGCCCTGAGCTGTTTCCTGAAATAGGATTCGCTCATATAGAGCCCCTTGATGCGTACTTTTTCGGGGCGCGGTCCCAGTTTATGGTAGGTGAGGATAGGAAGGCCGAGCCGAAACAATTTCTTGAACGGCCCCAAGCTCGAGTAATACGAAGGAGGATATGCCATGCCCGCTTCGGGAGAGTCTCATTTTTCAGAGCAGTTCGCAAGCTTTGAACGCCGAGGGGCTAAAATTCGTTATTTCGAAAAAAAAGCTGGATTCCCGACCGGCTTCTGGTAGAATCTCCTCGTTTGAAATTTGAAGGCGCATAGAGACTTCTTGAATCAGAAGAGAAGAGCCTCGTGCGCGGAAAAGAGAAAGAAAGAAAGAAATTATGAAGAAGATGGATGTATCTCGCCGTCAGTTTATCAAGAGCTCGACCGTACTGGCCGCCGGTGCGATGGTTGCTCCTTATGTAATCACCAGCCATGCTGCACCCGTTGCGGATCTGAAGCTCCGTATCGGTTTGGTCGGTTGCGGTGGTCGTGGCCAGGGTGCTACCTGGGATGCGATTAATGCAGCCAAAGAGCATGGTATCAAGGATATCAAAGTCGTTGCCGTCGGTGACGTTTTTGAAGAGAGAGCCAAAGGTTTTGCAGGAAGAGATGGTCTCAATGCTGATAAGGCTAAGGTCGAGGCTTTCTTCGGATTCGATAACTACAAGAAAGTTATTGATCATCCTGAAGTAAATTACGTCATTTTGGCAACTCCTCCGGGTTTCCGCGCTCAGCATTTTGCCTATGCCGTTGAAAAGGGTAAGAATACGTTCACCGAGAAACCGGTGTGCGTTGATTCCGCCACGGCTCGTCTTTTCCTCCAGGCTGCTGAAGCATCCGAGAAGAAGGGTTTGAAGATTGTTGCCGGTACCCAGCGCCGTCACCAACAGGGTTATGTTGAGACTGTTGAACAACTGAAGAATGGCGTCATCGGAGAAGTTCTCTCCATGTCCTGCTATTGGAATCAGGGCAACATTTGGAATAACCCCTGGGATATCAACAAGTCCGATATGGAAAATCAGCTCCGCAACTGGTATCACTACCTGTGGCTCTGCGGCGATCATATCGTTGAGCAGCACGTCCATAACGTCGACGTCTGCAACTGGGTCAAAGGCACGCACCCGGTCCGCGCCTATGCTATGGGCGGTCGCGAAGCTCTGAAGGGCCCCGGCGAAATCTGGGATCACTTCGCAGTGGAATACGAGTATGCCGATGGTACCCGCATGTACAGCCAATGCCGTCAGATCGATAACACCGACTCCAACGTGAGCGAAGTTATCGTAGGTACCAATGGTACCTCCAACCCGGCCGGCACGATCACCTTCAAGACCGGTAAGGTATGGCGCGCCAATCAGGGCCGTAACCCCTATGTCCAAGAGCACATGGACCTCATGACGGCCATCGCCGAGGACAAGAAGGTCAATGAAGCCAGACAGGTCGCCGAGTCCTGCATCACTGCCATCATGGGCCGTGAATCCGCTTACTCCGGCCGCAAGACCTCCTGGGAAGATGTCATCGAAGGCGAACAGAGCGTAGTGCCCGAGAATCTGGTTGACCTGAATTCTCCGATCAAGCCCTGGAAAGCCCCGGTACCCAATACCTACGAGCTGGCATAATATCAGCATCGCAGCCGGATTTACCGGCTAAAGGCTAATGATTCGAAAACGGTCGTTTCACATGAGACGGCCGTTTTTCTGTTGCCGGCAAGGGAAAAACGGTACGAAAAAAATTGGAGTTTTAGTTTGCCTTTGCCCTTAAAAAGGGGTAGAAAAAGGGGAACAAACCCGACTCGCAGTGGGGCGCCCGGAGGAGAAAGATTTTATCCAGGGTGTGGTCATCCCGAGCGGAGAGTGTCAGAAAGAGTATTGAATAAATAAAAGATTATGGGTAAAGCTATTTTTCACTCAAGTATCGAAGGGGGTCAACACGGACCCAAGGGATTAGAAGGTTTTCTGGCTTTTGCGAAGCAATCCGGAGCAGCCGGCGCTCAGCCGACCTGCTACATGCTTGAAGACGGCAAAGGCGGTTTCAAGAGCGCGGCCGAAGTCAAAGCCGCTTTCGCGAAGCACGGTCTGAAGTTTGACGGCATTAGCTGCCATTGCGTAACGTGGGTATTGGGCACAGCCTGGACCGGTTCCAAGACGATGCTGCCCTTCCTCTCCAGCGAAGTGGGCAAGAAATCCGCTCCCGAGATCGAGCGCTGGGCCGAAGACTACCTCAAGAAACTGATGGACCTGGCCGCCGAGCTGAAAGTGTTCGTCATGCCGATGTTCTGGGGTGTCTCTTTTGGTTGGGAATTGGCAACAGGCTATCCCTGGGGCTTCTTCAAGGCCGGTTATGATTTAGTGAAGGAAGGTCAGGAGCGTTTCATCAAGCAGAGCGCCGCCGTCCGCAAATATGCCAATGAGCGCGGTATCTACCTGGCTCACGAAATTCACCCGGGAACCGCAGCCTGCTGCGCCGATGATTTCAATATGCTGGTGGATATCTGCGACGGTGACAAATGTCTGACCGTCAATGCGGATCCTTCTCATTGTTGGGAAGGTGAGGATTGGGAAACCCGTTTCACCAAAGTGGGCAGCCGCGTGATCGGATGCCATGTGAAGAACCATGTCGTCCACAAGGGAATGCCCCTGCGCAGCATGGAAGCCGATTGGAAGAAGCGCGCCATGCAGTTCACCGATCTCTCGACGGGCGACCTCAATATGGTCCGCTATGCCGAGCTGATGGAGAAAATCGGTTATGCCAAGCGTTACTGCCAGGTGATGGGTACGGCGACGGCTCCGCTCGTTGTGGAAGCTGAAAGCGCCTACCGCGATGGCGACGCCACCAGCGCCAACGGAATCCAATACGTTTCCAAAGACCTGTGCTTCCCGATGGCTGAAGGCAGCTTTGAAGATGGTCTCGGAGCCCAAGACTAATTGCTCCTGAATCAACGAAAAGAGAGTTGAGACTCTCTTTGAATCAGAGGACGACTTTCTGTAGAGGAGAGCGTCCTCTTTTTATTTCACTGCTGCACCCCGATGGGGTGCAGCAAAGATATTCCGATCTTCCCTTCTCCTTGCCGATTTCACGATTCAGGAACCCAAATCTTGGTAGTGAATCCATTCCATTCAGGAGTCGTCCAGCCCGGAGTTCCTTCAATGTAATGAAGTATCGTATTCCCATAAAATGCTCGAATAAAATTTTCTGCAGGGGGCCCCTTGAAATAAACATTTTTCAAATTTTTACACTCTTGAAATGCTCTCTCTTCGATACGGTTAACACCCTCCGGAATTGTGACGCTTGTCAGACTGGAGCAGCCATAAAACGTCCCCCAGTCAATTGTGGTCACACCTTCAGGGATCGTGATGCTTGTCAGACTGGTACAGTCTTCAAATACGCTATCCTCGATACGGGTAACACTCTTCGGAATTGTGATGCTTGCCAAATTGGTACATCTGGCGAATGCCTTTCCAGCAATAGAGGTAACACTTTCCGGAATTGCGATATTTGTCAGACTGAAGCAACTGTGAAAGGTCCCATGTTTAAGAGTGGTAACGCCCTGCGGAATCACGATTTTTGTCAAACTTTTACATCCAGTGAACGCACTTCCACCGATGTTTGTAACAGTATTGGGAATTGCGATGTTTCTCAGACCGGAGCAGTCGGTAAATGCATTCCAGCCAATAGAGGTAACACTCTCCGGAATTGTGATGTTTGTCAGAGTGGAGCAACTGTAAAAAGCCCCTCCGCTGATATTGGTAACAGTATTTGGGATAGCATAGGTTTCCTCTTTTTTCCCAGCGGGATAGGCCACTATTGAAGACATATCTATTGTAAAGAGCACCCCATCCACACTGGTATAATTATTA
>CAZSTC010000031.1:16865-27783 GCA_964609795.1 uncultured Verrucomicrobiota bacterium
TATTGAAGACATATCTATTGTAAAGAGCACCCCATCCACACTGGTATAATTATTATTCCCTTGCGCAACTCTGATGTTCGTCAGGTTGGTGCAGTAAGAGAATGCTCCATTTCCGACGAGGGTGATACACTCCGGGATCGTAATGCTTGTCAGATTGGAGCAGCTACTAAATGCCGTGGGAAAAAAACGAGTAATACGATACGTCTTTCCCTTGTTGTTTGCAGTTGAGGGGATAGCAAATTCTTCCATTCCACTTGTTTTTCCTTCAACCCGAAGAAGAGAAGCAATTCCTTCTCCGGTAGCCTTATCCTTGGTATGAGGCCAATACACGAAGTCACCGTCAAAGAAGAAAGGTTTATGTTTTGGTATTTGCGAACCAATTACGAGCAATACAATGAACAATAATAACAAAACACCCCCTGTCCAAAGACCGATTTTGGCCGTTCTCCGGAGAATTTTTGACAGCGTTTGATTCATAGTGTTGTTTGCGGTTTTCTCCCAAGTGGAAGTGCTTCTGACAAAATACGCTATGAATATAACGTTAAGGCAGGCAAATAGACAAGTGTAATTATAAAAAATACGAAGCGTCGTCTCGGAGTGTTTGGAGGGAAAAGTAGAAAAGAAAAATGGTGGTAGGAACTGGATTCGAACCAGTGAAGGCGTTAGCCAGCAGATTTACAGTCTGCCCCCGTTGGCCACTTGGGTATCCTACCACCCGTAACGAGGGCCGATCATACCTGGAATTTGACGCTTGTCAAGCTTGTCAAAGCAAGAAAATCGTTTAGACTCTAAATCATGTTTGATGCTTTAAGCGGAAAATTGCAGCAGGTGTTCAAAAATCTGCGCGGAATGGGGAAAATCAGCGATTCCAACGTGTCGGATTCGCTGCGTGAGGTACGGATGGCGCTCTTGGAGGCGGATGTGAACTTCAAGGTGGCGAAGGAATTTATTGAGGAGGTTCGTCAAAAGGCGATCGGACAGGAGGTTATTCAAAGCATTCAGCCGGGGCAGCAGATCATTAAGATTATCCATGATGAGCTGGTGAATCTCCTGGGCTCAGCTCATTCCGGGCTTTTACTGGATGCGGTGCCCAGTTGTATTCTTCTGTGCGGTCTTCATGGCTCGGGCAAGACGACCTCTGCGGGCAAACTGGGACGCTATCTGATGCGGATGGGAAAAAAACCGCTTCTGGTGGCGGCAGATGTTTACCGTCCGGCGGCAATGGACCAGCTCGATACGGTGGGCAAACAGGTCGGCGTTCCGGTCTGGGTGGAGAAAGGTGAGACCGATGTGCTCAAAATCGCGGCCCACGCCCTGGAACATGCCCGGAGTCTGGGTGCCAACGTGGTGATATTTGATACGGCAGGCCGACTTCAGATTGATGAACCGCTCGTGCAGGAGCTCGTTCGGCTTCGTGATTTGGTCAAGCCGCGGGAAATTCTCCTGGCGTTGGATGCGGCGACGGGTCAGGAAGCGGTGAACGTGGCCTCACATTTTGACCAGGCTCTCAATATCACGGGTGCCATTTTGACAAAACTTGATGGCGATGCCCGAGGTGGAGCGGCCTTGAGTTTATGCAAAGTGACCGGTAAGCCGATCAAATTTGCCGGTACGGGAGAAAAGCTGGATGCTTTCGAGCCGTTTCATCCGGAGCGTATGGCCTCCCGTATTTTGGGAATGGGCGACGTGGTGAGCTTGGTGGAGAAAGCGGCCGAGACGGTCGATCAGGAGTTGGCTTTGCGGCTGGAGGAGAAAGTCCGCAAAGGCCAGTTTACCCTAAGCGACTTTCGTGAGCAGTTGCGCCAGATGCGCAAACTGGGACCTCTGGAAAATATCGTTGGGATGCTTCCGGGCGGAGCCGGGATGCTCCAGGGTGCCAATTTAAGCCGGAGCGAAAAGGAGTTCACCCACATGGACGCACTGATTTGCTCGATGACTCCTCTGGAGCGCGAGAAGCCGCAGGTGCTCAATGCCAGCCGCC
Source organism: uncultured Verrucomicrobiota bacterium (assembly GCA_964609795.1). Classification (GTDB taxonomy): domain Bacteria; phylum Verrucomicrobiota; class Verrucomicrobiia; order Limisphaerales; family UBA1412; genus UBA1412. The sequence continues at coordinate 18,847 of CAZSTC010000031.1, forward strand.
GCAAGCGTATCGCCAAGGGTGCAGGACTGACGGTGACCGAGCTGAACAACATGCTTAATAAATTCGGTCAGCTCCAGCAGATGATGAAGAAAATGGGCAAGTTCCAGAAGATGATGGGCAAATTCAATCCGGCGCGCGGTCTCTTTTAAAGCCTCTTGTCCTTCATGAAATAGATGAGGATTTCTCTAAAAGCTTCAATGCGGATGGCCGTGGGGACCCTATGGGTTTGCCTACTGTTTCTGGCCGTCGGCCTTTGCGCTCAAGGAAGCGGAGAAACCGTGGGGACAAACGCCCCGCCCGTTACGGAACCGGACCCGCAGACGGTGGCCCGGCTGGAGAGAGAATCCCAGATTCGTCGCGGAGAATACTGGGAGGAGTTGAAGAAGTGGATTCCGCCGGTGGAATCTTTTGAGCAATGGCAGAGCAAGAGTCGTGAACTGCCGCCGGATTTCCAGCGCTTGTCTCTGACCCTGGAGAAATTTCCTCCGCAATCGGAAGACCCCGATTTTTCGTTGCCTACGCCTTTAATTCCCGATCCGCTTCGGGGACTCCTGGTGATGCCTACCATGCCCGGCGATATTCTCCTAAAAATCTGGAACGGCCGCCGCAATGAGATTCTGGGGCTATACACCTGGTGGGTGTTGGGCTCTTCGCCTCCGGCACCCAAAGAGGTTTTGCCGGAAGTTTTACCGGGCCGGACCGAATCCTTCCGCTGTTTTACTCAGAGGGGGATTCTCAGAATGGGGGAGGATGTGAAGGCGGAAATCAACGTCGAGATGGTTTTCCCCAAGGAGCCTGTCGGCAATCTTCAGCCGGTCGTGGTGCTGCCTTCGGAGCCCGATGGGAGCATGAGCCGTGCGACAGAGGAGTTTTCGCAGGCCTCCGTGAGCCGCGGGTTCATCGTCTGCCGTTATTGGCCGGGCGTGGGGTTGGATAAAAAATCTCTCCTGGAACCGGGTGAGGGGACTAATTCAGTGCGCGTCCTGGCTCAATGGGCGATGGCCGACTGGGGAGATCTTTGCCGCGAGGCCTGGATGATGAGGCGCGTCGTCGATTACCTGGTTAAATTTCAGCAGGTGGACCGCGGACGCATTGCGCTGGCAGGCGAGGAATTTTACGCCAAGGCGGCGATTGCAGCGGCGGCCGCAGACAATCGAATTTCGGCGACGATCGCTTTTTCTCCGGGTTTGGCCGGTTTTACTCCATTCCGGACTTTATCGGAGATGCAAATGGGAGGCGGAATCGAGGGGCTCACCCGGGAGCATCCGGAATGGGTCAGTCCGCGGTTGCGCTTTTTCTCTGGCCGGGAGCATTATCTGCCCTTTGAACAGACGGACCTGGCGGCCTGTATTGCGCCCCGAGCTCTCTATGTGGCAAGTTTGAACAATGATCCTGCCGAGAGTCTCTGGGGTAATGAACAGGCGTTGCAGGTTTTGCAGAAAACCTACCTCCAACTGGGAGCGCCTCCGCGGCGGCTCTTCCTGCAGGAATACTCCGGGGCGGCTTTCACCCGTGAAGCGAGAGAAAAGGCTCTGGACTGGCTCGAATTCCAATGGGGCATGAGACGGCTTTTTGACCTGCAGACCTCTTTTTATCCCACTTATGAAAGATGGCTGGAGATTGTGGGCACTCTCCAGAAACCCAACCCGCTTTCTTATCCCGAAAAAAGCTATGCCGATATTCTTTCCTTTCCCTCGGGCAATCCGGTCTTCTCGCCTGATAACTGGAATATCCGCCGCTCGGAAATGCGGGAGAAGCTGGAGTGGGCCCTGGGGAATACTCCGCCCTTGCTCCTGAAAGAGCCCGAATTTGAAGCCGAACCGCTTCAGGTGGCCGCCCTGATGCGACGTGCCGGGGCTCCGCCGACTCTCCTCAAAGGAGGCGTGCGCCTGAGCAATGGGACTCACGCCGATTTCTATTTCAAGGAAGGGGCCGATACCGGCGGCACGAATCTGCCGGTGGTCATTTGGCAGCCCGGTTTCTCGGTGCCCGGTGGCTACACCTGCTCCGAGCTCCGCGGCGAGCCGCCCTATTTCGAGATGGCGCTCTCCGGCTTCCTGGTCATGGTGTTTGATCCGATCGGTTGCGGAACCCGAATAGAGGAGGCCCGCAGTTTCTATGAGCGCTATCCGCATTGGTCGCTCCTGGGCAAGATGGTTCAGGATGTGTCGCTGGCAGTGGATGCCTTGGGCAGAATCCCTTTTGCGGACCCGAAGAAAATCTATCTGGTGGGCTATGATACGGGCGGAATGGCGGCACTTCATGCAGCGGCTATGGACCCGGGGATTGCCGGAGTGGTCTCGGTAGGCGGTTTTGCTCCGATGCGCATCAATAAACTGAGCCAACACCTGGGCGGTATCGGGCGCTGGGTGAAATCTCCGCTTCTGGCACCGCGGTTAGCTGCCTTCGAAGAACATGAGAGGCGGCTTCCCTATGATTTTAATGAAGTGCTGGGACTGGTGGCGCCGCGTCCGGCCTGGATCATCGCGTTCAAAGAGGATGGCGTTAACCGTCAGGAGAATTTGACCCAGTGCCTGGATTCGGCGGCACGAGTCTATTCGCTTCTGGAAAGCTCTTCTAAATTCTTTTTTGAATTGAGAAATGATTACAACCACTATACGCCGGACTTGAACCGGCAGGTGATCCAGTTTTTGCAGCGGCAGATAGAGGCCGATTCCAAACCGCAACCCCGACCGGTACAGGTTGTCCCGGCGCAGCAGCGTTGAGGCAACTAGAGATGTCGGCCTTCGGGCTCTAGCCGTAGAATGGAAACCATACCTGACTCCCAAACCAAGTCTCAAACGACTGAAGAGAAGAATGAGCCGGTCATCTTTATGCCGTGGAGTATGGCCGGGTGGTTGGGGCTGGGTCCTGTGCTGATTCTAATGTTCCTCAAGTGGGTGCTGAAGAGTGGAGGCTGGGAATACTGGGGTTGGATGGAGTTTTCCATAGCGACGCCGGTTCTGGCGATTGTGAGCGCCCGTTTTCATCACATTGCCTGGGTTCACTTGAAGAAATGGAAAACCTGCCAGGATACCTGGATTGCCCTGGGCCTCTTTACGGGCTATTTTTGCAGTTTGTGGGTTTTGACCTTCGGTGCGGGCGGGACGCTCATTTTCAGTGAGCTGGCTCTTTGCATGACCGGGCTGAGTTTTTTCCGTGGTTGGCGGGAAAAAAGGGGTCAAATATACGATTAAATATTTTTGAAGATTAATGTGGATTTTTTAAAAAGGATCAGTATGCTTAGCCTTCCTGTGTTGAGCAGGGTTTCCCTGTCGGGGGTTGAAACACGATAATTTGAATCCGGAGGGTATTCAGTGAGTGCCAAGAAAATAACAACAGAAAAGAGCCAGAAGAGCAAAAAGAAAGCCGAAGCTTCAGAAAAGCCGAAAGCTAAACTTTTGAGCAAGACGCATTCTGCCCCGGCACCGGCCCCAGCGCCGGTTGCGCCGGCTGTGGCTGAAAAGCCGCTGAAGGAGAAGAGTGTCGCTAAGGAAAAAGTTTCCACGGCCGCAGAGAAAAAACCTGTGGCTAAGAGAACTTCTCTAAAGGCTCAAGCCGAGAAACCGGCTGCCGCTCCTCAGAGTGATCTGAGGAAAAAGGCGGAAGTCAAACCTGTCGCAGGCCCCGCAAAGGTGGTGCAACGGGCTTCTCTGGCTTCACTTTTTGGCGTCCCTGCCGGTAGTGATGAGGCAGTTTTTTCGGAAGAGCCGCCTGAATGGGTCAAGCCCGAGTGGATTAAGTATTACAGGAATCTCTATATGCTGCACAAACGGCTCAAGAACCAGATGTCGGGTTTGGCCGAGGATTCGGCTCAGGAGATTTCCAGTTTTGGAATGCACATGGCCGATGCGGGAACCGATCATTTTGACCGGGATTTCGCCTTGAGCCAGCTTTCCGCCGATCGGGATGCCGTTTATGAAGTGGAACAGGCTCTGAAACGGATTCAAAAAGGGTCTTATGGGATTTGTGAAATGACCGGCAAGACAATTCCCAAAAACAGATTGGAAGCGATTCCCTGGACTCGCTACACGGTCGAGGCCCAGGCCATCATTGAAAAAGAAGGGGGTAAAAATCGCCGCCGTTTGGCTGATTTAGGGAACCTAACCGCCTCTTCCGGAGACGAATCGGAATCGCGCTCATCTGCTGAAGAAGAGGATGAGGGTGAAGATAAGCTTGCCTAAGATAAGGAATAGAGATAGAATTTTTTTGGCTTTGAGTAGTTATTATGCCACGCGAAATTGTAACCATTGAATGTACGGAGGCCCGCAAAGAGGGGAAAGCCCCGACTCGGTATCAGACCTCCCGGAATAAGAAGCTCCAAACCGAGAAAGTCGAGATGATGAAGTACAACAAGTATCTTCGCCGTCGCACTTTGCACAAAGAGATCAAATAGTTGAAATATGCCTCGTAAAACAAATACCGATAGAAGTAAAAAGGGTGGACGCAACGCAAACGGCAAACCGATGGAACGCCGTGCACCGCGCCCCGCACCCAAGGTAGATTTTACCATTGACCAGCTCGATTACAGGAACGTAACCCTGCTGCGCAGATATGTGACCGATCACGGCCGCATTCTTCTGAGAAAATATACCGGTCTGCCTGCAGCGTTTCAGCGCCAGCTTTCCCGCTCGGTGAAGCGTGCCCGTCAGATGTTGCTGATGAAGTAGGCAGGACGACCTGCTCACCAAAAAATCCATTCCCGCAAGAGGAAGGATTTTTTTGTGGGGTTTATTTGCAAATGATTTGCAATTAGAAGAACTGAGTTATGAACTTATTTAAAACATCTCTCGCAACCCTGTTGCTTGCCGCCTTCGCTTTTTCAGTAAAGGCTGCTGAGCTCAAGGTTGTTACGACTTTTCTTCCCGTCTATAGCTGGACCGCTGCGGTTGCCTCCGGAGAGGCCCAGGTGGAAAACCTGATGGAAGGGACCGTCGGCCCTCACGAGTTCCAGTTGGCCCCGAGCCACGTGCGTAAACTCAATGGGGCGGACCTCATCGTCTGCATCGGCCTGGAGCTGGAACCCTGGCTGGAGACAATGATCGAGAAAGGTTCTCTGAAAAAAAGTGTGCAGGTTCTGAATATGGGCGAAAGTCTGGATAAAAAGCTGCTCATCTCTTCCGGGGAAGCGGAGGCGAAGGCCTCAGAAGACGCTCATGAAGAGGGAGAAATCCATGATCATGATTCGCACGCGGAAGATAACGAGAAAGGCGAACAAGCTGGTCACGAGCACGCTCATGAGCACGGGGAGTATGATCCGCATTTCTGGCTGGATCCGGTACTGGCGCAGGAATGCGTCAAGCTGATCTCGGCTCAACTGGAGCAGATGGCCCCCGAGAAAGCGCCTGCTTTCCGGAAAAATGCGGAGGAATATAACAAGAAACTCACTCAGCTCGATGAACTTCTGAAGGAGAGCCTGAAAGAGGTTCAACAGAAGCCGTTTTATACTCAGCATGACGCTTTTTCCTACTTCAATAAACGCTATGGGCTTAAGTGCGTCGGCGTATTGCAGCAGGTTCCCGATTCGGATGTTTCGCCGCGGCACCTGAGCGCTCTGTTCAAGAAGATTAGGGAAGAAGGGGTTGTCGCTATTTTCCTCCCGAGCAAAAGCGCCGACCGTCTGGCTGAGCGCCTGGCTCAGGATGGGAAGATCAAGGTCGGCAGGCTGGAAACTCTTGAGACGCTTGATGAGGGCACGCTCAATGCAGATACCTACGAGCGGATGATGAAAGGGAATCTCAAAGCGCTCCTGGAATCACTCAAATAACGGCGGAAATAGATGGTATCCTGTTGTGAGAAACATGCGCATTGCCAAATCCCGGTGATAGAGGCGAGCGACCTCTCGGTGAGCCTGGAAGGGCGGCCTGTTCTGGAAAATATCAGCCTGCGGATTCTGCGGGGTGAAGCCGTTGCTTTGATTGGTCCCAACGGTGCCGGCAAGACAACGCTCCTCAGGGCGCTCCTGGGGCTTACCCCTCTCAAGAGCGGCACGGTGCGGATTTTAGGGAGCGATTCTTTCAGAGAGATTTCCCAACGGGTGGGGTATGTCCCTCAGCGTCTGGTGGCAGACCCCAGTTTCGCTTTGAGCGTCCGGGAGCTTCTCTCTCTGCACCTGAAGGGGATTCGCTGGCCCTGGTTTTCGAACAGGCGGGTGGATCAGTTGCTTTCCGGAACCGTGGAGGAAATCGGAATTCAGGATTTGCTTGGCCGTTCGGTGGCTGAGCTCTCGGGAGGGCAGTTCCAGAGGGTCATGATCGCCTTTGCGCTTCTGAAAGAGCCGGAGGTGCTTTTTTTGGATGAGCCCACGGCGGGAGTGGATGCGCCCGGAGAGGAAAGTTTTTACGAAATGATCGGCAAGATACATGCGCACCGTCACTTAACGGTAATGTTGGTCTCGCACGATTTATCCATGGTTTATAAACATGCCTCACGGGTCTATGCGCTCAACCGGGAGATTTGCTGCCAGGGGACTCCGCAGGAAGTTTTGGGTTCTCAGAATCTGGCCCAGGTTTTCGGGAGGGAGTTATCCTATTATGAGCATCACCATAGCCACACTCACCCGCCGGCGGCTCAAAACAAGTAGAATTAAAGGATGTTATCGGAAATGTTTTCAGAGGCTTTTATGCAGAGAGCGCTTATTATGGCGCTCCTGATGGGGCCCTTTTGCGCTCTGATGGGGGTTTTCGTAACCGCACGCAAGCTCTCTTTCTTCAGCGAGACGCTGGCCCACAGCTCCCTGACCGGTGTGGCGCTGGGATTCTGGTGGGGACTGAGCGACCCGACTTTGACACAAATTCTCTTCAGCCTCGTGATTGCTTTCGGGGTGATCTGGCTCAAGGAAAACACGAAGCTCCTGACCGATACGATTATGGCGGTTCTGCTTTCGGGTTCGGTTGCGGTGGGTGTCGTGATTTTGAGCCTTTTGAAAGGCTATCGCGGGGAGCTGCACCGCTATCTCTTCGGCGATATTCTGGCCACGGGACCGGCGCAGGTCTGGTTTGCGGCTCTGATTGCCGGGCTGGGAAGCTGTTTTCTCCTCTTCAAGATGCGTTCGCTGATTCTCCTGACGCTCAATGCAGGCCTGGCGCAGGTCTCGGGTGTGAGAGTAAAAGCCCTGAACTACCTCTTTCTCCTTCTCCTGACTTTTACGGTTGCTTTGAGCGTTCGGCTTCTGGGGATTATTCTCGTTACGGCGCTTTTGATTATCCCTGCGGCGGCGGCCCGCAATGTGACCACGAACCTGAGGCGACATATCCTGGTGAGTGTCCTGATGGGCCTCATTTCCGGTGCGCTGGGGGTGATGGGTGCTTACTATTTTGACCTTCCCTGCGGACCTCTGATTGTCTTAACCGCGATCGCTCTCTTCATTCTGAGCGTTGTCTTCCACTCCATTCAGAAACTCTGCAAGCAGAGCTAGCCGCCTGACCAATCTCGGTCACCGAACGGATCTAAACAAAACACCCTCCGGGAAAAATCCTCAGAGGGTGTTCGTGTTTTTAGAAAGGTTGTTTTTTACGAATTCTTTAGGCCTTTTCCTCTTCGGTTGCCTTCGTATCTTTGAAAGCCAGAGCGAACATGATGAAGACAGCCGCCGACATACTTGCTGCTACGTACCAAATGCTGGGCCAGTCATAGACCGTGACTTTTTCAATAATATCGTTGGCTCCAACTTTCTCAACGACATGGCTGAAGCGGGCATAGACCATAGCCAACACGAGGTTTCCGGAGAGCATACCCGCACCCAGGGTCAGGAAGTAGAGAAGACCTTGAGCCGAGCTGCGGATTTCCTTAGGTGCTCTACGATCGACATAAATCTGGCCCGTTACAAAGAAGAAGTCATAGGCCATTCCGTGCAGAGCGATACCCAGAATGATCATCCAGAGAAGGTTCTTGCCATCCGCGTAGCCGAAGCAGGAGAGCCTCAGGGCCCAGCAGAACATACCCAGAAGGAGCATTTTCTTGACTCCCAATTTTCTGAAGAGAATGGGCATGATGAGGAAAAAGCCCATTTCGACCCACTGACCGATAGTCATGATGGCGCCGATTTTTTCGATGCTATTATCTCCCAGGTAGATACCCGTTGCGGAGAAGTAGAAGGTCAAGGGGATACAGGTGAGGAAGGAGCCCAGCATGAAGATCAGGACGTTGCGGTCTTTCAGCAAGGCCAGTGCATCCAAGCCCAGAATTTCGCGGGCTGTGACGGCTTTTTCGCTCTTTACCGGGGGCGTATTCGGGAGGGTCATACAGTAGACGGCCATAGCGACGCCGAAGAAGGCGGTCGTATAGAACATTCCCTCTGTTTTATCATACTTAAGCAGGGAGATAATGGAGCCGGCCACGATCCAGCCGATGCTGCCGAAAACGCGGATTGTCGGAAACTGTTCGCCCGGATTCGAGAGTTGTTTGAAGGAGAGGGAGTTAGCCAACGGCAGAGTCGGCATGTAGCAGATGGTATGCAGAAGCAAAAAGGTAAAAAAGTAAGCAAATTGAGTTTGCATGACCGCGGCGACAGCGAAGATTGCGCCCAGAAAGTGCAAGGTCGCCATGACTTTCTGCGTAGCGAAAAAGCGGTCCGCAACCATTCCGACGAAGAAAGGCGAGATCATACATGCGATACCCGTTGAGGCATAGGCAAGCGGAATCTGTGTCGAAGAAAACCCCTTATGAGTCATGAAAGCGCCCAGTGTTGAATACCATAACCCCCAAATGATGTATTGAATCAACATCATCAGGGACAGCCGACTTCTTAAAACAATATCCATAGCATCATGTAAAACAGTTACCAGAGCCAGATTCTAAGGGGAATTTAGTGGAAAATCCAGCCTAAATTAAAAAATACTTTGCCCACAGGCCCGAGAGTTGGTATCTTCCTCACCGCGGCTTGTCCGATGGTGTAATGGTAGCACTAGGCTCTTTGGAAGCCTCTGTCTTGGTTCA
>CAZSTC010000032.1:0-27618 GCA_964609795.1 uncultured Verrucomicrobiota bacterium
TGGAAGTGGTTATTGGCCGGAGGGATTTTTCTGATATTTCTCCTGGTTTCGTCGGTGTTGCTGCTGAGGTTGCTGCTGAGTCACAAGCAGTATCTGAGGCAGATGAACGAGGTGTTTTTTCACTTGCCGCTGTATGTGGGAGTGGTGGATGAGAACGGGGAGATACTGCTGTTATATGGGGAAGACGAGAGTTTGCCCAGCGGCTACAGAAGGAATTTCCGCCTGAAGGATTTGCCGCTGGAGTTGGTGAGTCTATTCACCGAGGCGGTAGTGCAGGTGATGGAGACAGGAGAGAAGAAGAGCGTGGACTATACGCTCAAGGGTCTGCATCGGAGGGTGGATTTCGTGCGATTGCCGGATTCGGCATTCAATCGCAAGACGGTTTTGTGGGCATCGGTCGATGTGGAGGAGCTCAATCTTTTGATGCAGAACGAGAGGGCACTTAACAAATGTCTGCGTGCGCTGAACCCGGCAGAGGATGCGAAAACCTCTTTTCAGACGATTTCGACGAGTTTCTGTCATCATTTTCGTGCAGACCGTTGCGTGCTTCTGCGTTATAGCCTGGAGGCAGGGCAGGCGCATCCGATCAGTGAGTGTTGTGCTGAGGGAGTGCAGAAGAAGATGGTGGAAGATATTACCTGGGCTATCATGAAAAAGAGTCCCTGGCTTGACATGCTTTGCAGCGGAGAGATGATTTTCTGCGATGATGTTGAGACGAATAAGGATTTGGTGGAAGAGAGCAGTTGGGGAGAGATGATTCGCGAACTGGGGGTGAAATCTTTCTATGCGGTTCCGGTTTTTTATCAAGGCAAGCTCTGGGGGATTTTCGGGTTAAGCTTCGAGCGTGAGAAGAAGCATCTGACCAAGCCGCAGATACAACTGATACAATCGGTAGCGACGACGATAGAGATATTGATTCTGCGGCAGAGTTATTATGCGGAGTTATCCCATGCACTGGAGAAGGCGCGGGAGGCGGATCGGGCCAAGAGCGTATTCCTGGCGACGATGAGCCACGAGTTGCGGACGCCGCTCAATGCGGTGATCGGGTATGCAGATTTATTGCTGGACGAGAAATTATCCCGGACGGAGATTGGGGAATATGCGGGAAATATCAGTCTGGCGGGTAAGGCGTTATTGAGTCTCATCAACGACATTCTGGATTTATCCAAGATTGAGGCAGATCAACTGAAGATCGTGCCCGCACCGACGGATATCAAGAGTCTCTTTGAGGAGCTGAAAAACGTATTTCAGCAGGCGGCCAAGAGCAAAGGAATTGGTCTGCAGTTTAACCTGGCGCCTTACTTTCCGCAGCTATATCTGGATGAATTGAGGTTGAGGCAGATTCTGTTCAACCTGATCGGCAATGCGATCAAATTCACCCATGAGGGTTCGGTGATTGTGAGTGCGCGCTATGAAGACCGTCATTTTGAAGCGTCCATCGAGGATACGGGTATCGGGATAGGGTCGGAGCATCAGAAGACAATTTTCGAGCCATTTGTGCAGCAGGATGCAGTGAGGGATTCGCGCATCTACAAGGGGACGGGTCTGGGACTGTCGATTTCCCAAAAGCTGGCAGAGAAGATGGGCGGGACGATTATTTTGAAGAGTGAGCCCGAAAAGGGGAGCCTCTTCACGTTGAGGCTGGAGTCGGTAGAGGTTTGTCGACAGGAGGAGAAAAGCCCGAATGAGAGGCCCGAGCCGGAGATCAGTACGGGGTGGAGCGTGCTCCTGGTGGACGACGTGGGGATGAATCTGAGGCTTCTGGAGTTGATGTTCCTGCGTCTGGGAATCAAGGCAGAGACGGCAGACTCCGGGCAAGAAGCGCTGAAGAAAATGAGTGAGAGGAAATTCGATCTGGTATTCACGGATCTCTGGATGCCGGGAATGAGCGGAGAGGCTCTGGCCCGGGCAATTCGCGAAAAATCCGTTTTTTCAGGAGTTCGAATTGTCGCGGTGACGGCCGATACGAAGTTGACTCAACAGGAAAATAGGGATTTTGACGAGATTCTTTTGAAACCGGTAACACTGGAAGGATTGAAGCGGGTATTAACCGTTTTTGAATCCGGAACCGCCATGAAAGAGAGATCATGAAAATCAGCAACATTATTATCTGTGCCGGTATTTGCGGGTTGCTCTGCTCCTGCCGGACCTTGGAGAATACGAGAGAAATGAGTGGAACATATCAATATGACGTAGACTTTTTCGAGAGTCAGAAAATAGAGACGCTGGAGCTTGTGGGCGAGAACGGGCAGGCACGCGTCCTCATTGTCCCGGATTACCAGGCGCGCGTGATGACATCGACGGCGTCGGGCGGCTCCGGGGATAGTTATGGGTGGATTAACCACAAGTTGATCGCCTCGGGCGAGCTTAGCCCACAGTTCAATCCCTTCGGGGGTGAAGAGCGCTTCTGGCTGGGGCCAGAGGGTGGAAAATTCTCCTGGTATTTCGAGCCCGGCGAGGAACAGGTCTATGCAAACTGGAATGTTCCGGCCGTGATTGATACGGAGGGCTTCCCCTTAATCGAACGCGGCCCCCGGAGCTTTACCTTCGGGCGGAAGGCGACACTGAAGAATGCCAGCGGGACGGAATTCCGGATGGAGATCCAGCGGCGGATATCCCTGCTCAACCAGAGCCAGATGGAAGCGAGCCTGGGTGTGAAGCTGGGAGCCGGATTGAAGACGGTGGCTTATCAGACGGAGAACACGCTGGTGAACCGGGGAGAGAAAGCCTGGAGCCGAGAAGGAGGGCTGCCCTCCATCTGGTTACTGGGAATGTTCAATCCGAGCAAGACGACCACGGTTTTCATTCCCTACAACAAGGCGGGAAGCGGGAAAATAGTGAACGACGAATATTTCGGCAAAGTACCCGCCGAGCGTCTCATCGTGGATGAAACCGAGGGGATTATTTACTTCAAGATCGACGGAGAATATCGATCAAAGATCGGGTTGCCCTTGGGAAGAGCGTTGGAAATCTGCGGCAGTTATGACTCGGAGAAAAAGTTGCTGACCCTCTTGAAATATACGCTGCCGGAAGGAGAGGTTCACTATGTCAACGGCCAATGGGGAGAACAAGAGGATCCCTTCAACGGGGACGTGATCAACTCCTACAATGACGGACCGACGGATGACGGAACGATCATGGGACCTTTCTACGAAGTCGAGACCTCTTCGCCCGGAGCGGAGCTGAAACCGGGAGAATCGCTGACGCATACGCAGCAGGTTTTCCATATTCAGGGAGAGGAAGCGGCGATTGAGGAGATCGTGCGTAAGCTCCTGGGAGTTGGTTTGAAGAACATTACCGGAAGATTTTAGAAACGGAAAGGAAACGGCGATGAAATCCGGATGGAAGAAGATACTGAGCATTCTGCTCCTGGCGCTGTGGGTGAATTTGCCTGCAGCCGAGAAGAATCGGATGGAGCTCGGGATCAACCTGAGCAATCCGGGACTGTACTGGGAAACCGAGACGGTTTTTGCCGATGCGATGAAATCCTCACGCCACTGGGATAAGGGCGGAGAAAACTGGGCGAAGACAGATGAGAACTACTGGCCGACCGAGGACGCGAACGTAATCGTCTTCGAGCGTTCGGGCGATTGCACGGGGACTTACCGGCTGAGTTTTGAAGGTAAGGCGAAGGTGAGCGCCGTGAGCGCAAGGGTCGAGGACCTGGCCTATGATGCGGAGAAGAACCGCTCCAGCGCCCGGGTGGTGATCGACAAGAAGCAGGATCGGACGATGCTGATATTGCGATTCACCGAGACGGACGGGGGAGTCCGGAACGTGAAGCTGATGCGGCCGATCCGGCCCGGGAGTGAGGAGTCTTTCCCCGAGGACACCCTTTTCACGCCGGAATTTTTCGAGAAGATTTCCGAATATACGACCGTGCGCGCTCTGGGCTGGGGAGCGATCAACTGGTCGCCCGAATCCAAATGGAGCGAGCGTACACTCTGGTGCCATTCGCATCAATCGCCCAATCCGCTGCCGGGTAAGGAATACAACTGGGAAGGACGCGGCGCGGCCTGGGAATACCTGATCATGGCGGCCAATGAAGGGAAGAAGGATTTGTGGATTTGCATCCCCCATCAGGCCGATGACGAGTATATCCGCAAGCTGGCGCGGCTCTGCAAGTATGGAAGCGATGGCCGCGAGCCCTATAAATCAAAGGTGGAGAACCCGGTTTTCCCGCCGTTGGATCCGGAGCTCAATCTCTATGTGGAGTACTCCAACGAAATCTGGAATTTCCAATTTTCGCAGACGCCCTGGTGCCGCGAGCAGGGCAAGGCGCATGGGCATCCTCTGAACTTTGACGGGGAGAGCGACGAGATCACGCTGATGTTCCGCTTCAAAGCCATGCGCTCGGTGCAGATGAGCCTGATTTTCCGCTCCGTTTTCGGTGATAAAGAGATGATGAGTCGGGTGAGACCGGTGATCTGCTGGCAGCAAGGCTATGAAGACCTCATTAACCGGACTCTTTCCTTTGTCGACCGCTACTACGGCGGGAAGGATTCGCGCTCGGACTACGGCAAGCTGCAGGACGTGAAGACCACTACCACTATCCAGGGGGATACCACCATAACTACCACTACCGGGGTAATGAGCAACGGTGAGGTGAAGCCGGTAAACTACTTTTTCTATGGCGGGGGCGGAACCGGTTATTGGTATAGCGACGGCAAGACGACTCTGACAGAGGATACGATCTGGGATAATGCCGGCTGGAATGCCTTTGGGACTTTCACTGATGAATGGAAGAACAATCGAGCGGGATATTTCGATAAGATGTGCACGGACGCGGCCTGGGCGCGGCTCTATGGGCTGGTTTACCTCAATTATGAGGGGGATGCACACCCGAGTTTCCAGAATAACGACGGGGATATTATGCGCAAGACGCATTGGGACCCGCGGATGCAGGAAAATACGCTTGAGCATTTGCGTGCAGTGAACCAGGCCGGCTCGGGGCTTTTCAATTTTCTCTCGGCCGGCGGATACGGAGATAAGAACTACTGGGCGGTGAGGAATTACGGGAGCGATAACCCGGAGGATTCTCCGCAGTGGCTGGCGGTGAAAGAGTTTAACCGCGCGGCTCCGCAGGAGCTGAATCTGGGGACGATGGCGCCTTTCAAGCGAGACGGCAATGCGTATGATACACCCCGGCGGCAGCCTGAGGCGACGGGCTCCAAGCTCATTAAACCCAATGATGACCAGAATGTTTCCTACTTATTCCGGGTGCCCAAGAGCGGTAAATATGAACTCAACTTTGAACTTAACGTAACTGACTCCCATAAAGTTGAACTGATGATTGACGGTAAAAACAGGTCGACCAGTAGCGGCTCAGTAAAGATGAATGAAGACCCGAGTGTAAAGCAGGATGTGGTGAAAGCGTCCGCAGAGGCCAGGCGAAAGGTGAACATGACGCCTTTTTTCATTACGGACTCACGAAATTATGAAGAAGGGGTTCTGTATTCTGTCCGGTTCATCGTGTTGGAGGGAGAGGTCGAGATCGTGAGCGTATCGTTGAAATAGCAAGTTACCGATTCGATTGTAAAAAAAACACCCTCCCGGTTTGGGAGGGTGTTTTAGTATCGGGGCAAGGGCTGCGCCTGAAAGTTTTCTCCTATTGAGCAGGCGCTTGCACAGGTTCCACGGAGAGGGTGGGCAATTCCGTGGAAGGTTGAATGGGAGAATCACTCGGGGCGGTCGCATTCGGGGAAGAGGTGCTGACGGATTCCTGCATGATATTGAGGCCGATCGCGCGCTCGAGCGATGCGAGGCTTGCGGCGTAGTCGCGCAAGGCATTGACCCAGGTGGTACGGGCTTGGGTGAGGGAGGTCTCGGCATCGAGCACATCAAGCTGAGTCCCGCTGCCGGCATCCTGAAGCGCGCGGGCCAGGCGGAGGGCCTCAGTGGCGAGCTCCACGTTTTTCAATTGCGAATCGAGGGTTTCTTTGGCCTGGATAAAGGTGGAGTAGGCGCTGCGGACTTCGACTTCGATATTGCGTGCAGTGGCAACGAGGTCTTCCTGAGAGCTGGCGAGGTTGGCCTTGGCGGTATCGGTGAGGCCTTTGGTCTGGAATCCGCTAAAGATCGTCCAGTTGAGCTCGCCGCCGATGACCCAACCATGCTGGATATCTGTGAGATCGGTTTTGTAATCGCTGCTTCTGCTCTGGTAGCCGCCGTAGCCGACGATGTCGGGGAAGTAGCCACTGCGGGCACGGTAGACCTCTTGCTGGGCAATGATCTCAGCTTCGCGCAGGGCACCGAGCTCGGGCCGGGTGGCGATAGCTTGAGCCATAGCAACGCCCAGGTCGATATCGAAGGGCTCGGCTTCCAGTTCGCCCACGAGATTGAGGGGGATATCATCCCAGACGGTTTTCGGGATATCATAGCCCAGGAGGTTACAGAGATCGTTTTTGGCGATGCGGTAATCGTTGCGTGCTTTGATTAAAGGCGGTTTGGCATTTGCCAACTGGACTTCGGCGCGGAGGACGTTGAAGCGTGGGACGACATCGGCTTTGAACCTGCGCTGGCTATCCTCCAATTCATTTTCCAGGAGTTTAACGGAGGCCTCGTTGACTTTGATTTCTTCAATGGCAAGGAGGACGTCGTAAAATTTGATGCGGACCTGTGTGAGCGTGTCTGCGATAGCGGCCTGGTGGGCATAGATGGATTGCTCCCGGATGTGTTTGGCGACTTTCAGAGAGGCGATAATCTTGCCGCCCTGGAAGAGTTGCTGCTGGACCCGAATGCCGGAGGTCCAGTGGTCGGTCGGGATTTCGATGCCCGGGATGGGGATTTGCTCAACAAAGCGATCCTGGACGCGGTTGACGCTCATGGAACCGACGACCTTGGGGATGACAATGGCGCGATTGACAATGGCTTGACCCGTGGCGGCTTCCATGGCGAATTGAGACTTTTTGATCTGGCTGTTATTTGCCAGAGCGATATTGAGGCAATCGACAAGGGAGAGCGGTTTGGAGAGCCAATCGGGGATGTCAGCCTGTGCCCGGGCCGATGAAGTTTGGGCCGAGGGGGTGGGGCTTGAGCCTTGGAGGGCGGCATCGTCTGCCCGGACTGTTCCGGGAGAAGAGTGGCAAAGCGCGGCTGCCACGATAATTCCTGCCAGGGTGCTATGCTTGAGACTTAACATCATACAAGTGGAGTGTAAGAAAACGGATTATGAAAATCAAGCACCAGTCTGGATGAATTTGATGGAGAAAAATGAGAGGACCGGGAAGAGAAAAAGGGAGTGGAAACGGGAGCCGGGCTTGACCTTTTTGGACAGGGCAGGTATAGATAGGGGAGTTGTGTGACAAAGTGTCACTTTCACATTTAGGAAAGGGATAACCGGGCAGGTATCGGCTAGGGCGACTTTTCTAAAGAGCAGCGTTAGCAAGACAGAAAGATAAAGGAATTGAGGGACTTACGCTTATGATGCGTTCTTATGCTTTTACGACTCAGGGCCGGCTGCACTCCAGTGATCTGGAGCCGTTTTTGATGCCCACCCTTTTATCCGATACAAATCTCTTCCTCTGGGTGGATATGGAGAACCCGACGCCGAACGAGATTAAATGGGTTTTGGAGGATATATTTCACTTTCACCCTCTTTCGATCGAGGACTGCATTCAGGACAGTCCCAGCCCGAAGCTCGATGAATATGTGCCCAAGGAAGGGGATACCTTCAACCCGTATCTATTCGTGGTGCTGCACGCGGTGGACTACAGCCGCAGAGACGGGGTGTTCGATACGAGCGAAATGAATTTTTTCATCGGTAAGAATTTTATCGTGACGTTCCACTATGTTTCCCTGAAGGCGATTCAATATCTGGCAGAGCGGTGCGAGCGGGCCAAATCACTCTCAGCGCGGACGCCTGACCACCTGGCGCATCTCTTGATGGATGCAGTCGTGGAACATTATACGCCGGCCGTGGATGAGCTCGGCAGCGAAGTGGGGGTGCTGGAGAGCCGTGTTCTGGAAGAGGATGAAGAAGAGAGCGAGTTGCTCAACGAAGTCATCAAGATCAGAAAAGAGGTTTACCATCTGCGACAGATCATCATGCCGCAGAAAGAGGTGATGTCCCGGCTGAGCCGGCCGGGGTACAATCTGATTCGTCCGAATTTATTGCCGTACTATCGGGACGTTTATGATCGATTAGCCTATCTGAGCGATGTTGCGATGAATTATGCGGATTCATTGACGAATATTTTAAAAGTTTACCTGTACCTGAGCAGCAATCGCACTGAGGAGATCATTAAAACGCTGGCCCTCTTCACCATTTTGACGACGCCGACTCTGGCCATCGGAGGCTGGTACGGAATGAACCTGACTTTCTGGGAGATCGGCGAGGATAATCCCTGGAGTCCCGTGTGGGTTCTGGGTCTGAACATCATATTGACGTTAATCATCTTCATCTACATTCGAAGGAAGAAGTGGTTTTGAAGAACGAGCCTCAAACGCAAGCGTCATCTCATTGGTCTGAGCGGCGGACCCGGTTTCTGGACCGGGCTCTGGGGAACCTGGATTGTCTTCCCCAGGAGGATTTGCAGACGGTGATTCAGAGGCTGGCGAGGGAGAGGGCTTTTTTCGAAATTCTGTTTCATACGATTGAGGATGGGGTGGTGGTGACCCATGAATCGGGAGGGATTCTCTATGCCAATGAGGCGGTGGAAAAGCTGCTGGGAGTTCCCAAGGGAGTGGATGAGAACCACGAGATACAGCGGTATCTGCCGGGATTGGACTGGAAAGCGGTTTTAAAGGCTGGGGAAGGGAGTGTCGGGGTATTCCAGCGTCATGAATTTGAGATTTACTACCCGCAGCAGAGGTTTATCCGGCTGGAGGTGGCGCGGTTAGCCGGTTCAGAGAATGGCGAAGGGAGGATTGCCCTCATTCTCCACGATGCGACCGAGACGCGGAAGAAGACTTTTGAAGCGATGGAGAGCGAGCGTGTGGCGGCCTTGACGCTTCTGGCGGCCAGCGTGGCGCACGAGATCGGCAATCCGCTCAATGCGCTCAGTATTCACCTGCAGCTCATGAGCCGGGAGCTCAAGAAGCTGGAGAACTCTCTGGAAGTGCAGGAGGGTGCCGTGGAAACGAAAGCCGGACGGGGTGTTTTCGGAAAAAAACGCAAAGCGGCGGCTCCCGGAGTTGAAGAAGGGCAAGCGCGGCATGACCGGAAAAACTCGATCGCCCGTCTGGATTCGTACCTGAAGATAGCGAGGGGAGAGATCGGGCGTCTGGATTATATTACGACACAATTTCTGCAGGCGATGAGGCCGACGCCTCCGCGGCCGGTTCTGGCTTTGCTCAATGACGTGATCCGCGAGGTAGTGGACCTGATGAAGCCGGAGTTGGAAAATCGGCAGATGTTCGTGGAGCTTGACTTGCGGCAGGATTTGCTGGTGGCCTATTTTGACGTCGACCAGATCAAGCAGGTGCTGGTGAACCTGGTCAAGAACGCGATGCAGGTGATGCCCAGCGGAGGGCGGCTGACTTTGCGGACGCAGCAGAATGTTCACTGGGTGTGGGTGAGTATCGGCGATACGGGTCCGGGGATGTCGCAAGCGCAGTTGAAGAATTTATTTACCCCGTTTTTTACGACGCATGAGAAGGGCTCCGGGCTGGGGCTCATGATTGTGCAGCGAATCATCCGTGCGCATCGGGGCAGGATAGAGGTGGAGAGCCAGGAAGGTAGCGGGACCGAGTTTCGGGTGTTTCTGCCGTTGCAGGAGCAGGGACCGCAGTTGCTCAATCCGGCCGGGAGTGAAATGGTGGGGACTCAGGAGGAAGGATAGGTTCAAGCGATGGCTTTACCGATGTTACTCATAGTGGATGACGAGCGGACGACCCGGGAGGGTCTCAACGCTGCGTTGGAGGATCACTTTGATATTTACCTTGCACAGGATATCAAGGCGGCGATGAGGCTACTAGAGGAAGAGAATTTTGACGTGGTCCTGACGGATTTGCGGATGGCGGATAAGGAGGATGGTCTTGAATTGATCCGGAGGGCCAAGAGCCTTTCGAGGCCGCCGGTTTGTATTCTGATGACGGCCTACGGTTCGGAGGACGTGGCGGTCGAGGCGATGAAGCACGGGGCAGATGATTATTTGTCCAAGGGGCGGATGCAGATTGACGAGCTGGAGATGCGGATAGCCCGCGCGCTCAAGAGGCGGAATCTGGAAGAAGAGAATACGGTGCTGCACCGGGAGTTGAGTAGCCGATTCGGGCTCGAGAACGTGGTGGGAGAATCGCCGGCGCTTCTAAAGATACTGGAGGTGGTGGAGCAGGTGTCGCCAACCCGGGCGACGGTGCTTCTACGGGGAGAAAGCGGCACGGGCAAGGAGGTCATTGCCAAAGCGATTCATCAGCTGAGCCCGAGGGCCAAGGCGCCGATGATCACGGTTCACTGCGCGGCACTCAATACGAATCTCTTGGAGAGCGAGCTCTTCGGCCACGAGAAGGGAGCTTTCACGGGAGCCAACGAGAGGCGGATCGGACGTTTCGAGCAGGCGCACGGCGGAACGCTTTTTCTGGATGAGATTGGGGAGATCGATGCCTCCATCCAGGTAAAACTCCTGCGGTTTCTGGGAGAGCGGACGTTTGAGCGGGTGGGGTCGAGCAAGACACTGAGCGCGGATGTGCGGCTCATTACGGCAACGAACAAGGACCTGGAGAAGATGGTCAAAGAGGGGACGTTCCGTGAGGATTTGTTTTTCCGGCTGCGGGTGGTCGAGATCATGATGCCGCCCTTGAGGGATCGGTCGGAGGATATACCGTTACTGGCGGTAAAGTTTTTGAAGGAGTTTTCCAAGGAGAATCAGAAAGCGGTGACTCATTTGAGTCGGGATGCGCTGGAACTCTTGAGGCGCTATCCCTGGCCGGGGAATGTGAGGGAGTTGAGGGCCTGCCTGGAACATGCGGTGATTTTCGCCAGCGGTTCGGCGGTTCAGATTCGGGATTTGCCTCCGAGCGTGAAAGAGTGGAGGCCGCAGCGGCAGACTGAGTCGGCAGCCCCGGGGAAAGCCCGGAGCGAATCGGTTTCAGAGCATCGTTTTGAAGTGGGAGATTTCCCGGCTTCAATTCCGAGCGTGAAAGAGGCCGAGAAATTACTCATCATGAGAGCATTGGAAGAATCTTTCGGAAACCGGACGCGGGCGGCCGAGAAGTTGGGGATCAGTCGCAGGACGCTGCATCGGAAGTTAAGGGAATATCAATTACAAAAGGACTAGTTGAAGATGAAGACGGCTCAAGAGCTGGTAAACGTGTTGGACGGAGAGGGAGCGATGCGCTGGTGGCGGCGGGTGATTCTTTTTCTATTGGTGGGAAGCTTTTTTTCTTTTTACGGGTTGCGTGAATATAAGAACCTGAGCAATCCCGAAGCGATGGATATGGCGCAACTGGCACGGAATATCTCACAGGGCAGGGGATATGTAACTGATTACCTGAGGATCTCGAGCCTGGCAATCGTGAAGGAAAAGACGGGCGGAGACGCGAAGATCGGCAGCCATCCGGATATCGTCAACCCGCCGCTCTACCCGGTGCTCCTGGCCGGGGCGTTCAAGGGAGCATCGCTCATGGGGGTTCCGATTCAATATGTTCCGCAGAGTAAGGACATGAGGTACTTACCGGAGATCGTGATATGCGTTTTTAACCAGATATTGCTTTTGGCGGCGGTGTTCCTGACGTTCAGTTTGGGGAAAAGGTTGTTTGACCGTGAGATAGGTATCTTTGCTGCGGTGATGCTTTTCCTAAATGAATTAATCTGGCGCTTTTCCATCAGCGGCCTGCCGACGATTCTTTCGATGGTGATTCTTCTTTGTCTTTTTCATGCTCTGGTATCGTTTCGCATGGCGAACATCACAGAGAACGTGAATGACACGGAGAATATTCCCGGGGTGGGCTGGACGCTGGGGATGGGAGCCCTCATCGGATTACTGGCGGGGCTGGCATCGCTCAACCAGTATGCCCTGGGGTGGCTGGTGATACCGGTGGTCTGGTACGTGATGCAGGGAGCCCGGAGCGGACGCAAGATTCTGGCCGGGGCGATGGTTCTCCTGGTATTCGGGATGGTACTGGCGCCGTGGGTAGCGAGGAATATCATGGTCAGCGGATTGCCGTTCGGTCTGGCGACCTATGCGCCGGCGGTGGGAACAACCAAGCTGGGAGGGGATATCCTGGAACGGGTATCGACGCCGGATGTTTTGGTATACTACGGGCCCGAATTCAACGAATACACGCAGAAGCTGCTCCAGAATCTGGCAGAGGTAATTCGGAGCGGTATTCCCGGGATGGGAGAATCCTGGCTGACGATTTGTTTTCTGGCGGGGATATTACTGCCGTTCGTGAAGAGGGGATTGAACAGCACGCGATTTTTACTGGTCGTCTGTATCCTACTGGTAGCCGTGGTGCAGGCGGCGACTCGGACTGGTCTGAGTGACTCGGGTTCGTCGGTTCACAGCGAGAATCTCCTGATGGTTTTTTTACCGATCGTGTTCGTTTTCGGTTCGGCCTTTATTTTTACGCTGATCGAGCAGATCAATTATGAGCTCAAGCCGATTCGGACTCTGATCGTCTGGTTTACGGGGGCCGTGCTGAGTTTGCCGTTCTGGCTGGCACTCTTGCCTCCGACACCGTATCCCCTGGTCTGGCCGCCGTATCATCCTCAGACGGTGTCGAGGATCAGCGATTTTTACCGGGGGGATGAGTTGTTCGCGACGGACATGCCCTGGGCGGTTGCGTGGTATGGTCGACATGCGTCGATCAATTTGCCGTTGGACCCGGACCGGGAATTTTTTAAAATTAACGATAGTATTTCTCCAATCAAAGGTTTATATTTAACACAGCTGACGCTGGACCGAAGGTTTTTGAGTGAACTGAGTCAATTTGGGAGCTCAGAACCGAGTTGGGGAGGGATAGTGACGCGGTTTTACACCCGCGGAGAACTTCCCGGAACTTTTCCTTTGAAAAATGCGCTTGCAGATCTGCTTCCGGATCAACTGCTTTTATCAGAGTGGGATCGATGGAGACTGGTTGAATAGCGGGGGGGATAAAAAAATGGAATTTTTTTCCGATTATCCGTTGACATTCCCGGGGAAAAGAGCGAAGATAGCCCCGGTAACGGTGGTTGGATTAACGAAACAACTTAAAACAACGACAGTTTTTTAATATGAAAAAGATTATTGCATCTGTGGGTGCCGTGGCTCTGGGGTTGGCAGGAGCACAAGGAGTTTTTGCGCAAGCTCAGTTAGAGAGCAGTGAGAAGTCTCTGCCGTGGTTAAGCGCATCCCTGTCTGTTCGTGGTTTCTATGACGACAACATCACATCCAGTTGGAAGGGTACTCTACCTTCTGGAGTTGAAGTAAAACCCGAGGATAGCTTTGGTTTTCAGATAGTTCCTTCAGTTGGACTGAAGTATCAGGACGACAAAACATTGGCAAGCATCCGTTATGAATATGGTTATACCTATTATGGTGACCGCTCCAGTCCGAAGGATGATCAATCCCATTTAGTGGATGCGGTTTTCAACCATCAGTTTTCGGATAATGTCCGTTTGGAGTTGTCTGATTCTTTTGCTGTTGCGCAGGAGCCTGAACTTCTTTCAGATTTCGCCGGTCAGCAATTCATGACGCGCGCTGAGGGTAATAACATCCGCAACTTTGCCGAGATTCTCTTAGGTGTCAAATACTATGAGGATATGGGCTTTGAAGTGGGTTATCGGAACGCATACTGGGATTTCGAGAATGACGACTACGCATTCGTGCTTAATCGCATGGAGCACACCCCTCACATCGACCTGTACTATGATCTGGATGATGTGAACCGTTTCTTCGTGGGCTATCAGATGAATCTTGCTGATTATGACGGCTCGGGAACAAGGGAACTTTACGGAAAAAACGGGACCAAGTTGTATGATGTGACTGGTCTGCGTGCGACCTACGGCAGCGATCTTTATGATCGTTTGAGCCACTCCGGATATTTGGGCTATCGCCTGACTCTGGATAAGGGGATCGACTGGACGACCCGCCTGGGTGTTCAGTACACCTCCTTCCAGAACGTTGAGGATTACAGCAGCAAGGGCTACTGGTATGAATCACCTGCAGGTTCAGGCATACTGGCTCCCGGCGGCAAGCTGGATTTGAACGATGATGCGGTCAATCCGTTTGTTGAGAGCATTTTCCGTTGGGAATATCACGAAAACGGTACTGCACAGTTGGGTATTCGCCACGAGATCGGCGCTTCGCAATGGGGTGCGATGGAAGCAGAGGTCACGACCCTGTTCGCTTCCGTTCGTCATATGATTACGCCTCGTCTTGAGGGTGCTATTAGCGGTGTTTATCAGCATTCTTCTTATGGAGAGGCACCGAGTTACGCTTCCAGCGGCGACACGCATGATGATTATTTCAGCATCGGACCCTCACTTTCCTATCGGATTACAGGGTTTGACTGCCCGGTCGGGACTTTTGTGGACCTGAGCTACTCCTATGATAATCTTACCTCGAATATTGATTATCGGGATTACGACCGCAATCGCGTGACCTTGGGTCTGAGAGCAACCTATTAATCTCTGGGGAGCTTTAAAAGCAAAGACGATATAGAATTCAACAAGAGGCTGGAATAGTTGTCTGGCCTCTTTTTTTTTAGAGCATGGATAAAAAACCTTTTTCGAAGACAGCACAGAGTGCCGAGCCGGCACAACATTTTTTGGATTACTGGAGAGTAATTCGAGCCCGCAAACTGATGGTTGTGGGTATTTTTTCCCTTGTATTGGCGACCACGGTCGGATTGACGTTCCTTTTGCCGGAGAAGTTCGAGAGTTTGGTTCGCATTCGAGTGAGTAAGGATACGGATGTCGCCGGGCTTTACGAGGGAGCTCGCAACACCGGTTATGATCCTTATTTCGTGTTGACTGAGTTTGAGGTGATTAAATCCAAGAGTGTGCTCTACGGTGTGATCACGAATCTGAATCTGATCAGCCGCTGGAGCGCGCGTGAGAACATTCCCAATCTATCGCTGCAGAGGGCGTACTACAAGCTGCTCAATGATATGGATGTGCGCCAATTCCGAAACACGGAGCTTATCGAGGTGAGTGTGCGGAGTAAGGACGCGATGGAGGCGGCAGAGATCGCCAATACGATTGCCTCTGCGTATCGGGAAGATCGACTGAAAAAATACAAAGAGATTTCTGAACAGACAGCAAAGACGTTCACCCAGACGCTTGAAGAGTATGAAGGTCGGGTAAAAGAGTTGCAGGATAGAGTGGATGCACTCAGGCTGGAATTGAAGATTTCCGATTATATTGCCGAGGGGCAGGGAGCGATGGGGCCGACTCTGGAGCCCGAAGCAGTTCGCAAGCTGGACATGGAACGGCTTTCGCTGGAGGGGCAGTGCTCACAGCTCGAGAAGTTTCTGCTTGAACTTGAATCCCTGGACGACGAGAAGAAGCTTGAGTCCCTGATGGGAGCCAACCCGAACGATATGGTATTGAATGATCTCATCAGCAGGAAAAACATTGCTGTGCAGGAGCTGTCCAATATTGACGTCTCTTACACGGAGGATCACCCGGATGTTCAGAGGTTGAACAATGTTCTGGAAACGATCAACCAACAGATTGACGAACGGGTAAAAAGCTCAATTAGCGGTTTGAGGTCCCGCGCGGCGACGCTGCGTGCTCAGGCTGAGGCTAATCAGAAGATGCTTGATGAGGCCAAACAGCTGGATGCTGTGAATTCGGCCAAGTATCGTCCCTACTGGAATGCGAAGCGCGATCTGGAAAATGAGACCAGGCTCCGTAATTTATTGCAACTTCGCCTGGGGACTGAAAACATTGAACGGGAAATTCCGAGAGCTTCGATCGTTCAGGTGACCGATCCGGCTGAGCCCGGTTTGAAGCCGGTGGAGCCGAATATGAAGCTACACATCCTCCTTGGAATCATTGTGGGTCTTGTGGGCGGTGTCGGATTTGCTTTCTTTGTTGAGTATCTGGATACTTCCTTCAAGGCGATTGATGAAGTGGAACAGACGCTGGGCGCGAGCGTGATCGGTATTATCCCGCAGAACGTTGGGTATTTGAAAGATGACCCGACAGCTGCGTATGCGGAGGCGTACCGAGTTTTACGAACGAATATTCTTTTTGGACGCAAGGCCGAAACCATGAACACGATTACGGTGGTCAGCGGCGGTGCGGCAGAAGGTAAGTCGACGACGATTATGAATCTGGCGACGGTATTCGCGCAGAATGACAACCGGGTTCTCCTGGTTGACTCTGACTTGCGCCGGCCGAGTTTGCACCGGATTCTGGGCGTATCCAATGCGGAGGGTTTGACGAGTTATTTGTTGAAGCAGAAAACGCTGGAAGAGGTGATTCTGGTTTCGCCGATCAAGGGGTTGGATTTCTTACCTTCGGGTAAACTAGCCTCGACATCGATGGGTATTATTAACTCGACGCGGATGAAGGAATTCTTTGAAGAGGTCCGGACGCGTTATGACTATGTATTTTTCGATTCACCTCCGATCATGGGTGTTTCGGACGCATCTGTGCTGGCGAGCCTGGTGGACATGGTGGTTCTGGTCGTGCAGCATCGCAAGTACCCGCAATCGATGACGCTGCGAGCCAAGCAGACGGTCGAGAAGGTGGGCGGCAACCTCCTGGGCATCGTGCTGAACAACATCAGCATCAATCAGGACAGCTACTACTATTACTACAGCGGCTACTACTACGATTACTACAGCAAGAACTATGATTCTGAGGGCGGCTACGGCGGCCACCATAGCAGCAGCGGAGAATACGGCTATGAAGGACGCCGCCGCAAGAGAAGACGCGATAAGAAGGGCGACGCTGCGAAGAAGGAAGAGGGCGCTGCTGTGAAGGCTGAAGGCGAAGTGACGCCGGAAGCTCAAGGCGAGGCCCAAGGCGAAGTTGTGCCCACGGCAACGGATTCGCCTGATGAAAATGCCGGCGGTATTAAAAAATACTAAGAGTGATTTATGGCAGAAAGTGAAAATCAAGACGGAAGAATGAATAGTTTGAAGTTGATTAAAAAAGGATTGGTGTTTTTGACACTTCTGGTGGCAGCGGTCTCTTTGTTGAGCGGGTGTGATACTTTCGGCTCAAAAAATGAGCCGCCGGCGATGCCCCCTTCTGCGCAGCAGTCGATGGATACATTGCAGGCGAATGACGTGGTGACGGTAATCATTACCGGTGTACCCAAACCGCCCGATCCTCATCAGGAGCGCATTCGCGAAGACGGTACGATCACGCTGCCCCTGGTGGGACAGTATGAGGCCAAGGGAAAAACACAGAGCCTGGTTCAAAAAGAGCTTACAGAGCTTTACGGCAAATACTACCGGGGACATGTGGTGACGGTTTCATCCGAGGCACGTTATTTCTACGTGACGGGTGAGGTAAAGATGCCGGGTAAGTCGCCATATATTCCGAGCATGACTTTCTCACGCGCCATAGCGGTGGCGGGCGGCTACTCGACCTTCGCATCCAAGACACGGGTGCGGGTGACGAGCGCCGACGGCAAGTACACCCGGCGAGTAAACGCTCGGGATATCGAACGGGATTCATCGAAAGATTTTCCGATTATGCCCGGAGATATCATCGACGTGCCCAAACGCTAGGGCTCGAGAAGCGGATTTTGGGTAGAGAGTACCCGGGTATCCATGATAGAGCTTCGTATTTTAAACGGGAAAATGGCGGGTCAGTCAGTTGTGGCGCGCCATTTTCCCTTTTTTGTGGGACGTGCTCCTGACTGTGATTTGTGTCTCTTGGAGGATGGTGTCTGGGATAAGCACCTGGAGATCGCACAGGAAGCAGATAAAGTGGTGCTCCGGACCGTGGGTACCGGGCAAGTGCAGGTCAATGACGAGAAAGTTTCTCAGGCGATCATGCGCGTGGGGGACGAGGTGAGGCTGGGAAGCGTGCGTCTGGAGCTCTGGTGCAGTCCTATGGAGCAGCGTTCACTGAAGTGGATGGAATACGCTTTATGGGTTGGCGGGGGCGTCCTGATGGTGCTGGAGCTTTTGATCCTGCTGAGCCTTGCTGCAGTGGGCTAGTGCGCTTGCGGCACGCCTCCGCCAGAGCTCGGACGAGAGGTGGAATATGATTGATGCGCATAATCATTTATACAGCTTTAAGGAGTTTGCAGAGATCCCGGTGATCATGGCTCGGGCGCGGCAGGCCGGGGTAGACAGAATGCTCTGCAATGCGGCCTGTGAGAACGACTGGGAGGAGATAGCCGCTTTAGTGGAGGCTTATCCGGGCGAGGTCGTCGGAGCTTTCGGGATTCATCCCTGGTATGTGAAGGAGGTTTCCGGCGGCTGGGAAGAACGGCTGGCGTCCCGGCTAGAGCGGTACCCGGAGGCAATTATCGGGGAGACAGGGCTGGATTTCTATCATGACTCGGGGAGTGCGGAAGTACAGGAGGCGTTTTTTCGTGAGCATCTGAGGCTGGGAGGACTTCTGAGGAGGCCTGTCACGGTGCACTGCGTTCGATCCTGGGAGGGGCTCCTGGGGGTGCTCAAAAAGATTCCGAAGAAGGAGTTGCCGCCGGCTATGCACTTTCACGCTTACAATGGGGGCTGTGAGCTTCTGGAGAAACTGGTGGAGCTCGGAGGATGGTTTTCTTTTGCCGGGACGGTGTTGTATGAAAAAAACCAACGCGGACGTGATGCGCTGGAGGCGCTTTGGGGGATGCAGCCGGATCGGCTGTTGCTGGAGACGGACGCACCGGATTTGGCGGCACCGGAGCCGTACCGCACCGGGATTTTGAAGGATGAATCCGGAAAAGCGCGGAGTGAGCCGGCGGATTTGAGGCTGATTCTGGGAGGAGTGAGCGCTTTACTGGGTGTGCCGGAGAAGGAGCTTGAGGAGTTGATCGGATCCAATCTGGAAAGATTTTTGAAGACGAGCCATGGGTAAAGGAATTCAGAGAGAGGTTCGTTTCAATCGGTTTTACCGAATGATCGGTAAAATGGGACTTGAGCGGCTGGAAGGAGCTCGGGTCACGGTCGTGGGGATCGGTGCCGTGGGGAGCTTTGCCGTGGAGGCATTGGCGCGCAGCGGCGTGGGTGAGCTCCAACTGGTAGATTTCGATCTTGTGGAGACGAGCAATATCAACCGGCAGTTAATTGCGCTGGAATCGACACTGGGGAGGAAGAAAGTGGAGGTTGCCCGGGAGCGTGTGCTGGATATCAACCCGGAATGCCGTGTGGAGACGCTGGAGCTCAAGGTAGAGAGGGCGGCTGACACGGAGCCAATTTTCAAGGGAGAACCGGAGGTGATCCTGGACGCTATTGACATTTTGGAAGGAAAGGTGACGTTGATCGCCGAGGCGCTAAAGAGAGGGTTCACGCTGTACTCGAGCATGGGGGCTGCGCGGCGTCAGGATCCGACCCAGGTGCGTGCGGGCAAGTTGGGAGAGGTCACGGGATGTCCGATGGCCAGGAACCTGCGCAGGAGGTTTAAGGAGCTGGGGATTGAGGAAAAAGTTTTTGGCGGACTGGAGTGTGTTTACAGCCGGGAGAAGGCGCTCTCTTTGCTTGCGGAAGAGCGGGCGGAGCCGGAGATAGGACATGGCATGGGCGATACCGGAGCAAAGGCGCCGCTGCCCAGCTCCGTTGCGGTGACGGGTGTATTCGGGTTGTGTCTGGGGAATCTGGCGATTCAGAAGATATTACAAACCCGAGGGGTCGTCGAGGAAATGCCAGGGGAGTGAGAATTTCCTGGAGAGGTTTTCTGCCAGAGCCTGGATGCCGAAAGATTCCGTTTTGTAGTGGCCGCCGTAGATGACGTTGATTTTGAGCTCCTGAGCTGTGCCCCAGGTCCAGTGAGGGCCTTCGCCGGTGATGTAGGTATCGACGCCTTCGAAATGGGCATCGGGTGTTTCCTCGCCTGCACCGCCGGAGACGACGCCGATGGAGTGTGAGGTTTCCGGGCCAAAGGGGAGGAGCTTACAGGGGGAACCGAGTTTTTCTTCGAGGAGGGATTTGAGTTTTTCGCGATGGATTTTGCGGGTGCCCCGGAAGCCGATCGTCTGGCCTTTCAACTTCATGAAGGGTTTAACGGTTTTGAGGCCGAGCATCTGTGCCAGGAGGGCATTATTGCCGATTTTGGGATGAGCATCCAAAGGCAGGTGGACACTATAGAGTGCGATATCGTTTTGGATCATGTCACGGATCATTTCATAGCGCCCACCGATCCAGGGTTGGAGGCCGCTCCAGAAGAAGCCGTGATGGACCAGCATGAGATCGGCTTTGATTTCGCAGGCCATCCGGAGGGTATTGGGGCTGATATCGACGGCGGCGGCGATTCGGGTGACTTTGCCGGAGTTGGCGACCTGGAGACCGTTTATCGCCTGGGACCAGTCTTCGAACTCGGAGACGCGGAGAAGGCTTTGGCAATGGGTGACAATTTTATCGAGGGAGATTTTTTTCATCACTGAGCGGAGTTTAAACAAGATGAGGAGAAAATTCAAAGAGTAAAAACAGCTTGGAAGAGGGGATGGTTTTGGGGAGAATTGGTTTTGTATGAAGAAGACACTGAGAGTGATTCGAAAATTTTTCAGATTCAGCCGGGAGATCCTGCGGGCCGTATTGGATTATCGGCGGAGCGTCCGGAAGGCTGGGCTGCATGAGGATTACCCGGCCAAGGCTGAGTGGCTGCAGCGCTGGAGCAGGAGGGTTCTGAAATCGCTGGATGTGGAGTGGAGCTGCGAGGGGAAGATACCGGAGCGTGGAATACTGGCTTCTACGCATGTGAGCTACCTGGACGTGCTGGTGATCGCGGCACAGGTGAAGACGGTGTTCGTGTCGAAGAGCCAGGTGAGGAAGTGGCCGATCGTGGGCTGGGTGACGAGTCTGGCCGGGACTCTCTATGTATCGCGGGAGCATCGGGGGGATGTGAAGCGTGTTGCAGAGGCTTTTGGGGCGGTGATCGAGAAGGGACTGGTGGCGGTGGTTTTTCCGGAGGGGACCAGTACGGACAGCCATGAGATTCGCCCGTTTTATTCATCGCTTTTCGAGCCGGCGGTGGAGGGTGGTTTCCCCATCACGGGTGCGTGGGTGGGGTATAAAGTGCCCGAGCCCTACCGGATAGAGAGCCATGTATGCTTCTGGGGAGATATGGGTTTTGTGCCGCATCTGATTCGGTTGATGAGCACTCCGAAAATAGAAGCCAAGCTGGTATTCGGGAAGACGCTCGAGAAGCCTGAAAACCGGAAGGAAGCGGCCAGAGTGCTGCGCGAGGATGTTATCGGGATTGCGCGGGCGGAGGGATATTTGAATTCTTAGAGAAGAAAAAGCGAGAGTTTGTAAAACAAGAAAACCCCGGAAAAATCCGGGGTTTTTTGATATAAAAATTAAAGATATCGGGCTCTTAGACTGCAGGGCTCGAGGGAGCAGCAGGAGTCATCGGCTCAGGAGCATTACCGCCCTTGAGGGGACTGACCGAGGAACGCGTGCCTCTTTCTACATTATCCAGGAATCCATCGGCGAGATAGATATCGTGGAACTGAGGATTGGTCAGACCACGTTCGCCTAAAGCATCACCCGCAGGAGGAGTTCCACCATCGGTGTTACCTGTACGGCTACCGTAGGCAACCTGAGTTGCGATGCTGGCCTGATCACCCGGCTGAGAAGCGACGGGGGCTGCTGCATTAGCAGCCAGAGTCTGGCCTGCGGCAACGGCGACCATTTGGCCACCGGTTCCGACATCGACGGTTCCACGAGTGACGGTCACTGAACCATCAGCACCAACGGAGAACTCAGCGTTCTGACCTTTGACAACGACGTTCTTGGAAGGTGTCTTCACAACGAAGCTGGAAGCACCGTTCAAACCACCTACTTTACCTGTGACGCGACCTGCGGCCAGGGAAAGAACCGTGTCAGAGACATTCTGGCCACTGACGGTTTTGCTGGAGGCTTCTGAAAGAGTCAGAGTTGTGGCTTCGTTGAGAACAATTAAACCATCCACATTCGGGAGACGGAATGAAGCCAATGAACCGGCCGTGCTGCCGGTGCGGAGTGTTGAGCCGACCTTGACAGACTTATTGACAGAAACACTCTGCCAAGTTCCGCCCTTGCCCAAACTCTCAACGGTACCCGTCGCACCTGTCAGGGTAGCATCCTTAGCCTGCGCCGCTACCGCTACTAAGAGAGCAGCCACGAGGGTTGCACTCACCATAAAAGTCTTAACGATCTTTTTCATAATCTACACTAGTTTAAATTCGCCATTGTAACCGACGATACCCAAAACCTTGGGAATATTAACTCCAAAAGCAAGGAAGGTCAATAGCTGAAAAGGTTTTTTTTGCATTAATTCAGGTTTTTTTCTGCATCCAGGCGCCTGACTGCAATTTCATACCAATCTTTGGCGAAATCGTTCCCCTCGTTTTTGAGGTGGATGGAGCGCTCCAAGTACTTGACGGCCAGGTCGTAATCACCTCTATAAAGGGCGCACCAGCCATAGATTGCGGAGGTATCGGAGCCATTGGGACGGAGCTTCATCATTTTTTCGGAACAGGGCATTGCTTCGTCATATTTTCCCATGAGGGTGAGGACCATGGACATACCTCCAAAGAGCCTGTATTCGAGCTGATTTTGTTTGAGGCCCAATTGATAGGATTTGGCGGCCTGGGAGAGATCCCAATCGAGTACCTCGGAGTCTTCCTGAGAGAGGGCGTCATGGAGGAGGAGATTGCCGCGCTGGAGGGCGATTTTCCAATTTTGTTCGTCCAAAGCCTGGGCACGATTGAGAATCTCGGCCTTGCCGGCGAGAGAGAGCTCCGGATCGGCAGCCTGAGAAGTGAGGGACCAGGTTTTGAAAGTGAGGCTGCTATTCCAGAAGAGTGCGCCGGCAAAGAGGAGGATGAAAAGGGTGGCGATGATGCGGATTGGGATGGATTGCTTAAGCCAGTAAGACTTTTTGGAAAAGCGCAACGAGCTGACCAGGAAAGCCAGGAGCACGACGGCGACAATCGCATTGGCCGGGATGTGCATGTTGAAATCGATCAGGGAATGGAGGGAGATGGCGATGAGGCCGGCTGCGGTTCCCAGGAAGAGGGCGGTACGGGTGCTGTCGCGCGGGTTGAGAGAATTGCCTCTCTGGCGGACGTATTTCCAGGCTTGAGTTCCGCCGATAGCGGCCAGGGTCATGAGGGTAAAGAGGCCGAGCAGACCGACGGGTCCCCACTCGATAAAGAACTGGATGTAATCGGAATGGGCATAGAGGGGATCGCTCTGGATATTTTCGGGCAGGAACTGGTGGATGGCAGTGGAATAGGTGCCCGGGGCCCATCCGAGAAGGGGTGTTTTAGCGGCCATTTTGAGGTTGGCTTGATAGAGCGCGCCGCGGCCCTCCTGGAGCTGGTTGGGATGGGTCAACTGCTCAAAGCGGGAGCCGATTTCCGGAGGAGAGCTCATGAAGAACCAGATCATGCCGCAGGCCAGGAGGCCGGCCACTACGAGAGAGGGAATGCGGTACTTGGGTCGCTGGAAAAAGATGCCCAGGACGACGGCTACGGCGGCCAGAGCGGCGACATATCCGCCGCGGGAGATGGTCACGGCGACGCCGGCCAGCATGATGATGGTTGCAAAGCCGAGGAGAAGCTTCTGGTATTGCTCCAGGCGTCCGGCAAGGGTCAGAGCCAGAGCCAGAGGGACGACCATGGCGAGGAAGCCGGCCAGGTGATTGGGGCAGATATAGGTGCCGGAGGCGCGGTGAGCGTAAATGGGGGCCTGGGTTTCCCAGAGGATTTGCGTGGAGCCTGAAAGGAACTGGGCGATGGCATAGAAAGAGATAAGGGTGGCAATACCGATCAAGCAGAAGGCGAAAGTTTTAATGTGCCTTCTTCGCCTTAAATTATTGATGAAAATGAAAAAGACCGAGCAGTAAAGGACGGCTTTCATTACCTCCTGGCGGGTACTGAACTCGATGGGAGAGCGCATGTATTCAAGGGCGGCATAGGCGGTCAGACCCAGAACGGCCCAGACGGTGGGAGTGAAGAAGAGGCGGTGAGAAGATTTGAGCCATAACTTCAAGCCCCATAGGATCAAAGAGGAACCGACCAGAATTTCGGTAGCGACAAAGGCCCCCGTATAGGTTCCGCCAAAAAGTGTGGGCATAAGAATCAGAACAGCAGCGAAGAGAACCACGATTGCTTCGTCACACCATTGTTCGAGTCGGCCCTTGATGTCCATACTTTTTCTTTCCATAACCGCTGGATATCCTATATTGAAGGGGCTGTTTGTAAAAGGCAAAAAATGGGTAAAGGATAGAAATGAAGATGCACTTGCCGGATATCTATGTGGGGCTGGGTTCGAACCTGGGTGACTCGAAAGAGGAGATTCGCAGGGCGCTGGGCTTTCTGAAGGGGCTGGGGACGAGCGCATGGGCGGAGTCTTCTCTCTGGATTTCTTCGCCGGTGGGGTGCCCGGAAGGAAGCGGGGATTTCCACAATGCGGCCGCAGGGCTGAGGCTTGGGAGCGAGATTGATGCGGAGAGGTTGCTAGAACTCCTGCAGGAATATGAGCGACAGAGAGGCCGGGTCGGTGGAGTGCCGAGGAATTCGCCGAGGAAGATCGACCTGGATATTCTTTACTTCCGGGGCGAGCGGCGGAGCGGGCCCAGGCTAATGATCCCGCATCCGCGGGCGGTTCTGCGGCGCTTCGTGATGGAGCCCCTGGCAGAGATCGCGCCGGAGCTGAGACTGGAAGCAGGAGGAGAAACTGCGGAGCGGATAGCCGCTTTTCTGCGGGTGGAACAGGCGGAGCAGCGGGTAGAGCGGTTGGTTTAAACGGGGGAAATTATCCAAAAAAGAGACGCTCCCTTTTCAGGAAAAGGAGCGTTGACTGTTAAAAAAGCGAGATGAGGCCGGCTTCCCAGAAGAGGAAACGCGAGCCTGTACTCAATCCAGGCACTAGGCCTTGGCTTTTTTGGCACAGGTTTTTTTAGCAGGTGCCTTTGGAGCAGTTGCTTTGAGGGCGCAGGCTTTGGGCGCTGCGGCCTTTTTGGTAACCGTCTTGGGAGCGGCTGCCTTTTGCGCGACTACTTTGGGGGTAGCGGCTTTTTTGGCAGGTGCCTTAGTTTTAGGCGCTTCAGCCTTAGGGGCGGCAGCCTTTTTGGCAGGTGCCTTTGGAGCAGTCGCCTTTTTAGCAGGTGCCTTGGCGGCTTTGGCCGGAGCAGCTGACGTTTTTTTAGCCGGAGCTTTCGCTGTAGCGGCTTTAATGGCTTTTGCTGTCATCTCTTTTATTTAGTACTTTTTTTTGCAACCTTCGTCTTAGCAGTCGTTTTGACCTTAGCAACGTTTTTTGACTTCGCCTTGGTTGTCTTCTTTGCTTTGGCTTTGGGCTGCGGATTGTTTATCTCGCGCAGGGTCTCATGGATGAGGCCCAGATCGAGGATTTTTTTAAAGAGCTTTAAATCGTTAATGCGCTCCAACAGGACAGTCATAGCCCAGAGGAAGCCGGTATGATGGCTTTGCTCGAGCATGTGCCACTGCAATAATTCCACGACCGAAGAGAAGAGGGAGTAGTTGGTTTCGTGGAGAGAGTACATGAGGATTTCACCGTAGCGTGCAGAATTGAGTACGACTTGTCCTGCCTGGGAACAGGTTTCCAACTCCTGGGTGAATAGGGCGATTGCGCGATTGATAATTTTGCGGTTTTCGAGAACATCGCTTTTATGTATTTCAGCCAGCGCCCGATCCAAGAGGGGCTTAATTTCTTCTATGATCTCTAGCTTTAGCATAATCAGTAGTGGTTAAGAATGTCTAAACTGTGGGTATTCTAACGGAATAGAAAAATTCTGGCAACAATTTTTGTTCTGAAATTTCAAGTTTTTTCAGAAATTTTTCAGATGCCCCGAGGAAAAGAAGGCCAGTGTTGACGTTCAGGAGTAAAGGGCCTACATTAGATTGTGAATGGAGAGTTCATTTTATGAGTTTTAAATATTTAAAGAATATCTTACCTGCGGCGGTTCTGGTTTCTCTGGGTGCGCTGGTATTGAGCGGATGCGCTTCGGATCCGAATAAGATGGGCGTGACGAATCCAAACCAGCCCGGTCCTGCAGCCGGAAGAGCTGTGGGAGGCGCTGTGGGCGGCGTGGTCGGGAATACGGCCGGTTTTGTCGCGGGCGTTGGAGAAGGAGCTGCGGCGGTGACGGGCAAAGTATTCAATACGCGGACGCACGTGGTGCGGCAGTGGCAGTATGTGACGACGAGCGACGGGCGGACGATACAGGTGCCGGTCGATATCGTGGTGGATGAGAACGGAGTCCCGCTCAAATCTGCACCGGCGCCCAAGGCTAAAGAGGAAGCGGATCACGAATCGCTCTCGGGCAAAGCCAAAGAGAAATAGCTTTCGATTCCAAAGCGAAAACAGAAGTCCCACCGGTTTCCAGGCCGATGGGACTTTCGGTTTTTTCAGAGAGAGGCTTGCCGGGAGAGGCGTCCTCTCATGTGGATTACTTCAGGATCGGGCGCAGCTTGATATCCTTGTACATGACGCCGGTATGGTCACCCTGGAGATAGAGAGGCCCCTTGCGTGTGATATCGGCCCAGAGAGCGCCGCCGGTGCAACCCTCGACGGGCTGGTTATTGATAATCGTCTCACCGTTGAGCTTGACCGTGACGTGGCGGTCGCAGAAAGTGATATCGAACTCCTGCCATTGGCCTGCGGGTTTTTCGGCAGCGACGGAGGGAGTGATGCGGCTATAGAGAGCGCCCATATTATGGGGATCGGACGGGCGGCCATAGGTATCGGCAACCTGGATTTCGCAGACGCCGCGCAGGTAGATACCGCTATTGCCACCCTTTTCGACTTTCGCTTTGAGTGTGAGGTTGAAATCTTCGAACTCGGCATCGGTTCTCAAATTGCCGTAATTTTTATGGGGTTTGCCTTCTTCCTGTTTGGGATCGCAGACGAGCATTCCGTCCTGAGCGAACCAACCATTGACGGCATTTTCATCGGTCAAGCGCCAGCCATCAATGTTTTTGCCGTTGAAGAGCTCGACGGGATCGCCGAATTTAAGGTTTTTCAGGTCCGGTGCCGGGGGGAGCGGTGGAATTCTCTGGGCAGTGAGCTGCGACATCGTGATTCCTTTGCCGTCCCGCTTGGGGTCGATCCGGGTCATATTGAAGGAATCGGTAGAATCGCCCATGAAGCCCATGATGAATTCGGGGTATTTCTGGACGCGGACGACTTTGCCCTGAGCATCTTTGCGTTCGACCTCGTTGATGCGGACGACAGTGAGGGTCTGATTGCCTTCTCTGCCTTCGGAGATAAGGACGCTATCCAGAGGCACGACGCTGCCGGCGACCCAGAGAATGGAGCCATCCAGGTAGCCACCAGGGGCCTCTTTGATTTCGAGCCAGCCGGCGCCGGCATCGGGGATAGTGAGCGCCCATTTACCCAGGAAAGGGTTGGTTTGGGCGAACGACGACAGTGCGCCTGCGGTAATTACCGCTGCGCCGGTCAGGATCATTAAATGCTTTTTCATATCGAATACAGTGGGGTGTATCCTCTCTCTTTTTGATGCCCCAATCAAGGAAAAACTGGCGGGCCCTATTTGCAAGTGGTTGCAAGTGGTTGCAAGTGGTTGCAAGTGGTTGCAAGTGGTTGCAAGTGGTTGCA
>CAZSTC010000033.1:0-27517 GCA_964609795.1 uncultured Verrucomicrobiota bacterium
AACCTGCTCCGGCTCCTGCACCTGTAGAACCTGCTCCGGCTCCTGCACCTGTAGAGCCTGCTCCGGCTCCTGCACCTGTAGAACCTGCTCCAGCCCCTGCAGGTCCGCCTCCGATACCTGTGGAGCCCACTCCTGCCATTGAAACAACTCCCGAAACAAATACACCTACGGTTGAAACGATCACGGAGCCAATTCCGGATCAACGCCTGCAGCTCTGGCATACCAATTCAGTCTTTCACTCCCTCCACATTGCAAACGTCATTTTGGGCTGTGATACCAATAATCCGGAAGCTCTTTTTGAAATGGGTCTTCGGATTTACGGCAGCACCCGTGAAAAAAAAGAAATCAAAAGGGCCATTGATTATATCGAGAAAGCGGCTTACGTGGGATATCCGGAAGCTCAGCTCTGGGTCGCTGAACACTATGAAAGTGGGAAAAACTATCCCAAAAACTATCGCCAATCCTATCTTTGGTGCAAAAAAGCAGCTGACTTGGGACAGCCTCGGGCTCAGTATTTTCTTTCCCTCCTCTACATTGCCGGCAGAGGAGTGTCTGGCAGCAGCGCACAGAGTGCCTACTGGTGCTCTGTTTCCGCCGACAATAAATATCCACCAGCCATGACACGCTTAGGGACACTCTACCAGCAAGGTTTGGGTGTACCCCAAAGCAAACGGGAGGCAATCCAGTGGTTCTTGCGGGGGTCAATGTACAACGACTCTGATGCACAATATCACTTGGGACTTTGTTATGATAAAGGAGATGGAGTACGGGAAAACGCGGTGGAAGCCTATAAATGGATGAACATCTCCGCCTCGCAAGGAAATGCTCAAGCGCTCAGTATGCGGCAAAAAATCGAAAAGCACTTAAGCCAGTCTCAGATTCAGGAAGGCCAGGAGCTCAGTTTGCAGTTTTCTCAATTTATTCAAAGCTATGGCCCCCCTGATGACTTGGACCCCCTGGCTGCAAATCTCCCAATCGAGAATACGGTTTCCGGTTTTTTTATCACTGCCGATGGACATATTCTGACTTCCTGGCAGCCACTCATAAACCATACCGCCATCTATGCCAGAACCGCCTACGGATATTTTAAAGCAGAGGTGGTTATTGCAGACACGCATAACAACCTGGCACTTCTTAAAATAGACAACCGTATTCGTTCTGTTCTAAGTGGGTCAATCCTAGCAAAGGAGCAGCCAGTCCCTACAGTTGGACCACCCATCAAGCCTTTAGCTTTGGCGCCGGAGGCAACATTTGTTATGGGAGATCCGGTCTTCACCCTCGGCTTCCCAGAGTATGATCGTCTCTCCTGGCTACCAAAGCTGAGTGAGGGAAATATCAAAGGGGCTGCTGGCATCCGAGGAGATCCCAGGTTCCTTAAAATTGGCATCTTGATCAATTCACAAAACACAGGAGCTCCCATCATCACGGCATCAGGAGAAGTTGTGGGTATTTTGAATATCGAAGACCAAGGAGTCGGAGCTTTGCTCAAAACTCAGCGAATAAGCGATGTGGCCTATCGCAATGCTCTGAGATCTCAGTATGCAATGCCTCTTTTTGAAACATTGCCGGAGGTAAAAAATAAGTTAAAAGCTCCTCCAGAAATCAAGGAGCAGAAATTTGATGCTTCTGTAGCTGAAGCAACGGAAGCAGTAGTTCAGATAATTATATACTAACTCATTTATGAATATGAATAATATGTCTCGCCGTTCGGCGTTAAAAACAGTAGTTGGCGGCGCTGCCCTAATGGGAGCCGCAGCCATGCATCCTCTCTCTTCTTTAGCCGATGACTCTCGCGCCCGGCTCAAAGGCAACATCCGCCATTCGGTATCAGCTTGGTGCTATGGGGGTGTTGGGCTTGACGGGCTATGTAAGTTCTGTAAAGAAATCGGTGTGGAATCTGTAGAGCTTCTGGACCCAAGCCAATTCGATAAAGTGAAAGAATACGGTCTGACCTGTGCTCTTTGTAACGGACCATCGAGCATTCCTAACGGCTGGAATCAAGTTGAAAACCATGAAAAATATCTCAA
Source organism: uncultured Verrucomicrobiota bacterium (assembly GCA_964609795.1). Taxonomy (GTDB): domain Bacteria; phylum Verrucomicrobiota; class Verrucomicrobiia; order Limisphaerales; family UBA1412; genus UBA1412. The sequence continues at coordinate 2,028 of CAZSTC010000033.1, forward strand.
AGAATTTGAGGAGGCTATTCAAGTCGTCGCAAAATATGGTTTCCCAAACATCATTACCTTTAGCGGTAACCGAAGAGGAATGTCTGATGAAGAGGGTTTGGAAAATTGCGTGAAGGGTTTAAAGAAACTTGCACCCATTGCTGAAAAATACAAAGTCACTGTTATCATGGAGCTTCTCAACAGCCAGGGGCACAAAGATTACATGTGTGATCATAGCAGCTGGGGCGTGGAAATGTGCAAACAAATAGGCTCCGAGCGCATTAAATTACTCTACGATGTCTACCACATGCAAATCATGGAAGGAGATATCATCAATACAATCAATAGAAATCATCAATATTTTGGTCACTATCACACCGGAGGCAATCCGGGCCGTAATGAAATAGATGATTCCCAAGAGCTGAATTATCCGGCCATCATGAAAGCTATCGTGAAGACAGGCTTTAAAGGATTCGTGGGGCAAGAGTTTGTTCCTACTAACCCGCTGCCGCTTCGCTCGCTAGCCCAAGCCATCCAAATTTGCGATGTGTAATTTCTAGAGTATGAATTGAGAGTGGAGATTAATCGTCTCTGCTCTCAATTCAAAGTGGCTATGAAGTCCTTTTATCTTTGGCTGGTCTGTTTCTTTTTCGTCTCCTATTCAGCGTCCTCTGCCGATTTATTTCTGGAAGCAGAGAGCTTTGCCCACAAGGGCGGATGGGTTCTGGATACTCAGTTTGTCGATCAAATGGGCTCCAGCTATCTAATGGCACACGGAATGGGACAACCGGTTGCTGATGCCACAGCCAAAGCAGTATTCAATAAAACCGGAGAATATACCCTTTACGTTCGAACTTATAATTGGACGTCTCCCTGGAGTAAGAATGAAGGTCCCGGAAAATTCCAGATATCTGTAAATGGGCAAACGCTGGAGAGAACTTTAGGATGTCAAGGGCAAGAGTGGGAGTGGCAAAAGGCCGGATCACTTTTCATTCAAAAAGGGGAAGTGGAAATCCAACTCCACGATTTGACGGGATTTAATGCTCGCTGTGATGCCCTTTACTTCACGACCCGTTATGAAGCACCTCCTCAGGACGTACGAGAAATGGCTCAATTTCGAAAAAAACAACTGGGCTTTTCTAAAAAACCTGAAAATGCGGGTTCTTTTGATTTAGTAGTCGTTGGAGGTGGAATAGCAGGAATGAGCACTGCAATTTCAGCAGCCCGATTGGGGCTTTCTGTGGCACTCGTCCAGAACCGCCCGTTACTGGGAGGAAATAACAGCTCCGAAATAAGAGTGCATCTGGGTGGGCGCATTGAAAATGAGCCGTACAAAAATCTCGGGAATTTACAAAAAGAGTTTGGTCCAACCCGGGCCGGGAATGCCCGTCCTGCAGAATATTATGAAGACCAGAAAAAGCTTCAAGCTGTTTTAGATGAACCAAACATCACCCTTCTCCTCAACTACCACGTCTTTGCTGTCCAAAAAAAGAAAAACAGAATTTCGAGCATTTTGGCGAAACACACTGAAAACGCTCGTGAGATATCACTGCACGCTCCTTTGTTTGCCGATTGCACAGGGGATGGTAACGTCGGATATCTGGCTGGAGCGGATTTCCGAATGGGGCGCGAAGCTAAAGATGACCATCATGAGAGTCTGGCCCCGGACGCACCGGATACAATGACTTTAGGCGCCTCTGTCCAGTGGTATTCCGAAGAACATGAGAAAGAAACTAATTTTCCTTATTTCCAGTATGGGCTGAAATTTAATGAACTCAATTTCGAGAAAGTCGCAATGGGAGAGTGGACTTGGGAAACCGGAATGAACATGGATCAAATCAGAGAGGCCGAAAAAATTCGCGATTATGGAATGCTGGTCATCTTTTCAAACTGGTCTTACCTGAAAAATGAGCATCCCCAGAAGCCCTATAAAAACCATTCGTTGGCATGGGTTGCTTATATTGCCGGCAAGAGAGAATCACGCCGCCTTTTGGGAGACCATATTTTGACCGAAAATGATATTGTGAATTTTACTCTCTATCCCGATGCATCTGCCATCACCTCTTGGAGCATTGATTTGCACTATCCGGATCCCAAAAACAGCGAACACTTCAAAGGCGCTGAATTCAAATCTATTGCCGTTCATAAAAACATTCACCCCTACCCTATTCCCTATCGCTGTTTATACTCCAGAAACATAGATAATCTTTTTATCGCAGGCCGCAACATCAGTGTAACTCATGTGGCCTTAGGAACAACCCGGGTGATGCGTACTTGCGGTATCATAGGTGAAGTAGTAGGAATGGCTGCATCCCTTTGTAAGAAGTATCAGGTTAATCCCCGCGGTATTTACCAGGCTCATCTAGAAGAATTAAAAACTCTGATGGAAAAAGGAGTGGGAGATCCGAAGCTCCCAAACACCCAAACGTATAATTTAGGAGGAACTCTGGGAGAACACCCTTCTCAGCAAAACAAGTGATCCATCGAAATATCCTTTTATATATAACATACAACTAATACCATGCATCCCATTAGGACGGTTGTTTACGTCCGTTTGAATGAACCGGAAATCTATAATATTACGCATACTGCCCTTTGCTCTGTTTGTGCTTTTAACATCACTGCAGGGGCAATGGGGTGAGTCTTCTAGGTATTGGGTTTATTGTCTCAAAACAGTAGTGGTGGCCGGTCTCATCGCTTACTTGTGGCCCAAACTAAAAGAGATGCGGCCCGTTTTCAGCTGGGAGGCGTTGTTGGCCGGAATTGTTGTATTTCTTATTTGGATTGGTCTGGATGGTTTTTATCCTAAAACAGGAGAGCTTTGGGCCAAGCTCTCTGGCACGCCTTTAAAACCACCCGCTTCTTGGAACCCTTTTAGTTTCTATGAAGATAATTTACTGCTGGCATGGGGTGTTGTTTTCACCAGAATCGCTGGAGCAACATGTCTAGTCCCTCTAGTGGAAGAGGTTTTTTATCGAAGCTTTCTCTATCGTTTTCTCATTCAGGAAAAATTCGAAAAGGTTCCTCTTCACCAATTTTCTCTACTCCCCTTCCTGGGAGTCAGTCTGCTCTTTGGGCTTGTGCATCATGAGTGGCTGGCCGGATTCCTTTGTGGTCTGATATATCAGGGGCTGGTATGCTACAAGGGGAGGCTGGGAGATGCGATCACAGCGCATGGAGTTACCAACTTATTACTTGGAATTTGGGTGATTTGGAAAGGGGCGTGGAATTTTTGGTAAAGCACCCGAATGTTGTACTATCCATGAATTTTTTAAATAACATCAAACAAATTTGGGTTTTTTTTCTGGAAATAGTCTCCTCCGTTAACCAGGGAAGTTGGAAGGCGGGTGACATCATTTCTCAAATTTACGCCATAGGTGTCCGTTCACAATCTGTGGTAATGGTTACTGGAGTTTTTACTGGGCTGGTATTAACGGCGCAAACTTATTTCCAGTTTCATAAATTCGGGATGGATACCATGACCTTGGCCGTCAATAGTGTCGCCATGGCCAGCGAGCTGGGGCCAGTCCTGGCTGCTTTGATGGTAACGGGCCGAGTCGGGGCAGCCATGGCTGCAGAATTGGGAACGATGAAGGTCACTGAGCAAATTGACGCTCTGCGCACCCTTAATACGCACCCCATAGATTATTTAGTCATTCCTCGTATGGCGGCAACTACCCTGGCCATGCCGGCTCTCGTTTGCGAGGCTGTTGCAGTCGGCATCCTGGGCGGCTATCTTTTAGCTGTTCATGTCTTGGGGATTGATCCAGCTTACTCTTGGGATAATATGGTTTCAATGACCCATGTCAGCGATATATTAATGGGTCTAATTAAAGGATTCTTTTTCGGCGCTCTAATTTCATTTATCGGATGCTATAAAGGACTTACCTGCAAAAATGGGGCACAGGGAGTCGGTATAGCCACTACCGATACCGTTGTAGTGGCTTCCATCGGAATCTTAATGCTTAATTTCTTCCTCACTTTGTTACTTTCCAAACTCCTCGCGTCGTTATGATCAAAGCCTGTAACCTCTATAAAAGTTTCGGAGAGCAAGCCGTTTTATGCGGTGTCAATCTGGAGATACAGAAAGGCGAAGCGGCCGTCATTCTAGGCCGGAGCGGTAGTGGCAAAAGCGTTCTCCTCAAGCACATGGCAGGTTTAATTCAGCCTGATGCCGGGAAAATTTTCATAGGAGATTTGGAGATTTCCGCTTTAAATGAGAGAGAACTCCTTGAGGTTCGGAGACAAATGGCAGTTATGTTTCAAGGCGCTGCCCTTTTTGACTCCATGAACGTGGGAGAAAATATCGGTTTTTCTCTATACAGGGAGGGCAAACGCACTAACGCTGAAATATCCAAAGAAATCGCAAGTGTTTTAGAGCTTGTTGACCTCAAAGGAATTGAATCCAAGTGGCCTGCAGACCTTTCTGGTGGTATGAAGAAGCGTGTTGCCTTGGCTCGTGCCATTATTCATAAACCTACCATCATTTTCTATGATGAACCTACAGCCGGATTGGATCCCATCGCTTCCGACAGCATAGATAAACTCATCAAGCGTATCTGCGAGATACGTCGAGTAACCACGGTTGTTATTACTCATGATATGCGAACAACTCAAACTATCGGTGAAAAAGTTTTCATGCTGCATAATGGTCAGATTTATCTGACAGCTACACCCAAAGAACTATTTGTTTCCACAGACCCTATAGTCCATAATTTCGTAAACGGAATTTCAGATAATAAAAACACGCTGTCTTAAATCAGAATTATATTTTAAGTAATTTATGAAAAAAAACAATAGAATAAAGGTTTTATTATTTTTAATATTTTCATTAATACTATTAACATTAATGATAATTCAATTTGCGAAGATTGACAACTGGTTTAAGCCAACTTATTCACTTGAACTACATTCAAGCAATGTGGGGGGGATTCGTCCGGGAGCCTCTGTCCAAATGGCCGGCATCCGGATTGGCCAGGTGAAAAGCATCTACATGGGCTATGAAGGACAAAAGGGAATCATTAAAGTCAGAATTCTGGATGACTACAAAATACGAAATGATGCTGTATTTGGATTAGAACAAAACGGCTTTTTAGGAGACCAACATGTTTCTGTAACTGCAGGGGGGACCAACGCTCCATATTTGCAGAACGGCGAAAAGGTGGAATGTAATCCGCCTTTTAGCATCGAAGCAATCGCCCATTCAGCCGGTAACTTGATGAACGTTGCAAGTGGAACAGCTAAAAGTATTTCCGGGATTATTGAAAAGTTGGATAAAAAACTTCTGACCGATGAATCTCTTTTGAATATTTCAGATATTATTTCAAATTTGGTCAAGATATCACACAGCATAGATGAAATGGCAAAGAATTTGAACCAAGGAACTCTGGGGAGTGATGGCACATTGGCGCATGCTATCGCTCATATGGCTGAAGCAGCAAAAGTATTAGAAGATACCGGAAGAGAAATCCAGGATATAGCCAGTTCCAACAAAGGGGCAATCCACCAAACCCTTACCAATCTGGCTCTCACCTCTGATAAACTAAATAGCGTGATGACTCAAATAAATGAATCCCAAGGAATTTTGGGAACAATTGTGAGCGACCCTGATTCCAAAATCCAATTTCAAACGACAATGAGCAACCTTAACATTCTGGTGGATGGCTTAAAAAAATATGGAGTACTCAGCTATTATCGTAAAACCAAAAATTTAAGAGAGGATAGTAAGGAATAGAATGAAGTTAGAGACCTATTTTGTCCCCGCCAAAGAGAAGGAATCAAAATGGCTGATGATTGTATTACATGGGCTCGGTGATAGTATAAACGGATATTCCTGGATGCCCTCGGAAATGCAGTTGCCCTGGATGAATTATCTGCTGGTAAATGCACCCGATGAATACTATGGGGGGTACTCCTGGTACGATATCTATGGCGAAGCAGCTCCGGGCATCGATAGAAGCAGAAAGTTACTGATCCAATTACTTGATCAAAAATGCAGTGAAGGCTTCTCCGCAGAAAACATATTTCTGTTCGGTTTTTCGCAAGGCTGTCTGATGACCCTGGAAGCAGGACTTTGTTATCCTCAGAAACTTGCAGGACTTATAGGTATCAGCGGCTATATTCATAATTTAGAAGGACTGATTAATCGAGCAGCCTCCATTTCCAAACAGCAAAAAATATTGATCACTCATGGAACCTATGACCCTCTATTGCCCTTTCTTCCGGTAAAAAAACAAATGCAGAAATTGAAAGAGCTTGGGTATAGTATCGAATGGCATGAGTTCCAAAAAGAGCACACAATCGCAGGCGAAGAGGAACTTAAAGTCATTCGTGATTTCGCAAGAAAACCTTATCAGGAGAGCCTTGTATGAAGTTTTTTACTGAGAACAGCCCTGCTTTTTTGCATCTCAAGGGGCTTTGCGACACGCTGGCTCAGGACCTGGAATTCCAGGAAATGCGCCACAATTTGAGTGAATTTAAAAAAGACGAGATCGCAAAAAAACAACTGGAGGCACTCACGGCTATGGGAAATGTGATTCGTGACAAACAATCACGAAAGGAAGAGTTAATCCCCAGGGAAGTAGAGGAATTTGAAGAGCTCCGTACTTATTTTTTGAGCAATCCCGTTGCAGCGGCATTTGTAGAGTCTCAAGAACATCTGGTGAACGTGAAGAGATTTATTTCTCACTTCATTAGCAAAACCATTGAACAAGGCTCTACTCCAAAACTTAAAGAGATACTGGACCTCTTTGAGTCTGATCAACACTGTGGAACCTGCTGAGAATAATCCGTCTAACTTTTCTCCACGCAGGCATAGGCGTTGTGGCTATGGATACTCTCCATGTTTTCAGCCTCAACTCGATACCATGAAATCTCCGGGCGGCTATTCAAACTAACGGCAACGTTGCGGGCGACATCTTCTACGAAAACGGGAGTCTCGTAGGCATGCTCAGTGACGAATTTTTCATCTACACGTTTTAAAAGCGAATAGAGGGAGCCGCTGCCGCTTGATTCTATGATCTTTATTATTTCTTCAAACCAAATATGCTTGTCAGCCCTGAATGAGACAGTGACTTTCCCTCGCTGATTGTGAGCTCCATGCTGGCTGATTGACTTTGAACAAGGGCAAAGCGTAGTCACCCCGGCACTAATTATCGTTATAATATCAATTTTTTCCCCATCCAATGTTGCCTCAATACGAATTGTATAGTCCATCAGTCCCGCTTGCTTACTGACAGGAGCCCTCTTCTTGATAAAGTATGGGAATGCCACCTCTATGTGAGCTACACGGGCTTTAAGACGCTTTTGAATGGCAGCCAACAGCATGTTGATGGAATCAATATGAAAGTCATTCCCGTGTTCATTCAGGACCTCCAAAAAACGACTCATATGAGTTCCACGGTACTGTCTGGGCAAATCCACATACATTCCCAGTTCGGCCACCGTGCTCTGGGAGCCATTGTCTCTATCCAACACCAGGAGCGGGTAACGTATCCCTTTCACTCCTACTTTATTGATATCTATCTGCCTATGATCGGCCTCATTTTGTTTATCACAAAGGGATGACATAATTAACCTTTGGCAAGCTGTGTAAAAAATTGAACAAATGAACGAAGGGCTTTAGAGCGATGGCTGATGCCATTTTTTATTGTATCTCCCAACTCCGCAAAGGAGACATGATAGTTTTCCGGAATAAAAAGAGGATCATAGCCAAAACCGTTTTTGCCTTGTGGCTCAAAAGCAATCCTTCCTTCACATACTCCTTCAAAAAATTCGGTTCTCCCCAGTAAGTCCTCCATATCCACATTGGCATCAACTTCAGTCAACGAAAGTACGCAATGGAATCGAGCGATTCTATCTTGAAGCGACACCGACTCCAGATCGCGAAGGAGTTTAGCATTATTAGATATATCTGTTGAGTTGCCCGGGACACCTGACTCAAGAGCCGCATACCTGGCAGAATAAACACCCGGAGCTCCGCCCAAGGCATCCACTTCCAGTCCCGAATCGTCTGAAAGCAGGTACCCTTTCCCTGAAGGAAACACCTTCCAAAATTCTTCAACACCTTCCGTGTAAAACCAACTCAGAAGAGATACATTTTTACTGAAAGAATTATCTTTGAACGTGTTCCCCTCCTCAATAATTGCAGGCACTTTGGATAATGACTTCAGCGAGATGACTTGATATGCAGGTGTGGACTCGGGCGCGAATTCCGACAGCATCGTGGAAATCTCCTGCACCTTGTGTTGATTCTGGGTCACCAGTAAAATTATTCTCTTTTCCATTTCTGATCGGCTCTTTTTAGGGATTTGTTTTGTATTTGAGTAGTAACGTTTGTGCGTACTTGCGGGCTGTCTCCATTTGGCCTCCTAACATCCTCGACAACTCAACCAAACGTTCCTCATCTTTCAATCGATTCACTTGAACGTGAGTTCTCTGATTCTGAATCATTTTTTCCACGGAGAAATGGATATTCCCACTGGCAGCAACAGGTGCCAAATGCGTAATACAAATGACTTGCCTCTTAGTGCCGATTTCGCGCATTTTTTTTCCAACTGAAAGCGCAATCTCACCACCCACATTTGCATCTACTTCGTCAAAAACCAGTACAGGGACAGAGTCGGCTTCCGCTAAAGCCGTCTTCAAAGCCAACATCACGCGAGCAATTTCTCCAGAAGATGCGATCGTCCTGAGAGGTTTGGGCAACTCACCCGGATTGGGAGAAAAAAGAAATTCAACACGATCCATTCCGGTGGGACCAAGCTCAGATGTAGGATTTTCTATAGGCTGTAGGCTGACATTGAAAAGACTCTGTTTAAAACCCAACTCCTTTAAATGCCCCAACACCTTTGCCTCAAGACTTGGAATCAATTTATGACGTTTTTCCGTGAGCGCCCTACCCCGTTTTCGTAGCTCGCTATTTTCTTTTTGGATGAGTTGGTCAATTTCAGTCAGTTCGACATCTCGATTCTCCAATAGGTTAAGGCGTGCACGTGCATTCTTTTCAAAATCTAAAATTTCTTTTATTGTTTTACCGTACTTGCGTTTGAGGCCATTAATCAAATTAAGACGCTCTTCTATTTGCTGCAAATCGTAAGGGTCTACTTCGACATTCTCAGCATAATCGGCAAGCAGAGATTGCAGTTCAACCAACAGTTCATGTAGGAGTTCAAATTTTTCCGTAATTTCTTTTAAACCGATTGAATCCAGGCGAGCCGCTTCATGGAGAAGTCTTCCCAGCAATCCAAACTGAGTTAGAATAGAATTCTCACTTTCAGATAAAATTTCTACTCCAGCCTGTACTGAGCGAAGAATATCTACTGAATGAGCTGAGCGAGTGTAACGATCGTCCAAGAGGGCATCCTCCTCATTCAGAGAAGAGGCCTCTATTTCCTGTACTTGATAACGCAGAAGATCCAGTTGCTGCCGGTAGGATTGATCATCCACTATGAGCTCTTTTCGCCTGAGCTCGTAAGCGCGTAAATTCTTATAACCCTCTAAATAGTCTTTAAGAGTCTTAGTGTAGTCAGATTGAGATTTTCCGAATGAATCCAGAATTTCAAGCTGGCGAGCCGGATACAATAAAGATTGATGATCATGAGGCCCATGAATATCCACCAGCCAATCTCCCAATGAAGATAAAACGGAAACAGAGACAGGAGTCCCGTTTACAAATTGGCGATTGGAGGCTGTTGTGCAAAGCGAGCGCTTAATCCGTAAGAGCCCATCCTCACAAGCTTCAATCCCTTCAGAATCCAGGAAAACAGGGATGGGCGCCGAAACTTGTGAAATATCGAAAACAGCTTCCACCACAGCTTGGTCAGCACCTGAACGAATAAGGTTTTTGTCACCCCTCAAGCCCAAAACCAAACCTAATGCCCCAATTAAAATTGATTTGCCGGCTCCCGTTTCGCCTGTAATCACATTACAGCCTGAATCCGGCTCAATGGAGATATCCTCTACAAGCGCAAAATTTTTTACTCTTAGATAAACTAGCATGAAAGGAAGTTCAGTTTTTTATTCACAATTCCGACATTCGGGCCCATACTTAGCCCGCGCGTCTCTCAATATGAGCAAAAATCGACATACATTCAATCCTTCATTCTTCAATTCAGTAGTCTCTATTCATGTTTAGGTTTTGTTTTTTAGGCACAGGCACTTCACAGGGAGTTCCGATTATTGGCAAAAGCTATCCGGCCTCTTTTCTGGAGAACCCCAAGAATCACAGGCTCAGACCTTCTATTTATGTTGAAACTGAAGTTTCCTCATTGGTAGTAGATACGACTCCGGAGTTTCGTATCCAAATGCTCAGAGAGAAGATTAAATGGTTGGACGCTGTCTTAATCACCCACGCTCATGCAGACCACATTATGGGAATGGACGACTGTCGTCGTTTTTGTGATATGAGAGGAGATAAACCCCTCCCCATATACGGCATTGAACAAACAATGGAGATACTCAAAAAGGTTTTCTTTTATGCCTTTCATGATGGCCCACACCCTCATGGGTATTTCATCCCGGAACCACATGTGGTAAAGTCGGAGTTTCAAATCGGAGACCTATCTATCAGACCACAACTTCTGGACCATGTTTATATCACTTCTTGCGGGTATCTATTTATCCAAAACGGAATCAAAAAATTGGCCTACTTAACTGACTGTAAATACGTTCCTGACAATGTAATTGAAGACATACAAGGTGTCGAAGTAGTTGTTCTGGATGCCCTCAGAATTACCTCCCACCCAACACATTTGAATTTGGAGGAGGCCATTGAAGTTTCACGACGGGTTCAAGCCAAAAAAACCTATCTCACTCACTTGACCCACGAATACAATCATGATGAGCACCAGAGGCAGATCTCCGAAAAACACCCCAACATTCATTTGGCTTGGGATGGATTATGGGTCGAGATTTGATTTTCCACTAACGAAAGTCAGAAGCTTAATGATAGAAGGAAGAAATTACTTCTCAGAAACTAAGACCAGGCGAAAACCAAGACTCTCCAAGCGGTAGTTGGGACTATAGCTGGCGCGAGCTGCAGATCGACAGCCCTTTGCATAGTATCCCCAGCTTCCGCCTCGCCTGACATGAGCGGTACCTTTATCAGGGCCAAGCGGATCAATAACGGACCCCTCAGGATAATCTGCATACCAATCAAAGCACCACTCCCATACATTCCCGTGCATGTCGTAGAGTCCAAAATTATTAGGTTTTTTCAAACCGACCGGATGAGTCTTGCGGTCACCGTTTTTATCATACCAAGCCACCTCTGCTAAATTGGAACTCTCCCCTCTGCAGTCCTTGTCTGTACAATCTAAATTTTTCCCATTATTGAGAGCGGTCGTTGTATCAGCTCTGCAAGCAAACTCCCATTGAGCTTCTGTAGGCAAGGTATACTTCCAGTTTTCCGGCAAACGTCCGGCATCATGCTCCATTTTCGTGAGTTTTTGACAAAACGCCATCGCATCCGCCCAGCTAACCCTTTCAACAGGTAAAGTCGGTCCTTTCCATTTTGAAGGTTTTTCGCCAGTCACTGCTTCCCACAACTCTTGTGTTACGACATATTTACCCACATAATAGTTTTTTGTTAAAGTGACCTCATGCTGTGTTTCTGAATCTTCACGCCCGGCTTCGTCAGCCGGACTGCCCATTGTAAAAGTACCGGGGGCTATGTAGACCATTTCAATCGTAACACCAGAGGGAAGCTTTACAATCCAATCCTCACCTTTCTTCGGAGCATTCTGGCCAAAAAACTGGGTTGGAATCGAAAAAAACAAAAAGAAAAAAGCAAGGAATGAAATTCTCAGTTTATCGAATTTCATATTGCGAAATAAGAAGAGAGTATCATCTGAGGTTTGGGGATTGCTCATAGAAAATCAAAATTAGTTTTCTTCAGAAAAAACGGATTGCGCTTGCTTAATGTCCTGAGCAATTTGAAGTCTTAAAGCATCAAGCGAAGAATACTTCTTCTCATCCCGCAAGCGTTTCAAAGGAATGACTTCTATTGTTTTACCATAAATATCTTCGTTAAAATCCAGGATGCAAACCTCCACTCTGGGCTTGGGGTCTGAACAGCCGAGAGTTGGACGAAGACCTATATTCAGACATCCTTGAAATTGACGCTCTCCAATGAGAACCGTAACCGCATAAACTCCCGTGGGCGGGATTGCTCGATCCAAAACGGATAAATTTGCAGTCGGATAACCGATCGTCCTGCCTATTTGGTCTCCCACGACGACATTCGAGATAATAGAATACGGCCTTCCCAACATCTGACTCGCTTTTTCAAAGTTTCCACGAGAGATTTCTATACGAATTTGAGAGCTGCTGATTTTCTCTTCATGAATGCAGACAGAAGGGACTTCCTGTACAATCGTTCGAGTTTCAACAGCCATCTCGCGAAGTTTTTTGATATTCCCGGTGCGATTACGTGCAAAAACAAATCCGGTTCCCATGCTGATGCTCAGGAGCGGGAACAGGTTTGTTGAAATGATTTTAAAAAAATCTGGTGCGCTCAGACTAGCTATTTTTTCATTAAAAGGAATCAACATCACCTTTTCGATTCCCAATTGTTCGAGAAGGCTCAGCTTCGCTTCCAAAGGATAAATCATTTGAGGAGCCTTTGCGGGGTTGAGGACGGAAATGGGATGTCTATCAAAAGTAATCACCAGCGGAAGAGCTCCCATCTGCCGAGCATCTTTCAAAACCTGAGCGATGACGCTTTGATGGCCCAGATGTACGCCATCGAACACACCCAATGCAGCACATACTCCTTTAGAGTTATGCGCAAGCACGCTATTGAAAGGTATTATTTGCATTGCTATTGAAGATTCAGGAGCATTTTTTGTAATGTTATAGCAGGTAAGACCCGCTTTTTGAGCTCTTCTCTGGAAAAATCTTTTATCACTTCCAAAGAAATTGCATTATCGACATTAAACGGACCGGAAGTTATTCTCCGCAGACGAGTTAAATGAGCGCCACAGCCTATTTTCTGGCCCATATCATGAACCACGCTGCGGACATATACACCTTTACTGCAGGATAATATAAAGTCTCCACTGGGCGATTCGTAATTGAGAATTTCATAGCGGTAGATATAAACCAGACGGGAGCGTCGTTCAACCTCTATCCCCCTACGCGCCAGTTTATGCAGAGCTACACCATTAATCTTTACTGCAGAAACCATCGGAGGAGTCTGCATTTGATCACCTTCAAAAGTCTCCGCGTATTTATTAAGTTCAGCTAATGAAAGTTGAGGGACAGGAGAAATCTGCGTTATTTGTCCATCTGCATCATAAGAATCGGTGGTCTCTCCCAACTTAAAGGTCCCCTCATAAGTTTTATCATCCCCCATCAACTGGTCACTGAGCTTAGTCGCTTTCCCAAGAACCAGTAAAAGAAGACCACTCGCCTCAGGGTCCAAGGTACCGCAATGGCCTACCTTGCGAAGACTAAACCTCCTCCGCACCACATTTACCACATCATGCGAAGTGCAACCTGTAGGCTTATCTACCAGGATAACACCATCCACAAAATCTTCACTTATCATTTTGGAATGATTTTTTTTGTTTTCTGGCCTCTTTCAATGCCAACCTTAAAGCTTTCATAACCTTGCGCTGAACACTCAATCGAGTTCCCTGAATAGTAGCACCACTAGCACCACGGTGACCTCCCCCGCCAAAGAGACGAGCTACCTCACTAACATCCACATTGGGATTTTTTGAACGCATGCAGACACGTACCACTTCCGGTGCGGCTTCCTCGAATTGAACAGCCACCACCACGGGATCAATAGCGCGAATATGGTCTATTAAACCTTCAGAATCTTCACGCTCTGCACCCGAACGCGAGTAATCTGAGGGCTTCAGCCAGTAGTAGGCTATTTTATTGTCCTCAGCCAGTTTGAAATTATTCAGGACTTGGCGAAGCAGTTTAATACGCGCAATAGGATAAGATTGATAAACTTCCTCACAAACATCTTCAAGGTCAACACCAAACTCCAGCAGCTTACCTGCCATTTCAAAAGTTTCAGGTGTTGTACCACGATATTGGAAGGAGCCCGTATCGGTCGATATCGCCGTGAAAAGACAGGCCGCAATCTTGGGGGTAACCTCCCACCTGGCCCATTGCATTAGCTGGAAAATTAACTCCCCTGTTGATGAAGCATGACCAACCACCCAGTTAATATCCGCATAACGGGTATTACTTTCGTGATGATCTATATTGATAAAATGCTTGCGATTGACTACTTTATCCCCTAAAGGCCCCAGACGCTCAAAGCTGGCGCAATCCAGAGAGACCACCACATCAAATGAACAACCATTTCTGGGCTTACGCATACAGTTTTCCGGGTCCAGGAATACTAACTTGTCAGGAATCTCATCTACATTCCAGCAATAGACCTTCTTGCCCATTGCCTTTAAAGCGTAGGCTAAAGCTAATTGGGAACCAATGCAATCTCCATCCGGAAGAACATGCCCGGTTACACAAATTGTTTTTGAATCCTCCAAAATTCGGAGAATCTGATTCACTTCTTCAGGAATACTAATCATCACTCTCCAGAGGATCAGCCTGGATACCTTCCTTTTCCAGCTGCTCTAAAATTTCCATGACTCGGTTACCTCGATCAATGGAGTCATCCAGCTCAAACCGTATTTGAGGTGTATACTTTAAAACAATATCATGTGCAATCTGCATCTGGATCAGCTTGGTTTTCTCGCGTATCATATGAAAAGCTTTCTGTTTCATACTCTCGGCTGAGAAAATACTCAAAAAAACTACCGCTGAGCGCAAATCATTTGAAATGCCAACATCAGTCACAGAAACAATGCCTATCTCCTGTACAGGAAACATTCTTCGAATGACTTCACCTGCAGCGCGCTTAATTAATTCGCGAACTCGATCGTGTCGCCGATTGTGTTGCATTAATTCTTAAAATTGATATTACAATTGTTGGGCAACTTTTTCGATGGAGTAAGACTTGATAATATCCCCTTCCTTGTAGTCATGGAATCCATCAACGCGAATACCACACTCCATTCCAGCTTTTAATTCGTTCACTTCATTCTGGAAACGACGCAAGGACTGGAAAGAACCCTCGAAAATAACTTCTTTGCCACGCACGACTCGGCACCGTCCTTTTATAATTCGACCCTGGACAACTTTACATCCAGCCACACTGCCCGCCTTGGATAGGTTAAACACCTGACAGACTTCGGCGTGACCTTGAGGAACTTCATTGATAATAGGATCCAAAAGCCCAGCCATGGAATCTCTCACTTGATCAATAAGTTCATAAATGATCGAGTAAAGTTTAATTTGGACACCCTCCCTGCGGGCTGCCTCTAAAGCAGAGGAATCCACTCTGGAGTGGAAGCCCAGCACTACAGCCTTTGAGGCCGAAGCAAGGATCACATCACTTTCGGTTACAGTTCCTACCGCACTATGAATAATATCCAGAGAAACTTTTTCTGAATTTATCTTTTTGAGAGCATCCACAATGGCTTCTACAGAGCCCTGAGTGTCAGCCTTGACTACGATCTTAAGGCTTTTAATGGAATCTGCATCAAAATTTTGGAAAAATCCTTCGAGTGTTACCGTCCTTTCTCGTTCTTTATTTCCTTCTAGACGATTGCGCTCCTGCTGGGCTAGAGCCATGTCACGCGCCATTTTTTCATTTTCCACCACCTGAAACTCGGTTCCTGCTTCAGGAACGCCGTTGAGGCCTAAAAGTTTTACCGCTTCCGAAGGTCCTGCATGTTTGAGACGATCACCCTCCTCATTAATCAGAGCCCGGGCTTTGCCATAAAACTCTCCACACAGAATCGCATCTCCCAACTTCAGAGTCCCCTTACGAACGAGAACGGTGGCCGTCGGGCCGCCCGGAGCCAACCCAGATTCAACCACATTGCCTTTTGCTTTTCGATGCGGGTTCGCCTTCAATTCAAGCACCTCGGCTTGAAGCACCAGGAGGCCCAGAAGGTTATCTATACCTTCTTTCGTGAGGGCAGAAACATCTACATAAATAGTACTCCCCCCCCACTCTTCGCATAAAAGACCGTAATCTTGGAGCTGTTGCCGCACTTTTAGCGGATTGCTTGCCGGATGATCGCATTTATTTACAGCGACCATGATAGTCACTTTTGCTGCTTGAGCATGGCGCAACGCCTCCACTGTCTGAGGCATTACCCCATCATTGGCGGCCACAACTAAAATCACAATATCAGTGACGTTGGCACCTCGAGCGCGCATGGCGCTAAACGCCTCATGGCCGGGAGTATCTAAAAAGGTAATCTGCTGGAGCACCTCTTTACGCTCGGGATGAGGAATAGAAATAGTATAAGCTCCAATATGCTGGGTAATACCTCCGGCTTCGCCTGTGGCTACGTTCGATTTGCGAATGGCATCCAAGAGAGTTGTTTTGCCATGGTCAACGTGCCCCATAATGGTGACAACCGGGGGCCGGGGGAGCAAAGTACTCGGATCATCATCTTCCTCAACGAATTCTATTTTTTTCTGATCTCCCTTAACTAATGCTCCACCCTTATCTCGTTTTTCCAGTTCAAAATGGAATCCGTGTTTTGCACAGAGCTTGCGGGCGGCTACCTCATCGATGCTCTGATTTACATTAGCAAAAACACCCAGTTCCATCAGGTCTGCAATAAGTTGGAATGGTTTCCGATTCAAAAGCTCTGCAAGCTGCCGTACGACAACAGGCGGCTTCATTGTGATTACCTGGGCGTTTTCTGGTACTCTTTGTTGTCCCTCCTTGGGAGCAGATGAAGAAAACTGCTGTGATTTTGCAGTGGGTTTATCTTTGTCGCGAGAAAAGGCAAACGGCTTTTGCCTTCCTCTGACGCCTGAAAACTGTCGCCCTGGCCCAGCCGGCTGCTGTCGAGAAAAAGGAGCTGTTCCCTGACGTTGAGGCTGAAATTGCGGAGGCCTTGATTGCGTTTCCTGACGCTGCTGCCCTTGCGCTGGGGTCAAAGACGGTCGAGCCGGAGCCTTTTCCTTTCCCGGCTTCTCCCTCTTTTCTTTCCCTCTAGGCGAACTCTGCTTATCAGCTTGCTTTAATGAGGGGACTGGTTTCTGCGGTAATTGGATAAAACCTACTTTTTGCCCCAACGTAGCCTCTTGGACTGTTTTTTCGACTTCCTTAGAAATTTGTTTTGATTCCTCCGGAGCTTCCGCACCGGCTTTCTTATCTGCTAACCTCTTTCCTATCGCTGAAAGAGGTATTTTCCAAATGGGCTTAAGTTCGAACACTGGGGCGGGTTTAGTGGGTTCAGCTGCAGCAGGTAAAGGCTTTTCCTTTTTTCCCTTATGCCCCAATACGGGATGGGACTCTTTTGGCTCCGGCACTGGTGTCGGCGCCGGGGCTGGTACAATTGCGGCAGGTTCGGCTTTTTTATGATCTACCAAAGGTATCTGGGACGGCGTTTTCAAACCTGAAGTTTTCTCCGTTTCTAGCGATTTAGAGACAGAAAAAGCTTCTTCTTTTATCTTTTCACTAGCAAGCTGGAGTGGCTCAGCTTCCTTTGGAGGAGTTATTGTTTGTTTCTCCGCAGTTTCGCGTTTGCCAGGCTTTAACGGTTTCGTCGAAGCCGCCCGGGCAGTCTCTTTTTCAGCCGAAAGTTCTTCCAAATCTTGCAGGACAAAATCCTCAACTTCTTTTATGACCAATTCAGATACATTCGATTGTTCCAAAACCTCTGCGCCGGCCGATGTCTTAGGTGTTATGCTTTCAGGCGTAGATAGTTCAGATGCGGGAGATATCGCGTCAGAAACAATTGACTGAACAGGCTCTTGCTCCACCTTTTCCTCAGTTTCTACATCATCAACATCAGGTGTAGTCTCAGTAGCTGTGGGGGGCGTTGAGGCTTTTTTCTTTTTAGTCTTGGGCTCTGTCAGCTCCGGTTTGGGAAATTGTTGTTCCAAAAACTCTGCTGTTATCTTGTCCAAAGAACAAGAAGCCGCCCGAGCCGCAGTAATGCCCAGTTCCTTTGCCTTTTCCAAGACAACTTTGTTAGGGAGGCCTAATTTTTTAGCAATATCGTATATTCGAACGGGCATATAATTTAGTCTCGCACGGCTATCTTAGCCTTGCTCTGAATCAATCCTCTATTTTTTTTCGTCATTTAAGCTAGCGCGCTCGGACTCTTGCCGAACTGCTTTAACAATATCTTTAGCAAAGTCACCAATTCCTTCAATAGCCTCTAAATCAGCCAGATCGGCTTGAAGAAGAGCATTTACATTGGTAAAACCCGAACGAACCAGTAACTCCGCTTGTCCCTCTGTGATAGAAGGAATTTTGGTAAAATCTGAGATGGCATTTGCAACTAAAGCATCAAAGCCGGTTGGCTCTGGCTCCTCTGCATCTATATCAATCCGCCATCCGGTCAATTGAGACGTCAACCTCGCATTTTGTCCCCTTTTGCCAATAGCCAGAGAAAGCTGATCCTCACTTGTCCAAACATGGATATACTTTTGATCAGCAACCACCTCATAGCTTTTTAGCTTGGCCGGGGCCAACGCATTTGAAACATAGCGTGTAATATCATCATCATATTTAATGATATCTATCTTTTCATTGTTGAGCTCTCGAACAATGTTCTTCACACGCTGACCTCGTATTCCTACGCAGGCACCCACAGGGTCTACTTTGGTATCTTTGGAGTAGACAGCAATTTTTGTTCTGACTCCCGGTTCTCTGGCGATACCTTTCACCTCTATGGTTCCATCCTTGATTTCAGAAATTTCAATTTCAAAAAGTCTGAGAACAAAGGCAGCATCAGCACGAGAGAGGATAATTTCAGGCCCATTCTGCCGGTTTTCTACGCTTTTCACATAGAAATGCAGCCTTTCACCCGTTTCGTAGTTCTCGCTGGGAACGCGCTCTCTGGAGGGCATTAATGCCTCATACTTACCCAAATCCACGACTACATCCCCTTTTTCAAAACGGGAAATAACGCCATCCACTATGTCGCCTGTCCGATCCTTAAATTCAGTGTATATCTTGGATTTCTCAATACGGCGAATAAGCTGTATTAAGTTCTGTTTGGCATGTTGAGCTGCAATTCTACCAAAATCATGTGGCGTAACCTCCTTCTCAACCTCGTCTCCGAACTGAGCCTCAGTCGCATTCATTCTGGCTTCGGGTAAAGAAATCTGGCTACGGGCATCTTCCACTTTTTCAACGACAAGCAATTTCGCAAAAGCCTTTATTTCACCCGTTTTTGGGTTGATTTCGCAACGCAAGTCCCTAGCAGGACCTAACGCCTTTTTCGCGGCCCCCACCAGGCAATCTTCCACCGCAGACAAAAGAGTAGTTTTTTCTATTCCCTTTTCTCTTACCCAATAATCTATTACGGCCATAAACTCTGCATTCATTTTCTTTTACCCTTCTGCATAGTTGCAAAAAAACAGAAGTCGGATTTGCTCCGACCTTCTCTGGTACCCTCCCGCATTTCGCTGAAGGACAACTTCAACCCTCCCCACACTAACAGCCCTACGGGAGAGGGTCAAGTAAAGAAAGGATCATTGAGGCAGATTTAAAAAAAGAGTGAACTTTGGCTTTTTTCTTGCTCTATTAGCGGCGGTATGAAGAGCATGATAACCAAGCTGTTTAAGAAATTCTTCCTCATATTCTCTCTCCTGTCCATGGGATCTGGAGTTTATGCTTCATGGATGGGACCTGACCACATTATCAAGCTCCAGGAAGGCAATTTCGCCATCGGTTTTAGAAACAGCAAAGAAATCCGATTCTATTCGCCTGATCTTAAAATGACTGGCAAGGTTACTCTGGATGCCGTCCCCACCGGAATTGCAACAGACTCATCATGTGAGAAAATAGTTGTGACTTTAAACAAGCCAGACAAAATAGTAGCCATTGAACCTGGAAGTTGTCAAATAATAGCTGAATCGCCCGCTCCTTCGGGCATTTGCTCCCCCGTTTTTGATAGTGTGCAAAAGCGCATTTATACATGCAATCGTTGGAAGAATAGCATAAGCGCTTTTGATGCCAATACATTGGAGCAAATCTGGGAGGTAAAAGTGGAGCGCGAGCCCAGCTCCGCCATCTTTGACGAAGAACGGGGAATCCTTTACGCTTCAAATCAATTTACTAGAGAACCAGCCAATAATGAAAAGGTTCATACATATATATCCCTTCTAGATGTTCAAAATAAAGGAAAGATAATTAAGAATATAAAAATGGATAGCGGATATAATAATTATAAAGGAATGGCTCTTTCACCAGATGGAAAAACAATTGCAGTAGTTCACAACCTTGCCAAATTCTTCCAAGGAACCTTCCAAGTGGAATGGGGCTGGATGAACTCTTCTTACGTCACATTTATCAGTACTGAAAAACAGGCACTGCAATATGTTATCCCTCTGGATGATGTCATCCGCGGAGCAGCCAGTCCTTGGAGTGTTGCCTGGACTACCGACAGCCAAAAACTATTGGTAGCACACGCCGGTGTTCACGAAATGAGTGTGATCGACTTGGGAAACATCATGGAACGAATGCGGTTCCAGGGAAACAAAGTCAGCTACATGGATCAACATGACCTCATGGGCCAGTTTCGGCATCGAGTTCCAACGGGAGGAAACGGGCCTAGGCATTTTATCCAGTCCGGTTCAAAGGTGATTGTCGCCAACTTTTTCACCGATACACTGGGAATAATAGATTTGGAATTACTCCCGGAAACATCCAACTTCCCCTTCCCTACGAAAATAGAAACTCAAGTTGTTGAGCTTAATTCTGATTACTCGCTCAGCCTTGAAGGCAAAGGAGAGATGTATTTTAACGACGCTATGCTCTGCAAACAGAATTGGCAAAGCTGTATTGGATGCCACCCGGATGCGCGAGCGGATGGCTTCAATTGGGATCTCATGAACGACGGAATAGACAATTCGAAAAACACAAAAAGTTTACTCTATTCACATCGTACACCACCGGCTATGGTAACAGGCATCCGTCCTGATGCAGAATATGCGGTTCGTTCCGGAATCCGGGGGATTCTCTTCTCCCAAGTAGACGAAGATCAGGCAAAGGCTATGGATGCTTACCTGAAATCTTTAACGCCGGAGCCCAGCCCTTACCTGGTGAATGGAGAGCTCTCCCCCAAAGCCATAGAGGGAAAAGAAATTTTTTACGACTCAAAAGTAGGCTGCTTCCGATGCCATTATGGAAGCTATTATACTGATCAAAAACTTCACGACGTCGGCACGACCGTTCCTGGGGACACACCCCATACAAAATGGGATACACCAACACTCATTGAAGTCTGGAGAACAGCGCCTTACCTGCACAATGGCTCATCTGCAACAATCATGGATATTCTAACAACCGGTAATCAGGAACAAAAACATGGGCGTACTAAGCATCTAAGCAAAGAGGAATTGGAGGCATTGGCAGAATACGTGCTTTCTCTTTAAAGAAGAATACGTCTAAGAGATAAAACAAATATTCTCAACCAAGTGCTCATGCAAACTCGTTGCCGAATGCCAGTGGAAGCCGCTTATTATCACATTTTGTTTGAATCCAATCCTAAAGCCGCTATCATCTTGCGCTGCGAATGTTTACGCTAATCAAAACAGATGAAACCTGCAAAGCTCGCCGAGGGCGTTTGCATACGACACATGGAGTCATAGAAACTCCGGTTTTCATGTCTGTCGGGACACAAGCCAGTGTAAAAGCTTTGGATAACAGGGAACTTTTGGAAATAAAAGCTCAGATTATTCTGGGTAACACCTACCACCTAAGTATCCGCCCGGGAATGCAGATAATAGAGGCTGCTGGTGGACTCCATTCTTTTATGAATTGGCATCTGCCAATTCTAACCGATAGTGGAGGGTTTCAGGTCTTCAGTTTGGCGAAGATTCGCAAAATTAAAAACAACGGAGTTGAATTTCGCTCACACTTGGACGGCTCACTTCTTTTCCTCGGCCCAGAGGAAGCTATGGCCATCCAACGAAAATTGGGCTCAGATATAGCAATGGTATTTGACGAATGTCCTCCACATGATTCTCCTCCAAGGGAATTTCAGTCGGCGGTGGATCGTACCATTCGCTGGGCCAAGGAGTGTAGACAGCAGCCCCGCGCAGAGGGGCAGATGGTTTTCGCAATTTGCCAAGGAGGAATTCATCCCAGGCTTAGAGAACGTTGTGCAAAAGAAGTCGTCGCGATGGATTTTGATGGTTACGCTATTGGCGGGGTAAGTGTGGGAGAGCCCGAACCGGAAATGATGCAGGCTGTGGAGTTGACTGAACCTCACCTCCCGTCCGACAAAGCCCGTTATGCTATGGGCTTGGGAACACCGGCACAAATGGTGGAATTGGTTGCTCGCGGCGTAGATATGTTCGATTGCGTTTTACCGACGCGCGTTGCTCGGAATGGAACCGCCTTTACACGCAAAGGAACAATTAATATCAAGGCCGGACACGTAAAGGCTGACTTAAAGCCTATTGAAGATAACTGTGGATGTTTCGCCTGCCAAAACCATTCTCGCTCCTATATTCGCCATCTCCTTAACGTAAACGAAATTCTAGGTCTTCGCCTCATGAGCATCCATAACTCATACTTCTATAATCAGCTGATGCAGGAGATTCGCTCCCATATTGAGTCAGGTACATTTTCTGAATTTCGTAAAGATTTCATTGCAAATTATGTTCCCTCAGCTCGAATCCGAGCCTTAAAAGAGCTAGAAAGATAAGTGCCCTAATGCCTCATTCCGAACATAAACTTGTGCAGCTCCCCAATGGCGCTTGGAGTTTGCATTGCGTGGGTGTAGCAGAAACCTATCATCCAGTGGTAGGCCCGGAGATTGAAGGGCATATCCTATATGCCAAGCAAATCCATCTGGAACGTATCAATTCTTTGGCCGTACCTTTTGTTGTCTGGGATGTTGGTCTGGGTGCTGCAGCTAATGCCTTAGCCGTAATCAAAGAGGCCTCCCAATTTACAGGGAAAATTCTTATATACAGCTTTGAACACAACTTGAAACCACTTCAATTTGCACTGGAGCACACTGAGCAACTTTCTTACCTATCTTCTTTTAAGGATATTGTCCAACAATTGCTCGATAACCACAAAGCATCCTTCCAGTACAAACAGATTAGCGTAAGTTGGGAAATCATTTATGGAGACTTTCCTCGATGGCTTCATTCTGCTTCATCGCAAATGGAAAAGATGACCTCTCCCTCGGCAATCCTTTATGATGCGTATTCCCCCAAGAAAAACCCCGACATGTACACACTTGCTCTTTTTAAAAAGTTAAAAAACGTACTGTCAGATTACACCCCCTGCCTTTTAGTAAGTTATTCAAGAGCTACTCTCCTTCGCTCCACTTTGCTCCTAGCAGGTTTTTATGTAGGGAAAGGAGCTGCAACAGGTGAAAAAGAAGAAACAACAGTGGCATCAAACACCCTGAGTCTCATTGAAACACCCCTGGACCACACTTGGCTCGCTCGCGCCCAAAGATCAACCAGCGCTGAGCCCATTCTCCAATCGGTCTATCACCAACGCCCACTCTCTGAAGAAAGCCGCTACCAGCTTTCTATTCATCCCCAGTTTAGGCCTAATATTTCGGCAGATATCAAATCTTAAGCTTCGCCTCTTTTAAGTCTGGCTCTTTCTTGCTTGATACATTTTCCAGAGAACGTCGCACAGAATAGAAATAGTCATTAAAAGCAGCAACACACAAACTATCCCAACAGCCCAGTCCTTGCCCGTCACGAGACTTTTCACCGTAAGCTGTACCATTGCGGTGATTGTAATAACAAACATGATAACCATCGGAATGCTGATAAAGAGCGTTTTTCTAGAAGATTTCCGTCTCCAAAGGTATAGAAAAAAGAGCCCCAGCGCTGCCAACAACTGATTTGTCGAACCAAAAGCCGGCCAGATCAGCTGCCAAACAGGACGTTCACTCGGATTTAGAAGAACTGCGGCTGCAGGTATGATGACAATTAAAACAGAGCATACCAACCGCATACCAAACGTATTGGATAAACCCAAAAGTTCTTGCAAGATAAAGCGCGTCAGACGGGTCGCTGCATCTAATGTAGTAAGAATAAAAGTGCTCACAGCCAACAAAGCCAGCGCGCTCACATAAAGAGGTTTTAATCCAAAAATTTCCAAAAAAGTACCCAAACCGCTCGCGAAAACGGCTGGAGGAGTCATTCCCGGATCTTTGACCAAAATCATCACCGTTGCGATAGATAAAACGCCAAGCACACCCTCCAACAACATTCCTCCATATCCAATCGGTCTGGCATCGCATACCCGATCCAATTGTTTGGAAGTTGTCCCCATCGCAACTAAGCAGTGAAATCCGCTAATGGCTCCACAGGCAATAGTGACAAACATGATGGGAAAAATAGGTCCCAGCGTTTCACTATTGAGGGTAATAAAAGATGGATATTCAATTGAGTACTTCCCGCTAATACCCACTGCCACTATTCCGAGAAATCCACCCAAAAGACATGCATAAAGGAGAAATGAAGAAAGAAAATCTCTCGGCTGCAATAGGATCCATACGGGTAAAACAGACGCAAAAACACAATAAATCAATAAAACAACAGTCCATGTTTTTTGGGGTGCAAATCCTAGCCTGCTCACAACGTCCGGAGTCAAAGGGATATATGTCGAGAACCAAATGATGATAAAAATAAACGGAACAAAAATCAAAGTAAGTTGGTTACTGGTAAGGCCTGAGTGCCTCAGTGCCAAACCAAAAACTAATGCCAACCCTATGTAAATCAATGAGGACGTCGCAACAATTCCACCTTGCTGAACAGCATCCTCAGAAAGAGGCGCAAAAGTGGCCGCTGTCAAATCCACAAAAACAATCAGGATGTACATTAGAATGATTAACAGGAAACCTAGGAAAATCCGATAGGAAAACCCACCCATAAACTCCCGGGCTATTTGTCCCAACGATTTCCCCTGATTACGGATGCTGGCAATAATGGAAATATAGTCGAAAGCAGCACCCAGAAAAACGCATCCGAGCAAAATCCAAAGAAGAGCGGGAATCCAACCAAAAGCCAAAGATGCTATTATGGGTCCCACAATAGGACCACTGCCTGCTATTGCACTAAAATGATGACCGAATAAAATAAGTCTTGGAGCCGGGTCATAATCCACACTGTCCCTCATTGAGTGAGCGGGTGTTACTTGAGTCTTATCTACCCCTAAAGCCCGTTCCAAATACCCCCCGTAAAAACGGTACGCCAAGTAAAAATATAAACAAACGAACAGAAAAATCCCTAATAACATACGGGGCTCAATTTATACTTTGAAAAACAAGAGCGCAAATAATTTCAAAAAAAATCAGAAGCGAGGACGAGTCACCAACACCGGGGAGACCTGCGTATTTATGCATACTAAGCAACAATTACACGTATGTAGACAAAGGGTATCCGTTCGTGGAGAAGTAGATGTGGAACATTTTGAAGTGGTACCCCGGCTAGGACTCGAACCTAGGACCAATTGATTAAGAGTC
>CAZSTC010000034.1:0-27261 GCA_964609795.1 uncultured Verrucomicrobiota bacterium
ATGATCTGGCCGCAAATGCCAAAGCGGAAGCAAACGCGCCCAAGAGAGATCCCCGGTGGATTTATGGAACACTATTTGTTCTTTTCGTGATCCCTTTGACTCTTGTTATTAGGAAATTTTTTAAATGAGAAAGAGAATGTAAATGAAGAAGCTTTTTGAAGCGATTAAGAACATAAAGAACAGTTCCCGGCCTGTTCCTCCGGAAGGGGATGTCTCGGATGTTTATGGCGGACCGATCTGGCCCTATCTTCTGGTATATAAGCTCTGGTATTTAGGGCTTCTCATGGTGATCATCTGGCAGTGGCCGGAGATGAACCGCGACGCCTTCTTCGGCAACATGGCTCGCTGGCCCCGGGTGGGTGAGATCGTCTTCGGAAGCTATCTGACCACCTGGGATGGCGCCCATTATATGAGCATTGCTGAGCAGGGGTATATCCCCGGGAGCCCCTCTTGCGCCTTCTGGCCGCTCTGGCCTTTGCTGATGAGGATCGGCTCCTGGCTGACCGGCGGCAGCTGCCTCATCAGCGGAATGATTCTAAGCAATCTGTTTTCTTTTTTTGGCCTTCTGTGGGCTCATCGGTTGGTGGAAATTCATTTCGGCCGCCGCCTGGCGAACCGGACTTTGCTGCTCATGATCTTTTACCCCGGCGCTCTCTTTTTTCAATTTCCTTATACCGAATCGCTTTTTCTCTTCCTGATGACGGGCTTCCTGCTCTCACTGGAAAACCGCAATTGGTTCATGGTCTACCTCCTGGGACTGCTCTTGCCGGTGACCCGCTCGGTCGGGCTATTCCTGTTGGTTCCCCTGGTCTGGTATTTCTGGGTCTGCCTCAAGAATGAGAAGGATCTGGGCTTGGGGATGAAGTGCTTCCTGGTCAGCGTTCCGATCCAGGGTTTCCTCGTCTACCTCTTCTCGATGAATATGGCCGCCGGCGACCCAATGGAGGCCTTCCAGGTTCAGTATCACTGGGGCACGAATAACGCCAATAATCTCTTTGACCTGCCCAAATTCCTGCTGGCTTTTTTTGACATCCGCACCTGGCATGATTACAGCGGCTCGCTCCTGGACCGCATATTCTTCGTCTACTCGCTGCCGTCCTTGGTCCTTTTGTGGTGGTATAAGAGGGATTGGTTCTGGCTGGGAGTGGTGCTCTGCATTTTCCCGGCGATGATTGCGACCTATATTTCCTATATTCGCTACCTGGCGGTTGCTTTCCCGGTCATTCTGGGCTGGGCGCTGATTCTGGATTGGGTTCGCTCGCGCACTGCGGTACTGGTGATTTATATGCTCCTCCTGGGGCTTCACGCGGTCCTGCTCTGGCGGCATATCAATTCCTATTGGGCCGGCTAGACGCATGATCATGCCCGGGAACCACGGATGAACACCGATAAACACGGATGAGGCTCTCGAAACTCTTTCCCATGGCGAAATGCCTCTCTTCCGGGAATCTGCGGCGGTCTGCGTCATCTGCGGTTCCTGAGCGTGCCGGAGGAATTTATTTTTTTTGAATTTCAGGGTGTTTTGAGCTACCGTTACTATGTTGAGAGGTTTATATGGCCGATAGAGAGAATAGTTTTCGTCAGAACGTCCCCGGTAAGTTCTTTGTGGACAGCCAGTGTATCGATTGCGATATGTGCACGGAGACCGCTCCGGAAAATTTCGCCCGCAGCGAAAAGGGACATGCTTATGTTTGTAAGCAGCCCGAAAATGAAGAAGAAGAAAAACTTTGCGAGAATGCGCAGAGTTCTTGCCCGGTCGAGGCAATCGGTTCAGATGAGTAGCCCGTTTCTGTTTACTGGAGAGTTTCCGACGGAAAGAGCCCCCGCACTTTGATCAGAAGGGTTCTTCGGGGGTCTCCCGGAGCCATGCATCCAGACCCGGTATTTTCCACCCCAGGAATCCTTCGGTGGCGCTGATATCCAGCGAAGTATCGGGCGAACGGGGAGCCCCTGAGTATTCTTTGAGCGAGCCCGGCCGCATCAGTGCCTTCTCTTCCGGATGGCGTTCGGCCAATAACTGAGCGATTTCATAGCGGGAGAGCCGCCTGCCACCGGCCACGTGAACGATTCCCGCGACCCGTTTTTCCAGCAGTTCCACCACGATTCGAGCCGTCAGCCGTGCGGCGATCGGGCAGCGGAATTCATCGGTGAAAAAGCAGAGCTCCTTGCCCGCCTGCCAGGCATTGCGAATCTCCTCGTTAAACCCCCGGTTGCCTTTGGGCGAAATGCCTCCGTTGAGAGAGGTCCGGATCACCGTGTGCCCCGGCTGGGTCAGGACGAGTTCCTCGGCTTCGGCCTTGGTTTCCGCGTACACGCTCAGCGGGTTGACCGGGTCCTCCGGCCCGTAATTCCCTTTTTGCCCGTCGAAAACCAGGTCCGTTGAGAAGAAAAAGAAGGGGATATTATGGCAGAGATCGGAGAGGAACCTCGTAGTGAAAACGTTTACCTTCCGGGCCAGTCTCGGCTGCTCCTGGCAGATGACGCTGCTGCTCAGGGCCGCACAGTGGATAACCGCTGAAGGTTTTTCTCCTAAAAAGGTTTCGAGTAGCCTGTTGCAATCGGTCAGCTCTAACTCCTTGTGGCTGAGACCCCGGCCCGGGAGCCCCCGTTGGGAAAGTTCCCGTACCAGATAGCTGCCGATGAGCCCGCCGGCTCCCGTGACCCAGATGGGCCCGCTAAATCCCATATTTCCTTCCAAGCCCATCCCGAAGAGAAGGTTCTATGCGTTATAGGTCGTGGAAGCGGTGTCGCCGCCGCGGCCGGTCCAGTTGGTGTGGAAAAATTGCCCGCGCTCCCGGTCAAT
The DNA here is from genome assembly GCA_964609795.1 of uncultured Verrucomicrobiota bacterium. Taxonomy (GTDB): domain Bacteria; phylum Verrucomicrobiota; class Verrucomicrobiia; order Limisphaerales; family UBA1412; genus UBA1412. Next base: position 2,804 of record CAZSTC010000034.1, read on the forward strand.
CCGCTCATAAGTATGGGCGCCGAAATAATCGCGCTGCGCCTGTAACAGGTTGATCGGCAGCCGCGTTGCCCGATAGGAATCGTAAAAGGCCAGGGCCGTGGAGAAAGCCGGAACCGGGATGCCTTTCCTGACGGCTACCGCGATCACGTTGCGCCAGGCTTTCTGATGCTCCTTAATGGCTTTACGGAAAAAGTCGTCCAGGAGCAGGCACTTCAATTTCGGTTTCCGGTCAAAGGCTTCCTTGATTTTGCCCAGAAAAGCGCTGCGGATAATGCAGCCGCCTCTCCACATGAGGGCGATATCCCCGTAGTTGAGTTTCCATTTGTGTTCGGCCGCCGCTTCGCGCATCAGCATGTAGCCCTGCGCATAGGAGATAATCTTCGAAGCGTAGAGAGCCGAGTGAATTTCCGAGACGAATTTCTTCCTCTCATTGACGATTTTGGGACTGGGCCCCTTGAGTTTGCGTGCCGCGCTGACTCGCTCCTCTTTCAAAGCCGAGACGCACCGGGCAAAAACCGCCTCCGCAATCAAAGAGACCGGCATCCCCACGTCCAGAGAGGTATTCACCGTCCATTTGCCGGTACCTTTCTGTCCGGCCACGTCCAGAATCTTGTCAACCAGGGGCGTTCCGTCCTCCTCTTTGTAGGCGAGGATATCGCGCGTGATTTCAACGAGATAGGAATCCAGTTCTCCCTTGTTCCACTCTGCAAAGACTTCGTGAATCTCGTCCGGGTTCATCCCCAGACCCGCCGACATCAGGTGGTAGGCCTCGCAAATGAGCTGCATATCGCCGTATTCGATTCCGTTGTGGACCATTTTGACGAAATGTCCTGCCCCGTCAGCTCCCACCCAGTCGCAGCAGGGGGCTCCATCCTCCACCTTGGCTGAGACTGCCTGGAAGATCGGCTTGACGCTCGGCCAGGCCGCCATCGAACCTCCGGGCATGATCGATGGACCGCGGCGAGCCCCTTCTTCACCTCCGGAAACACCGGTGCCGATATAGAGCAAGCCCTTGCTCTCCACGTATTTGGCGCGGCGGATCGTGTCGGTGAAAAGAGAATTGCCTCCGTCGATAATGATATCGCCCGGCTCCAGAAGCGGGATCAGTTTCTCGATAAAATCATCCACTGCGCTGCCGGCCTTGACCAGCATCATCACCCGGCGGGGCCGCTTGAGCAAACCGACGAGCTCTTCCAGCGAGTGAGCCCCGATGACGCGGGTCCCGTGAGCCTCCTTGGCCAGAAACTCATCCACTTTGGAAACAGTCCGGTTATAGACCGCCACGGTAAAGCCGTGGTCATTCATATTGAGGACGAGGTTCTGCCCCATCACGGCCAATCCGATTAACGCGATATCAGCTCTTGCTTCCATAATCTATTGAGTATCGTTCTCTTTTTGTTGTTCTAAAAGTCCTTTGGCGATAGTGCTATCTATCTGAATCACAGTCCCATGGCGGTGCCCGGCCGGGAATTTCATCTCTTTGGAGCAATCTTCCCAGTTCTTCAAATCCTTGGACCTCACCGCCCCATAATAGTGAGGGCTGGCGTAGTGATCAAAATAGCAGAACCAGGTATCGCCGACTTTAAGCAGCGAAGGTCCCTCCACCCAGCTCAGGGTAAATGGCTCGCTCACATCCGTGAAAGGTCCGGCCGGACTCTGGGCCGTGGCCATGCGCAAGTTCTTTTTCACCGGGTTGAGCCGCTCGTCCTTGAAAACCAGAAGATACCGCTCGCCATCCTGTGCCATCGTGGCGTCGATGATGTTGAAGCCGGGGTCAAAATAGAGTTTGGATTCGGAAAATGTTTCGAAATCACGGGTCGTTACATAATAGGCGCGGTGGTTGTATTGATCTTCGCTCACTCCGGTCTCATCCGGGAATTTCCCCGTGACGGTGGTGGACCAGAAAATATACCACAATTTTTCTTTGCTGTCGCAGAAAAGCTCTGGAGCCCAGATGTTTCTGGCCTTAGGTTCATTCTGCATGACAGGTATCCCTTTCTGAGGACTCCAGTCGATCAGGTTCGTGCTGGAGGCATAACCGAACATTTTGGCCTCCTTGGCTGTCCAGCCGCTGGTCCAGACCATGTGAAAGACGCCATCCGGTCCCCGGGCTATCGCCGGGTCACGCATGAGCTTGCCACCTACGGTCGGTTTAAGGTAGGATTTGTCCCCGTTGAGCGGTGTCCAGCCGTAGCCGTCATTGCTCAAAGACAGATGCAGTCCATCCTGGCCATTATCCCGGAAGGAGGTAAAGAGATACCACGAGTTTTCCTCTTTTTCGGCTTTTGGGGTCGCATGAGAGCTCAGTGTGAAAGCTCCGAGCAACAGTGTAAACAGGATTATACTGTATTTATTCACCGGGCAATTGTCCCTGATACACAAGCAGGATTCAATCTCAAAAAAACCGGTTTTGTGACCTGGAAAAAAAATTGAAAATATTTTTACATTTTTTCTTGTCTTGTGGCTGCAGAAGGGTTACCATTACCCCACCTAGCAAGTGAAGAACTGGTATTCGTGATACGCTTTTATGCACTTTATCACTGGCATATTTGAAAAATTACAGTCGCACCCCAAACGTGTGGTCTTTCCCGAGGGTTACAACCCGCGGGTGATACAGGCCGCGCGGCAGTTTTTTTCTCTTAAATTGGGAATACCGATTCTATTGGGGAGTCGTCCCAGAGTAAAAGAGATCGCCGCCCAACTGGGAATCGGCCTGGAGGGCGTTCGGGTTATTGACCCCATTCACAGCGATGATATGGACACCTTTGCGAGGAGGTTCGAGCTTGTGCGTCGGAGCCGGGGCCTGGGTTCTCTGGAAGCCCGCGAAGCGATGCAGCAACCGAATTTTTTCGCCACCATGATGCTGGCAATGCACCAGGCTGATGCCCTGGTCTCCGGAGCCGATGACTCCAATGGAGCAGTTTTGCGGCCGCTCATGCAGATTATCCACTCAGCGCCGGGCACCCAGACCGTCTGCGGTTGCCAGATCGTTTCGCTGGGTGATACGGATAACCACAAAATCGGAGCTAACGGCGTCCTGCTCCTGGCCGATTGCGATGTTCATCGCGACCCGACCGTTGAGCAACTGGCCGATATTGCCCTGATGACCGCGCGCCTGGCCATTCAGCTTTTGAATGTGCCCCCGCGCGTTGCGTTGCTTTCCATGGCAACCCGCAGCAAGAATCCCTCGACCCACAATTCCCGCGAATACGCGGCTGCTGAGCTTGCTTCTCAAAGAGCTCGCAACGAGGGAATCCAGGCCTATTTTGACGGAGAATTGCAGGCCGATGCCGCCATTGTGATGGATATTGCCCAAAGAAAACTCGGAGAAGATATCGGAGAAGTGGCCGGCAGAGCCAACGTCCTGGTCTTCCCCAATCTGGAGTCGGCCAGCATCAGCAGCCGCCTCATTCAGCACCTGGCCCGCACCAGCGTTTATGGTGATATCCTCCTGGGGATCGACCGACCTGCGGCCGAGCTCTCCCGAGGCGCTACTTCGCACGATATTCTGGGCGTAGCCGCGATCCTGGGCGAGCAGTGCAACCAATACCGGAAGATGTTCCCCGGTGCCGGGGTCAGAATCCCGGGCGAGTAGGGTGAAGTTCCGGGTGAACCCGGAGATTCCTCTTCCTGTTTTTATTTTCAGGGCCGTTTTCGATTTTTCGGAATCGGCCCACTTTTTTCTTCATCGCCGAGCCTCCTTTCAAGAGCTTCCCTTCAAAGCGGATTGACCTCTGAGCCTTTCGCGGGTAGAGTTTCCCCTTGTTTAGAGTGCGTACCACTTATTAAGCACTATTTAGTAGAAGAGGGGAGAGCCTCTCTGCGATACGCTCTGAATTTATCTGTTAAGCATTATGTCATTACCTTTTAGACTGAATCGGGCGCTTGAGAAGCTGCCGGTTTACCTGCCGGGCCGACCCATCGAAGAAGTCGCCCGCGAACTGGGCCTGGATCCTGAAGGCATCATCAAGCTTGCCTCCAACGAAAACCCGCTGGGCCCTTCCCCCAAAGCGATGGAAGCCGTCCGAAAAGCGGCCTCAGCGATGAATATCTATCCGGATGGAAGCGCCTTCCGCCTGAAAAATAAAATCTCTAAAAAGCTGAATCTGCCCACCCATTGCATCTCTTTCGGCAATGGCTCCAATGAGCTCCTGGAGCTGATTGGCCACGCGGTCCTCCAGCCCGGTGATGAATGCGTGATGAGCCAGTATTGCTTTGCGGTCTACCCGATTGTCACCCGCCTTTTCAATGCCGAGATCATCATGGTGCCGGCGAAGAATTACGGCAGTGATCTGGAGGCGATGCTTAAAGCCATTACCCCCAACACGCGAATCGTATTCCTGGCCAATCCGAATAATCCGACCGGAACCGTCCTGAATCAGAAAGAATTGGGTGACTTCATCGCAAAAGTTCCTGAAGAGACGCTTATTGTTCTGGATGAGGCTTACACCGAATACCAGGAGAATCCGCCCGATTTCCTGCCGTTAATCCGCGAAGGTAAAAAAACCAATCTGGTTATCTGCCGCACCTTTTCCAAGATATATGGTCTGGCCGGTCTGCGTATCGGTTTCAGCGTAGCTTGCCCGGAATTCACTGCCGCTCTTGAGAAAGTGCGTGAAGCCTTTAACACCGGCTCATTGGCACAGGAGGCCGCTCTGGCCGCTTTGGATGATATGGAGTTTCTGGAGAAGGCTCGCCGCCTTAACGCACAGGGCTTGGATTATCTGCAAAAAGAGTTCGACGGCATGAAGCTCGAATACGTTCCCTCGGCTGCCAATTTCGTCCTGGTCAAAACAGGCAACGGAAAACGTGTTTTTGAAGAACTCCAGCGTGCCGGCATCATTGTTCGCCCGCTCGCTAATTACAACCTGCACGATTGGGTGAGAATCACCGTCGGAACGCCCGAGCAAAACCAGCGTCTCATTACTGCGCTGAAACGGGTTCTCCCTGCTCTGTCGCAATCTTAAAGAGCGGGATTCTCCTAAATAAATTCAATAGCCCGGGGCTGCATGGAGTCTCGGGCTATTTTTTTAAAGCCGCTCGTAGGCGTTCAAGATGAGCGACTCGGTCTCTTCCCAACTGATGCAGGCATCGGTAATGGAGATATCCGGCGCGGGCTTCTTGTTCTCCTGCAAGGCTTGTTTGCCTTCTTTGAGATAACTTTCCAGCATGAGCCCTTTTACGGCACGCTCTCCGGTCAGCCTCTGCTCCAGGATCGATTCAAAGGCTAAACGCTGATTTCGATAATCGCGCATGGAATTGCCATGGCTGCAATCAACGATAATCGGTGAATCGTTGAGGCCTGCTTTCATAAGCCGCTCCCGGGTGAGCGCGATATTCTCTCGGTCATAGTTTGTCTTACCCCCTCCGCCGCGCAGGACGATATGCACATAGGGATTTCCTTTTGTGCGGAAGAGGCCGATATGCCCATTCTTCATCACCCCGATAAAGCTGTGGCAGGCGCGTGAGCACAAGAGCGCATCCAGGGCCGGTTGCAGGTTCCCGTCGGTCGAGTTTTTGAAGCCGACCGGGCAGGGGAGTCCGCTTGCCAGTTGCCGGTGCGTGGGCGATTCGCTCGTACGCGCTCCGATTCCGGCCCAGGTCACAGCCTCCACAAAAAAGGAAGAGCTCACCGGGTCCAGAAGTTCGGTCGCGATCGGGAGCCCCATCTGCGCGATCTGAAGCATCAGTTTGCGCGCGACCAATATTCCCTTTTCGATCTGGTACTCCCCGTTGATATCCGGGTCATAGATGAGACCCTTCCATCCCAGGGTAGTTCGAGGTTTCTCAAAATAAACGCGCATAATGATGAAGATTTTCGAGCTCACCCGTTGGCTCAGAGCCTTGAGCTTTTCTGCATATTGGAGCGCTGCATCCACGTCATGAATAGAGCAGGGGCCCAGAATGGCGACCAGCAAATCTTCATTTCCGTCCAGGATGGCGCAGAGTTTACGCCGATGTTCCTGGATGCTGGCTGCGCAGGCTCGGGATATGGGATAGTCGCCGGCGACCATCCCGGGCGAGGGCAGCATTCTGTTGCTGGAGATGTTTTTCTGATTATGCATCCGAAGATAAGCTTTCTGAGAGCGACTTTACGAAGTGCTTGAAATCGGTAATTCTCTCCTCCAGCGGTTTCTCTTGAAAGAGCTGGCGCAGCCCGGCCGAACCTACCACAATTCCACGGGCATGTTTGGCAATCTGCCGCGCTGTGTCCGGGTCTCCTATTCCAAAACCGGCAACGACGGGAATCGGCGATATCTCCCCGATTTCTTCCAGTCTGGAGACCAGTTCATGCGGCAGCTCTGACCGGACTCCGGTAATCCCGCGCACCGCGATATAGTAGACAAAGCCGCTCGCCTGGCCCGTAATGAGCCTCGCTCTCTCGGGCGAAGTGGCTGGTGAGACTAACGGGATAAAGTGCAATCCTTTTTTATTGCATAAGGGCTCGAGCTCCGCTTTTTCCTCATAAGGCAAATCAACCGATAGAATCCCATCAACTCCGATTCGGGCCAGCTCATCGGTGAGTGCTTCGAGTCCGTAGCTGAGCAGCACGTTGAAATAGCTGAAGAGGATGAAGCCCGTATCGGGATTGCGTTTGCGCAGGCGCTCCGCCATAGCCAGAATCTTCTTTAGATTGGCTCCATTCTGCAGGGCGATCTGTGAGGCTTTTTGGATGATCATCCCGTCGGCCATCGGATCCGAAAAAGGAACTCCCAACTCAACAATGTCCGCGCCGGAATCTATTGCACCCTGGATAATGCGTTCGCTACTTTCCATATCGGGGTAGCCGCAACTGGTAAAGAGGATGAGCGCAGCGCGTTTTTCATCGCGGCACCGTTCAAATATTTTCTCGATTCTGTTTTTCATCTGAGTGATTTTTTATTTGTGTTGAGCTTTTGATTGTTGAGTTCTTTGGCGATAGTTCCTGATATTATCCATATCCTTGTCGCCTCGACCCGAGAGGTTGACCAGGAGGATATCTTCAGGAGAGTATTGGGGAGCGATCGCAATGGCATGAGCCAGCGCGTGGGAAGATTCCAGGGCCGGGATAATTCCCTCCAGCCGTGCCAGGAGGTCAAAGGCCTCAACCGCTTCGGGGTCATTCACTGCCACATAGGTTGCCAGCTTTTCATCGGCCAGATAGCTGTGCTCCGGGCCCACACCCGGATAATCCAATCCGGCAGAGACCGAATGGGTTTCCTGAATTTGCCCGTCATTATCCTGCAGAAGATAGGTTTTGCATCCATGCAGAACTCCGACTCTTCCGCCGCAGATGCTTGCCGCATGGGCTCCGGTCTCCAGACCGTTGCCGCCGGCCTCGACTCCGACCCGCTTCACATCCGCATCCTTAAGGAATCCGACGAAGAGACCCAACGCATTACTGCCGCCGCCCACACAGGCGATAACCTCGCGCGGGAGCTTGCCGCATTGCTCCAGACACTGCCTGCGCGATTCCAGACCGATGACCGATTGGAAATCCCGCACCATGGCAGGGTAGGGATGAGGCCCGGCCACTGTCCCGATCACGTAGAAGGTATCTTCAGCGCGCGCGGTCCAATCCCGAATCGCCTCGTTCATGGCATCTTTGAGCGTTTGGGAACCCGAAGTAACAGATTGCACCTTTGCGCCAAGGACCTCCATCCGCTCCACGTTCGGTGCCTGCCGTGCAATATCCACGGCGCCCATGAAGACTTCGCATTCAAACCCGAAAAGGGCCGCTACCGTTGCAGTCGCAACTCCGTGCATCCCAGCGCCCGTCTCGGCAATCAACCGCTTTTTGTTCATCCTCCGAGCCAGGAGCGCCTGCCCGATGGTGTTGTTGACTTTATGCGCGCCGGTGTGGTTGAGGTCTTCTCGCTTGAGGTAGATTTGCGCGCCGCCGCAGTGCTGGCTCAGCCTCTGGGCATGATAAAGCGGACTCTCTCTGCCGACATAATATTTTAAAAGACGTTGAAGCTCGGCCTGAAAATCAGGATCGCTTTTAGCTTTTTCATATTCATATTCCAATTCATACAAGGTCGGCAGGAGCGTCTCCGCAACGTATTGGCCGCCATAGATTCCATAATGACTGTTCATAGTGTTTTTAGATTTTTAAAAAGTTGTTCGATTTTTTCTTTGGATTTTATTCCCGGGCCGGTCTCCACTCCGGTGGAGAGATCAATCCCGCAAGCTCCCGTTTTTCGGAGCGCTTCCACGGCGTTATCCGGCGTAATTCCTCCGGCAATAATAACGGACCGCCCGGCGGCCAGTTTTGCGACATAATCCCAATTGCAGAGCGTTCCGGAGCCGGCGATGGCACCATCGGCCAGAATGTAATGAGCGGGATATTCCAGAGCGGCTTCGATATCTTTTTGTCCGCTCAGGTGAAAAGCTTTCCAGAGCTCAATCCCCTTGAATTGCCGTGCAAAATCAGGTGATTCATTTCCATGCAATTGGAGAATATCCAGCTCTCCGGTTTCCTGATGCTCCAGGATGAAATCGCGCGAAGCATTGAGAAAAACGCCGACCTTTTTCACAGATGCGTTGGGCATCTCTCCGCTCAGCCGGCGAAGTTGCTCAAGAGTAACATACCGCTTCGAGCTCGGAGCCAGGACAAAACCGATATGGGTGGCTCCGGCCTCAATCGCAGCCTCCACATCCTCCGTCCGGGTTAATCCGCAAATTTTGACTACTAGATTCATCCCAGGAGTTCTTTTAATTTCTCCCCGGGATGCTCAGCGCGCATGAGCGATTCGCCGACCAGAAAACCGCGCGCTCCGGCCTTGCTTAGAACCTGCACATCGTCCTGCGAAGTAATAGCGCTTTCGGCAATCGCGATCCGGTCTGCGGGAACCTGAGCGATTAGTTTTGACGCCGCATCCAGATCGGTTGAGAACGTATTCAGGTTCCGTGCATTGATCCCGATGAGCTTGATCCTGCTTTTGACGAGTTTATCCAGTTCCTCTTCATTATGCGCTTCGCCCAGGACCGCCATGCCGAGTGATTCGGCGATCAGGGCCAGATCCGAAAGCAGATGCAAGGGCAGGAGCGCCGCAATCAGAAGAATCGCATCGGCACCGTTGGCTCTAGCTTCATAAACCTGATAGAAGGTGAAGATGAAATCTTTTCTCAAGACCGGAATCTTCACGATCTCCGAAACCTCTTTCAAGTAGCGCAGGCTCCCCAGAAAATAATTCTCTTCGGTCAGCACAGAGAGTGCCGCCGCACCTGCCGCTTCCAATTCCAGAGCCAGTTTTTGGTAATCAAATTCCTGCCGGATGAGCCCTTTGGAGGGGGATGCCTTTTTCAACTCGGCAATAATGCGAGCGGAATCTTGATTCCGGAACGCGCCCGCGAAATCGCGACACGGCTTTAATTTTTTCACCTGTTCCTTAAGCTCGACCAGAGGAATTTCGGCTTCTCTTGCTTGAAGCTGTGGCTCAATCCCGTCCACAATTTTTTTCAGGATGCTATTCATGGTGGCTTTCCTGCAGAAGGACCTCGAGTTTCTCCAAAGCTTTTCCCTGGTCGATCGATTGCTTTGCCAGTACCAGTCCCTCTTTGAGAGTAGGGGCCAGCCCCGCGACATAGATGGCCGCAGCCGCATTCAGAACAACGATGGCCCGGGGAGCTCCCTGTTCCTTGCCTTCCAGAATGGCACGCAAAATCCGGGCGTTATGAGGTGCATCCCCGCCGGAGATTTCCTCCTCATCGTAACTGCGGCCCAGGAGCATTTCTGGGAAGAGCGCATAGCTCTGAGTCATGCCGTCTTTGAGCTCGGTGACGCGCGTCTCGGTACTGCAACTGATTTCGTCCAACCCATCTTCACCGTGGACTACCATTGCCCGTTTCACTCCCAGTTTCAAAAGGACCTCGGCGAAAAGCTCCGTCAGTCCGGTGTCATAAACACCCAGAACAATTCCTTCGGCTCCGGCCGGATTGCAGAGAGGCCCGAGCATATTGAAGAGGGTGCGGATACCGAGCTCTTTTCTCAGTGCGGCCACGTTGCCCATAATCGGATGCATCCGCGGTGCGAAGAGGAAGCCGATCCCGTGATTGCGGATGCAGTTCTCCATTGCGGCGGCAGAAGCATTCAGATTGAAACCCAGCTCCGCCAGTACGTCCGCAGCTCCGCATTTGCCCGATACGGCCCGGTTGCCATGTTTTGCAATCGTGACGCCTGCACCGGCAGCGACCAATGCCGACGTTGTGGAAATATTGAAAGAGATTCCTCCATCGCCGCCGGTCCCGACGATATCTACTGCGCTGCGTCCGCCGCAATCAATAAAGGTGGCGTGCCGCCTGAGCATCCCGGCCGCGCCGACCAGTTCATCAACGCTTTCTCCTTTCATCCTCATCGCCGTGAGAATGGCTCCGGCCTGTGTGCAGGATACGTCGCTCTGGGTCAATATCTCGAAGACCTCCTCCATCTGCTGGACGCTCAGATTCCGCCGTTGGACGACCTGATTGAGATATTTCCTAAGCATGGCTGCCTCCTTTTCTCTGCCGCGCTTCCACTTCGCTGATGAAGTTTTCCATCTGCATTTTTCCCGTCGCCGTAAGAATGGATTCCGGGTGATATTGCACCCCTTCAATAAGGAGCTTCTTATGCCGCAGTCCCATGATTTCATTGTCTTCAGAGCGTGCGCTCACTTCCAGCTCTTCGGGCAGAGTCCCCTCTTTGACCGCGAGCGAGTGATAACGAACAGCCTTGAACTCGCGCTTGATTCCTTTGAAGAGTCCGCGCCCGTCATGAGTAATCTGAGAGGTCTTTCCGTGCATGATGCGGGAGGCGCTCGTGATCACCGCCCCATAAGATTGAGCGATGGCTTGATGCCCCAGGCAGATTCCCAGAAGCGGAATGTGATCCCGCACGGCATGAATTAAATCGAGCATGATGCCCGCTTTTTCCGGACGCCCCGGACCCGGTGAAAGCACAATGGCATCCGGGCGCATTTTAACCACCTCCTGCACGCTTATCTCCCGGTTGCGTTTAACCAGAACCGACAGGTTCAGCGTGTAGAGCATGTGCGCCAGGTTGTAGGTGAAAGAGTCGTAATTATCAAGTATCAGTATCATACAGTGTTCAGTGTTCCAGGTTAATCCAATTGAAAATCGTTAGCGGCCAGATTGACCGCGTTGAAAAGCGCCTTGGCTTTGTTCAGCGTCTCTTCGTACTCGTTTTCAGAAACCGAGTCGTAGACAATCCCGGCTCCTGTCTGCACGTGCATCTTCTGGTCGCGAATTTCCACCGTCCGAATCGTGATAGCCAAGTCCATATTCCCGGTGTAGCTGAAGTACCCGACTGCTCCGCCATAAACGCCGCGTGGTGTCGGCTCGAGCTCGTGGATTAGCTCCATGGCGCGAATCTTCGGTGCGCCCGTCAGAGTCCCCGCTGGGAAAGTGGTGCGGACCAGATCAAACGCGTCATATTCCTCAGCGAGCATCGCATCGACTTCGCTCACAATGTGCATGACGTGCGAGTAGCGCTCCACGTTCATGAAGGATTTCACCTGCACGCTGCCAGGCACCGCCGTTCTGCCCAGGTCGTTGCGTCCCAGGTCCACCAGCATGAGATGCTCGGCCCGTTCTTTTTCATCGCGCAAAAGTTCGTCAGAGAGCTTCATATCTTCAGCCGTGGTATTGCCGCGCTTACGGGTCCCGGCGATGGGCCTCAGTGAAGAGTGTCTGTTTTCGAGCTTCACCATCGTTTCAGGCGAAGACCCTGCAAGAGTGAGGTCGCCGATCTTGAGGAAAAACGTATAGGGTGAAGGGTTCACATACCGCAGGGCCCGGTAGGCGCACAGCGCGCTGAAAGGCATCGGTGCCGAAAAACATTGCGAGAGTACCAACTGGATCACCTCTCCCTGCTGAATGTATTCCTTTGCCTTCTCCACCATGGTGTAAAAATCCTGTCGGGAGAGGTTGCTGACGAGCAGAGGAACGGCTTTATCGGAGTTTTTCTCCGTGGGCCGGAAGGGCGTGTCGAGCTTCACGGCGATCTGGCTGATTCTCTCCCGGGCATATTCATAGGCTGCCTGTGGATCCTCAAATTCAGCCGGGTGAACGCAAACCACTGTCTTTACCGTGTGGCGCTGATTGTCAAAAATGAGCATCTCGTCCGTGATCAGAAAAGCCGCTTCGGGGGTCTCCACCTTTGCCTTGGGTTCCGGCAGCTCTTCAAACTGGTTGACGCACTCGTAGCCGATGAAACCGATGGCTCCTCCCGGCAGAGGCGGCAGGTCGCCATGCGTGAGCGCCCTCTTATTTTGAATAATTTCTCTCAGCGCATTGAGCGGGCACCCCTGAGCTTTAAGTTCGCGGCGTGTCCCATTCTCACTGTAAAAAGCGCGGGAGCCTTCGACCGTGAATACTCCCCGCGGATGAATCCCCAAAAAGGAATAGCGCCCGAAACGCTCGCCTTTTTCCACGCTCTCCAGAAGGAACACGTTCTCTTCTTCGGCAAAGCGGCCCAGAACGGAGACCGGCGTCTCGATGTCGGCCAGCCGCTCTGCATAGACGGGGATGATATCTCCTTCCTGGCAGAGCTTCTTGAACTCATCCAGGCTGGGTTTCAACTTTATTTTTTTCTCACTCATAATCTGCAAATAAAAAAACCGCACCTTCGGGCTTTTAGCCGAGGTGCGGTTTGTATTTCTTACCTAAAAACAAAAAAGACGGATTAAACTTTTCTTCAGAGTTTAAACCGCCGACGCCAATCTACGTAAGGGAAAATACAACCAAGGCCTCGGCGGCTATCGCCAGGACCACTGATTGAACCCAAAAAAATACGCAGTTGCTCTCACAACGGGGGCGAGTCTAATTCAAAACCGTAGAGTTGGCAAGAGATTTTTCAATCCACTGATTTATTTAACCAATAACATGCTGACTTAGAGATAAATAAAAATTGAATATATTTCTCTCTTTTTCTTTTCTTTAGGCTTCAGGGCGCTCAAGCTTCATCTTTTTCATGCGCGAGAGCAGCGTCGTCGGCTTGACTCCCAGTAGCTCGGCCGCTCCATTAGCGCCTTTGATTTTCCAGCCTGTTTTCTCCAGAATTTTGAGGAGATTCTCCCTTTCCATCCGGCGTATTTCCGATTCCGTCAGGGTGCCATCCGATTCGGAACTTTCCGGCGCAGGGAGGATTCTCTTTGAAGACAGATCGCTTCCTTCCGGTGAGGGGAGGTTGAACTGCAGTATGCCGCCTCCCGAGAGGATTACCGCCCGCTCCACGACGTTGCGAAGCTCGCGGACATTGCCCGGCCAATCATAATTGAGCAGTGTGGTGAGTCCGGCCCGGGTCAGCCTCGGGTAAGAACAGCGGAGCTCCTTGACCGATAAATCGATGAAATGCTTCACCAAGGGGGGAAGATCGTCTTTACGTTCCCGCAGCGGCGCCACCAGAATGGGGAAAACGTTGATACGATAGTAAAGGTCTTCCCGAAAAAGCCCGGAGTCGACTGCCTCCTTGAGGTCGCGATTCGTGGCGGCCACGATACGGACATTTGCCACTCGGGTAGAGTCTTCTCCGACGGCTTCATAGCGTTTTTCCTGCAGAACGCGCAGGAGCTTGCCCTGCATTTCCAGAGGGATTTCCCCGATCTCATCCAGAAAAAGCGTGCCTCCTTCAGCGGTTTCGAACCTGCCCGGACGGTCCTTCAATGCTCCGGTAAAGGCTCCCTTGACGTGACCGAAAAATTCGCTCTCAAAAAGATCCTTGGGGATGGATGCGCAGTTCACCCGGACCATCGGCCCGTTTTTGCGGTTGCTCCGATTGTGAATTTCGTAGGCGACCAGCTCCTTGCCGGTGCCGGTTTCTCCCAGAATCAGGACCGAGGCTTCTGTGGGCGCGACCAGATCAATCTGGCTCACGATGCGCTTCAGGGCTGCGCTCTGGCCGATCAGGTTTCCGAATGCCTTTGTTTCCAGGATCAGCTCTTTCAAATAAGCATTCTGCAGTTCCAACTGCGCTTTGAGCCGCTGAATCTCCTCAAAAGAACGGGCATTGACAATAGCGCCACCAATGAAATCAGCGAATACACGCACCCACGGTTTTCCGATTTCCATAAGGGCCGTCCGGGTGTAGGCCGCCGTCACCCCCAGAATTTCTCCCCTGAAAGCGATCGGGGTGACCGCAAAGCCGAGAATTCTTTTTTTCTCGAGCCACTCCAGACCCCGGACCTGATCGGTGTCCTGCCGCCAATCCTGGATGTAATGCTGTTGGCCCGAAAGTGCGACACTCCCCAGGAGCCCCATCGAAAGGGGAATTCTCCGGTCCGGATTGTTAATCTCGTTATCCTCCTCGGAAGAGTTGTTCTTGTTTTTGGCCAGACGCCCAATATGCAAATGCAGACAGCGGCTTTGATCAGAGCACTCTGCGACGTGGGGACAACTGCTGCATCGATCTCCCTTGCCTATAAGCCAGACCTGTGCACAAACGATATTGGAACCGGGATCACTGGTGGCGGCCTCCATCAGCTTATTGAAAAGTGTGTCGAGCGATTGCTCATGAGCCAGCTCCAAAAGGAGTTGCAATGCCCGGTTGGGGTCCTGTCGAGAGTAACGGATCTCTTCCATATACAGGAGAGGAGTCTCCGATAAAAAGACGAAGAATTCAACTTTTTTCGGACGATATTTCGTTCGTTCAAAATATCGACCCTTCTCAATCCTGGCCCTGTTTATACTATATCTTATTTTTAGCAAGTATGTTATCGTATAAAAATAAATATTGGCACCTAAATTGCTTCAGCCTGTTCAACTGCTGTCCAAGCAGTAGGTATGGGTTCTGCCGGTAACCAAAAAGCTTTCCATCCCTTTTGGGATAAGATACAGGAAGTGAGTGAAGCAAACTTTGAGGTCGAGGTTTTGTCTTCATCCCTTCCGGTTTGGGTTGCTTTTGGGGCTCTTTGGAGTTTTCCTTGTCAGGCGATGGATTCGCTTTTGTCGGATCTGGCGCATTTGTGCATGGGCCGGGCCAGGGTGGTCTGGGCGGATGCGGATGCGAATCTGGGCTTGAGCCTCTGGTTTGAAGTGATGAATTTGCCGACTCTTCTTTACTTTGTGGAGGGGCAGGTGCGTGCCAGAATTGTGGGGATGTCCAGTAAGGAAAATATCCTTTTGCAGATTGAGAAAATAATGAATTTTAAAACTGAATGAGTATGATGAAACATAAGTTCCAGTGGGTTCAAAAAGCGGGTACCGTTTCAGCGGCTTTGCTTTGTGTGGCGCTTTTAGGCGGATGCAGTAATGGAAAGCCCCCGGCACAAAAAGCCCCCCCTGAAGTAATGACGATTTCCGTGGAGAAAGAGAGCGTGCTTCTGACCAGCGATTTTCCCGGCCGCACTTCCGCTTACCGGGTAGCTGAGATTCGCC
Source organism: uncultured Verrucomicrobiota bacterium (assembly GCA_964609795.1). GTDB lineage: Bacteria > Verrucomicrobiota > Verrucomicrobiia > Limisphaerales > UBA1412 > UBA1412. The sequence continues at coordinate 18,155 of CAZSTC010000034.1, forward strand.
CCCAGGTCAACGGCGTCATTTTGAAACGTCTTTTTGAAGAAGGCTCCGACGTCCAGGCAGGCCAATCCCTCTACCAGATTGATCCTGCTCCTTTTGAGGCTGCTGTAAACAGCGCCCGGGCTGCTCTGGAGCGTGCTCAGGCGAATTTGCCGGCCGTGCAGTTGCGCCAGGAGCGTTATAAACTGGCGCTGGAAAATAAAGCCGTCAGCCAACAGGATTACGATGATGCTTCTGCAGCCTTGAAACAGGCCCAGGCAGACATTCTCTACTACCAGGCGATGCTCGATAACGCGCAGATCAATTTGAATTACTCCAAGGTGATTTCTCCCCTGACCGGACGCATCGGCACCTCTTCTGTGACCGACGGCGCCACGGTCACCGCCTACCAGCCGGTACCCTTAGCGACGGTTCAGCAACTGGACCCGATCTATGTGGACGTCCCGCAATCGACCAGTGACATGTTGCGTTTGCGCAAGCGCTTCCAGGAAGGGCTGCTCACCCGTGAAAAGGAGGTCATCAGCCAGGTGGAGCTCATTCTGGATGACGGCTCTATTTATAAGCATAAGGGAGAGCTTCAATTCCGGGATATTTCGGTCGACCCGACGACTTCCACGACAATCCTCCGGATCATTTTCCCCAATCCCGAAGGAGATCTCCTGCCGGGCATGTTCGTGCGCGCTATTGTGAGAGAAGGTGAGGACCGTCAGGCGCTCATGGTTCCTCAGGAAACCGTTTCCCGCGACCGTAAGGGTGATGCCTACGTGATGATCGTGGAAAATGGGGTCGCTTTGCAGCAGATTGTTCAGCTTGATAGAGCTATCGGCAATAAGTGGCTGATTGCTTCCGGGCTGACGGAAAAGGAGCATATCGTCCTGGAAGGTCTTCAGAACATCAATCATCAGACTCCGGTTAATGAGGTCTATTCGGGTATCTGGGGTAAAGAGGCGAAAGAGCCTCAGGCTCAAGCTCAACCGGCCCAAGCTCAACCGGCCCAGGCAGAGGGTGCAGGTGCCCAGCCGGCAGCGCCTCAAGAGTAATTCGTTTAGAGGGTAAAAAAGCAATATGTTATCAAGATTCTTTCTCGCTCGCCCCGTCTTTGCATGGGTGATCGCCATTATTTTGATGGTAGCCGGGGTGATGGCCATTTATATGCTGCCGATTTCTCAATACCCGCCGGTTGCGCCTCCCGCTATTTCAGTGGAGGCACTCTATACCGGTGGTTCAGCGGAAACGGTGGAAAACTCCGTGACGCAGATTATCGAGCAGAAAATGACCGGTTTCGACAACCTGCTTTATCAATCGGCGACCAGTGACTCCATGGGTATGTCCCGTCTGGAGTTGACCTTTGCTCCGGGGACCGATCCGGATATGGCCTGGAGCCAGGTGCAGAACAAGCTTCAATTGGCGATGACCAGTTTGCCTTCCTCCGTCCAGGCTCAAGGTGTGGAGGTGAGGAAAAGTACCCGCAGTTACCTGATGGTTGTCGGTATCACTTCCGAGGATGGAACTATGAAGGGAGAGGATTTGTGCGACTATGCCAAATCTACTCTCGAGAGTATTATCTCGCGTATCCCCGGTGTGGGTGAAGTGGAGGTCTTTGGCGGACAGTACGCCATGCGTATCTGGGTTGATACCGATAAACTCATCAGCTACAACCTGACCTTCAGCGATCTGGTCATGGCGCTCAAGAGTTACAACGTCGAGGTTTCAGCCGGGCAATTTGGCGGAACTCCTTCCGTAGAGGGCCAGCGCCTCAATGCCTCCATCATGGTTCAAAGCTTTTTGAAGACGCCTGAAGAGTTTGACAGCATCCCTCTGAGAACGAATGACGACGGTTCGATTGTACGGATTAAGGATATCGGCCGCTCCGAGCTCGGTTCCGAAGACTATGCTGTAGATGTTCGGTATAACGGCAAACAGGTGGCAGGTCTGGCGATTCGTCAGGCGGCTGGCGCAAACGCGCTGGAAACAGCAGATAATGTTCGCTCCCGAATGACGGAAATGGAGCCTTTCTTCCCACCGGGAGTCAAAGTGATTTACCCCTACGATACGACGCCTTTCATCCAGGTGGCCATTGATGGAGTGGTGCATACGCTTATTGAAGCCATCGTTCTGGTGTTTTTGGTTATGTACCTCTTCATGGGGAACCTGCGCGCGACGATTATTCCGACCATCGCCGTGCCAGTCGTCATTCTGGGTACCTTTGCCATTCTTGCGATCTTCGGCTTTTCGATCAACATGTTGACGATGTTCGCCATGGTATTGGCGATTGGGCTTCTGGTTGATGATGCCATTGTGGTGGTGGAGAACGTAGAACGTATTATGAGCGAAGAGGGCTGCAGTCCTCGAGAGGCGGCCTATAAATCGATGGGTCAGATCACGAGCGCTCTGATCGGTATCGGTCTGGTGCTCTCGGCGGTGTTTGGTCCCATGGCCTTCTTTCCGGGGTCCACGGGTGTGATCTATCGCCAGTTTTCGGTAACGATTGTCTCCTCCATGTTGCTTTCAGTTCTGGTGGCCTTGGTTCTGACGCCTGTGCTCTGCGCTTCATTCCTCAAGCCGGTTCCCAAGGGACACATGGCTTCGGATGCAGGTATCTGGTTCCTCAGACCGTTTTTCAGTCGTTTTGACCGTTTTTTTGAGTGGGTCAGGAATCGCTATGTCGCGCTCCTGGGGCGCTCTCTGCGCCGCAAGAAGCGCTATTTCGCCATATTTGTTCTGATCGGTGTGGCGCTTATCTATTTGCTGCAGAAGATGCCGACCTCCTATCTACCGGATGAGGATCAGGGTATCATGATGATGATGGCCTCCACGCCTGCAGGCTCTACACTGGAGCAGACGCAGAAGGTCGTGGAACGCGTCTCCGATTACTTCCTTGAAAACGAGAAGGAAGCGATTGAATCTATTATGACCATCGTCGGCTACGGTTTTGGCGGTATCGGTCAGAGTCAATGTATGGCCTTTATTCGGCTCAAAGATTGGAAATTGCGTAAAAAACCCGAATTGAAGATCAATGCGATTACGGTTCGGGCGATGAGGGTATTTTCCAAAGTTCGCGAGGCTCAGATTTTCGCTTTCTCACCTCCCTCGATTATGGAGCTGGGTCAGGCCAAAGGGTTTGACTTCATGCTGGTGGATCAAGGTGGCGTGGGTCACGCCAAGCTGATGGAGGCTCGGAATATGCTTTTCGGAATGGTGGCGCAGGATATGAATTCCGAAACCAACCCTCCGACTTTGGCCCAGGTTCGTCCCAGTGGTATGGAAGATGTACCTGAGTACCGCCTGGATGTGGATTGGGAAAAAGCCGGGAGCCTCGGGGTACCGATTAACGAGATTCACGACACCATTTCGGCGGCCTTTGGTTCGGCCTATATCAATAACTTCGTTCAGGCCGGCCGCGTCAAGCGCGTGTTTATCCAGGCGGATGCGGAACATCGTATGCTGCCGGGCGATATCGAAAATCTCTACGTTCGCAACAATCAGGGTAAGATGGTTCCCCTTTCTGCGTTGGCTACGGGCCGTTGGGTTTTTGGCTCGCCACAGCTTGAGCGCTTCAATGGCTTCCCCGCTCTGAACATTCTGGGTGAGTCTGCCCCGGGGCGCAGCACGGGCGATGCGATGAAGAAGATGGAGGATTTTGTGAAAGTTCTCCCCGCTGGCATCGGTTACGACTGGCAGGGTCTCTCTTACCAGGAACGTCAATCCAGCTCTCAGGCCGGACCGCTCTATGCGTTCTCGGTGCTGGTGATCTTCCTCTGTCTGGCGGCACTCTATGAGAGCTGGCCTATCCCCATTTCGATTCTCCTCACAATGCCGCTGGGTGCCATCGGCGGAGTGATCGCATCGAGTCTGTTCGGGTTGCCCAATGACGTTTACTTCCAGATCGGACTCCTGACGACTTTGGGTTTGACGACGAAGAACGCGATTCTGATCGTGCAGTTCGCCAAGACTCGTGTAGAGGAGGGCGCTGAGCTGATTTCGGCTACGCTCGAAGGTGCCAAGCTTCGTTTTCGTCCGATCGTGATGACCTCGCTTGCCTTCGGTTTCGGTGTGCTGCCGCTGGCCTATGCCAACGGTGCCGGTGCTGGTGCCCAGAATGCAATCGGTATTCCGGTGGTGGGCGGTGTCGTTACTTCAACGGTTCTGGTGACGGTTTTCTCACCCTTATTCTACGTGATTATTCAAAAAACATTCGGCAGGAAACATGAGGTGAAGACCGCTGTTCCGGCAGAAACAACCCCGTCGGTGGAGGCTCGATAGATGAAGAAAAATCGAATTGTATTGTTGTCCATGGTTGTTTGCGCTCTGGTAGCGGGCGGTTGTACGATGGCCCCCAAGTATGAGCGGCCGTCATCTCCAATTCCCTCAGAGTGGCCCACAGGCAAGGCCTATGATCCGACCAAGGTCTCCAAGCCCGGCTCTCCGGAAGGAGAAGATGCGCTTAACCTTCGGTGGCGTGAATTTTTCACGGATTCCAAGCTGCGGGAATTAATCGGCATTGCGCTCGAGAATAACCGGCAGCTCAGGGGAGCGACTCTCTCCGTGGAGTATTACCGGCAGCTCTATAACATTCAGCGCTCGGATCTGTTTCCGACCATTGCCGGCGGTTTGGGTGCGAGCAGCCAGCGGGTGCCGGCGGATCTCTCCGGTACAGGCCAGCGGATAACGACAGACAGGTACGACGCGAGTCTCGGGGCCGCTTCCTGGGAAATCGATTTCTTCGGGCGCATTCGCAGCCTGAAGGATGCCGCCATGCAGGAATACCTGGCGACCGAGCAGGCCCGGCGCGGCGCTCAGATTGCGGTCATCTCCGCGGTGGCCAGAACCTACCTCAATATCGCTTCTGCGCAGGAGTGCGTGGCACTGGATGAGGAATTGATCGCCTCTTACCGGGATACTTATGAGAGAGTCAAACGCAATTATGATCTGGGTTTGATTTCTGAGATCGATGTGAGCCGTTCGGCTTCACAGGTGGCAGTTGCGGAAAGAAGTGCGGCGGTTTATCTGCAGCTCCTGGCGAAGAGCAAGAATTCTCTGGAGTTCCTGCTGGGCGGACCGATTCCGGAAGAGTTGCTGCCCGAGCGCCTGAGAGGTTTGACCCCGGCCCGGGAGGTGAGCGCAGGGATCTCTTCGGAGATACTCCTTAAGCGGCCCGATGTGCTGGCGGCTGAGAGCCAGCTCCTGGCGGCCAATGCCAATATCGGCGCGGCCCGTGCGGCTTATTTCCCCAGGATTTCCCTGACGGCGGCCATCGGCAGCGCCAGCAGTGAACTTTCGGGTCTTTTCAAATCCGGCAGCGGCTATTGGAGCTATGCTCCGCAGTTGATGATGCCGATTTTCGATATGCGGACCTGGTCCTCTCACAGTGCTTCCAAGGTGAAGAAAGAGATGATGATCAGCGAGTATGAAAAGTCGATTCAATCGGCTTTCCGCGAAGTGGCTGATGTCCTGGCGTCGTTGGGCACTGTGGATCAGCAATTGAAGGCTCAGGAGGATTATGTGGCGTCGGTGAAGCGGACTTATGATCTGGCAAACTATCGCTACGAGAGCCAGATCGATAACTATCTGAGTTTGCTAGATGCGCAGCGCTCGCTGCGTACCTCTGAGCAGACTTTGGTGGCGCTGACGCTTGAGAAGTTCGTTAACCAGATCGACCTCTACACGGTTCTGGGCGGCGGCTGGGAGGATTCCCCGGCTGAAGCCGAAGAGACGCCTCAGGCGGCGGAGGCGGAAAGCGCTCCGGCAGACGCGGCTCAGTAGAAGATCCTTAAAAACACAGACGAAGAATGCCGTCGGGGTAACCGGCGGCATTTTCTCACTTCAGGACCAGAGAGAGATTGCCTGGACGGGGGAGAGTCTGGTATTCTCCGGGACGTGAACAGGCGAGCTTTCTTATGGGCGGCGAGTGCGGCAACTCTGGGTGCGGCCGCTAAATGCGCGGCACTGCCGGCGGTTTCTCTCAATTCGATTTTCGGAGGCGGAAGCAAAGGGGCGGCACTTCCCGATTTATGCACAGGCAAGGTCATGAGCGTATGCGGGCCGGTGAATCCATCCCGGTTGGGCGTGACGCTGGCTGATGAATTTCTGGTTTGTGATTTCAGCGGGGCGGATGCTCCGGGCGCCATCCGCTATGATATGGAGAAGGCTTTCGCGCAGATTCTACCTGAGCTCGTGTCGCTCAAGACGGCGGGCTGCGAGACTCTGGTGGAGAGCACTCCTGCCTACATGGGCCGGAACGTGAAGTTTTTGCAGCGGCTCTCCAAGGCGTCCGGTTTGAACATCCTGACCAATACCGGTTACTCTGGGCAGGAGGACGGCCGCTATCTTCCGGCCTCGGTAGAGACTGAGAAGGTGGAGGATATTGCCTTTGGCTGGATACGGGAGGCCTGGTACGGAATCGGAGAAAGCGGGATACGGCCCGGATTTATCCGGATCGGAATCGATAACGGAGGTCTCACGGCGACAGCGGGCAAACTCTTCCGGGCGGCCTGCCGGGCACATCTGGAGACGGGGCTCCCCATCCTGGTTCAATCTGCGGATGGGCTGGGCGTGGCAGAGGCTTTGAGCCTAATGCGCAAAGAAGGGCTGGAGGCCTCGGCGCTCATCTGGACTGGAGGCACCGATGCCGGCAACCGGGAGCGGCTGGAGATGGCCCGGATGGGAATCCGGCTGAGCCTGGGAGCGGTTACCCCGGAGCGCTCAAAGGAATATGCGCAGCTCCTGGAGCAGTTGAAGAAAGAGGATTTGCTGGACCGTGCGCTTCTGGGCCACGGCATGAGCCACTACCGCGCGGCCGAGAGCGCAGATGGAGAGCTTCGGCGGGTGGGTGCAAAAGGAGAATATCTCTGGATTCTGAAGGGTTTCCTCTCGCAGTTGAGCGAAGCCGGGTTCAGCCGTTCAGAGTTGAGCCGGTTGACGGAGAAGAATCCGCGCGAGGCTTTCGAGATCGGAGTCCGCAAGGCGGAAGGCAGGTCCCGGAAAAAGTATCTCCTTTTCTAAAGTTGAGAGGAATTACGGCCTAGGCCAGGAAATCCCGGGAGCGCATCTGCTTGAGGGAGCTTCGCCATGCGTAAACGCAGAGGGCCAGATCGTAGAGGAGAGCCGCCAGAGTGATGATGACGAGGAGCCAGGGCTTCTGGCCCAGGTCGAAAGCCTGGGTGAGGGTATCGGTGGTTTTGTACCAGAAAATGAAGACCAGATAGGCGATGATCCAGGGTGTGCCCAGGACCAGGGAGACCGTTCTCAGGAAGGCGTACTGGATATTCTTGGCGCGCAGTGAAAAGCGGATGGCGACCAGAGAAAGCGTGAGGATATCGGCCAGGAGGATAATGACCCCATAAGCAACCGGGATATAGGCAACGGTGAAGGGTGTGAGCTCCGGGATGGGGAAATTGGAGTAGGAGGGCGGCGGCACGGCTTTGGCGGCCTGGGTGATTGCGTAGTAGGCGACGATGCCGAAGGTAAAGAGGATGAGAGGCCAGGCGCGTTTAAAGATGTTTTTGACATGGGAGAGGATGATTTGCCGGGGAGAAAAGCGGCTCATGAGAATGAGCGGGAGCATCTGGGTGGAGATATCGCGGCGGATGCGCACCGTAACCAGATAAGCGGTCCAGATTTTGAGGACGACGCAGGAAATGACGCAGAGAGGAGCGGCTATGAGAGAAGGAGCCAGGATGGCGGCGGATGGGATGAGAGAGGTCAGGAGCTCCAAAAAAACGGTCAGCGGTTCCAGAGAGAGGTGGAGCAGATAGGCAACCGGCAAAATGGAGCCGAACCAGAGCATCCAGAGGGAGAGAGTGGGAAAGCGGTCCCTGGAATTGACCCAGTCATAGGGATTAGAAAAGCGAAGCCTGAGGAGAGTTCTGCGGGCGAGAGAGCCCAGGTTGATATTCTGGAAAAAAAGTCTGATTCGATTTCGAAGGATACGTTTGCGCGGCGGAGGCTGTTTCCTCCAGACTCGGGAAGTAATCGAACCGGCACCGCAGAGAAAAAGGGTGGAGAGCAGGAGAAGAAAAAGCAAACCCCATTTGCAGAGTTGGAACATCCAGAGCAGGTCTTCAGGGGTGCGCGGGGCGGAAAAAAAGGCGATCATGACGAAAAAGATGCCCCCGGGAGTGAATGGGAAGAGAGTTTTGATGAGGTTCACGGACTCTTCCTGGCTCAGAACCCCCTGGTTTTGAAGAGTAAAACCGGTAAGAGGGATCAGAACCGAGATGCCAAAGGTGACAAAGGCGATAAAGACGATGGAGAGTGCGCTGGAAGTTCTCTGAGTGGAGCAGAAGCTGGAAATAAAAATGCCGCCGCCGGTTGAGAAACAGAGCCAGCAGAAGATAAAGGCATTCATGGCGAAAAAAGCATCCAGCGAGATGCCGCCCATGAGGAAAGCGGCAGCCTGGAGCGGCAGCAGAGTGAGAATCGTCTGGAGATGGAGCTGGACCGCAGAAAAAAACTTCCCGAGGATGATATCCGGGCTTTTGAGAGGCGTGAGAAAAAGCAGGCCCAGTGTATCTTCCTCGCGTTCACGGCTCAGGGCCGAAGAGGCAAAATAGCCGGAGGCGCCCGCGTAAAGGGCTGAGATGCCGAGAGTCGCAAAGAAAAGGAATTTGCCGTCTTTCATCACCTCGTAAAAATTACCTGCCAGAGTGATCGCTCCCAACAGAGCGAGGGTCAGGAGAGTCGGGAGCATCCTGAGAAAATAGGTTTTCCAGGATTTACCGCTGATGGTGAGCTCGCGCCCTATGATGGCCAGGTATTTCACCGTTATCGGGATGAAACTTTTCGTTTCGCCTTTTCGGATTCTGATTGGAACAGAAAAAGGGTTCTCTGTGAAGGAGAATTTTACTCCCGCGCCATCGCCCCAAAAAAATGCGCACCGAAAAGGGAAGAACCACGAATGAACACGAAGAGACACGAATAGAGAACCGCAGATGGGGCAGATGAATGCAGGGTATGCGGAGCATATCTCAGTGCAGACTCATCTTCCTTCCGTAAGCCCTTCTTCCTCTTATTTTAAGTCCCGAAGTGCCGCCCTCCGGGCGGGGAGCTGGGGGACGGCTTCTATCCGTAGGTACGTCTCCCTCCGGGAGCCGCACCTACGGTTATGCACA
>CAZSTC010000035.1:0-26635 GCA_964609795.1 uncultured Verrucomicrobiota bacterium
TTTGGGAAGAGTTATCGCCTCTATCTTCATAGTAATTTTTTTGTTTCAATCTGGCATTGGTGAGATAAAAGGATTCTTGCCAACTGTTGTTCTATTTGCTAGGCTAAAACAGCTCTCGCATAGGGCTTTTACTTTCAGAAGTGTTTAAAAGAGACGCCGGTGTGGCGAAATGGCAGACGCACGGGACTTAAAATCCCGGGTCCCTTAAAAGACGTGTCGGTTCGAGTCCGACCACCGGTACCACTTTTATAAAAGAAAATTAGAAAGTGAGTCATCAAATCAAACAATTTTTTGGTGGATAGTATATATGAACAACGAGAACCAATCAGTTTTTTTCGATCACACAATCCAATTCCGAGTTCGATACAGTGAAACCGATCAAATGGGGACCTTTTATAACTCCCGTGCTTTGGAGTGGTTCGAATGCGGAAGAACTGAAGTGCTTCGCGCTTTGGGAATTCCCTATTCCACTATGGAAATAGAGGGTGTATTCCTTCCTGTGATTGAAGCTCATGTGGAGTATCTTGATCGTGCAGAATATGATGATTTGCTTGAATTAACCACACGCATCCTTTTTCAGGGCAGAGCCAAATTCCGCGCTGAAGAGCTTTTGGTTAATACGGCCACAAAACGTGTGATTGTAAAAGGGTACACCGTGCATGCTTTTGTAAACGTAAATGGCAACGCCATACGTCCTCCAGAGTGGCTCGTCGAGTCCTTTTACAAAGCAATTGCTCAAAAGAAGTTAGAACAAAAATAAGTGCAGTCAATAAGAAGAATGATGGAAGAAGGGATACGGCCATTACCCGAAAAAGAAAAAAAAATATCTGAATCGAAGCCTCAGATAAAGACATTGGTTTTGGAGAAAGAGGCTGTTAGCGAACTGGCTAAGAAAATGGAAGAATGCATTCTTCGTTCGCAAAAATATCTTCTTGCCGCGCAATCTGAGGAAGGTTATTGGAACTCAGAGCTCTTGGTAGACCCTCTTACTATTTGCGATTATATCATACTCCTCCATTGGTTGGGAATCAGCAATCCCGAGCTCGAGGAAAAGGCTGCAAAACATCTTTTAAAAGAACAACATTCGGATGGTGGCTGGGGGCAGTACACCGGTTCTCCTTCCAATATAGATCTTTCCGTTAAAGCGTACCATATCCTCAAAATAGCTGGTATCTCGGAGCGAGACCCCCGAATGGTTCGTGCCAGAGCTACGATTTTAAGGATGGGAGGGATTCCTAAGACTAACACCTATACTAAATTCTACCTTGCTCTTGTTGGTCAATTTCCATGGAAGTATATTCCCTCTATCCCGACAGAGCTCATGCTCCTGCCTAACTGGTTTGTTTTTAATATCTACGAGCTTTCCTCCTGGACCAGGGCAATGGTAGTTTCCATGTCCATTATTAACCACTTTAAGCCCACACGGAATCTACCACCCGAGCATCAGATTAATGAGTTATATCCTTATGGAACCGAAAAAGAAGACTTCTCCCTGCCTCGGGATAAGAAGTTTTTTTCCTGGAGAAATTTTTTCCTTCTAATTAATCGCTTCCTAAAATTCCATGATGCACTTTCATGGAAGCCACTCCGGAAAAAAGCGCTTAAAGCGGCCGAAAATTGGATGCTAGAGCGAATTGGTGAAGGATGCGATGGCTTAGGCGCTATTTTTCCTTCCATGTGCAATACGGTCATGGCGTTGGAATCTCTAGGGTATTCTCGATCACACCCAATCTATGTCAAGGCAATGAAGGACGTTGACAGCTTAGTTGTCAATGATCCAGTTACAGGCGAAATTCGCGTTCGGCCTTGTTTTGGGCCGATATGGGATACTGCAATTTGCTCTGTTGCTTTAGCCCAATCGGGTCTGCCGTCGGATCATCCCAGTCTCCAAAAAGCAGCTGATTGGCTCTTAAGCAAAGAAGTTCGGCAGAGAGGCGACTGGTATGTAAAAAACCCCTATCCCGAGTGCTCCGGTTGGGCATTTGAGTTCAATAACGTTTTCTATCCGGATGTGGATGATACCGTCAAAGTGCTCTTGGGATTGAGACTTATGAAAGCTTCCGATGAAGAACTGCAGGCAACCGTAATGGACCGGGCATTTCGCTGGGCCCTGAGCTTTCAGTGCAAAGAAGGAGGCTTTGCGGCTTTTGATAAAGACGTGACTAAGCCGTGGCTGGAGAAAGTTCCATTCTCTGACCATAATGCTATTCTTGATCCGCCTTGCTCCGACATCACAGGCAGAATGTTGGAATACATCGGCAAAGCTGATTATCCAATAGATTCAAAAACTTTAAAGAGCATACTCGCCTATATCAAAAAAACTCAAGAGCCTGACGGTTCCTGGTATGGTCGCTGGGGCGTAAATTATATTTACGGAACATGGCAGGCACTGAGAGGTCTGGATGCGTTGAAGATAGATATGAATCAGGATTGGATCATCCGCTCCCGCAACTGGCTCGAATCCTGCCAGAATCCGGATGGGGGCTGGGGCGAAACACCCGGCTCGTATGACTTCCCCTCTCTTAAAGGGCTAGGGATTAGTACTGCCACCCAAACAGCATGGGCCGTAATGGGTATACTCTCTTTTGGCGATCCAACAAGAGCTAGTATAAAATCCGGGATCAAATTCCTCACTGATACGCAATATGCCGACGGGACATGGAACGGTGATCAATATACCGGAACCGGATTTCCTAAAGTCTATTACATGCGGTATGACTACTACCGGATCAACTGGCCTTTGATTGCTCTAGCCGAGTATCAAAATAGCCTTAAGAAGTGGGCTCTTCGCTCGACACCCTGAAAAATAGAGCCTCTATTTTGTCTTTCGTCCCAGCTGGCATAAAATTAAAAGCCCTATACCGCCGAGAGAAAAAACAAGGAAAGCAACTCCACCAATAACGTAGATTGGCCTTTCGATAAAAACATGGACGACCACCCGGGGGATGTCGTAATAGAGCCATCTAAAGCCCCTGATAATCAGCCCTTCATCTCTTGCGTGAAGGTTTTTTGAGTCACGCGCCGGTCCTAAATAGGCAGTTGGGTGGGGAGCTTTTAAATAAACAGGTTCCGGGGTTCTCCAGCTATCGTATGATGACGCATGTTCTGATTCCCTCTGCTTGTAACCTTCTCTTTCAGTAGGTGGTCTGTAAGAAGATGCACTGTAGGTGGGAACTGTATATTTGAGCGTCTCTCCCGGTTCTGACCTCCTATTGTAGCTTGCATCGTAAATTGCAACCAATCCGCTTCCAAGAAGTTGATCAGGCAACGCAAAAAAACCAAGCTCACTTTCTTGCGGTGAGTAAAACATCTCGTTTAGAGGGATAGATATTTGTTTTTTTCTGACAGGACGAGTTATATCTGTCGTTTCTCTGCCGATATTCTGTTTAAAATCCGCTTTCTCAAGGGAAATTTTTCCGCCATCATCAATCGTAGTGTTGCAAATTCCAAAAGAAAAGGGCGTTTTTAATGACTCCCTTAAATGGCCAGTCAACCGAATATTTGAAAATGAATTATAAGCAGTCCCAACAACTGTCCTTGAAGAAAAAACGGAGCTACTTTTTTCAGTATAAATCGGACCGAAATTATCGGCGGACACCTCAAGAGGCTGTAGAAAAAAAGATAATACCAACAGCAAGGGGATACTTTTCAGCAACCTCATCAATTTCTTCAGGGATTCCTTCTTTATTCTGAGCGCTAAAAACATAGTCTGCAAAAGCATCTCTTAGAGACGCACCAGCAGTATTGAACATAGCCGATTTTTTCTCGATTGGAAAGCCCTTTTCTTACTTGAATCGTTCCTCAAATATATCTGCGAGTTGCTACCCTCAAAAGCCAGAGAACAATCAATAAAGAACGGCGGACGATGTATTATTCAACAGATTATTAAACATCAAAAAGAACCTCTGCGCGCCACCCTCCGGTTAAATCTGCTTCAACCTTAAGAAGATGATACGTCACTCCCTTAATTTCGTTCTGAATCGAGTGGCATGAAGGATTATATTTTTCTCCAGAAACAGTAGCTCTTAAAAAATTTTCCCTTATTGCGTAAACTTCAAAACAGCAAAAGAGATAGTGCTCAACAGTATGGATATAATTGAGTTCGGACAGCCACTTTACCAACAGCGACTCATAGCCATTGGCATGAATCTCAATTTCTCTAGTTTTTTTGGGACGGATCAAACCCAAATCCGTCAACTCATAAAACATGCCCCAGGCACATCTCTCATACAGCTGCCCCAAAGTTGCGGCAGATACTTGTATACCTACATCTGCCGCATGTTCTAACGGGATAAGCCAACTCGGTCTGGGGAGCATTTTTTACTCCTTGGGTTCTGCACTTGCCTCTATAGAGTGGAGCTTAGGCTTGAGCTGGGGGAAGAGGAGTACATCCCGAATGCTATCCTGCCCCAAAAGCATCATCACCAAGCGGTCAATGCCCACGCCCATACCTCCGGCAGGAGGCATTCCATGCTCCAAAGCCAATAAGAAATCCTCGTCCAGTTTTTGTTGCTCACCACCCGCTTGATGCTCAAGCCGTTGCCTTTGTTCTATCGGATCATTCTGCTCAGAATATGCAGGCGCTATTTCCTGGCCGTTCATACAACACTCAAAAACTTCCACTACGGAAGGGTCATCAGGAGAAATCTTTGCAAGTGGCACCAACTCCTTAGGCAGATGGGTCACAAAAGTAGGTTGAATTAAAGTCGGCTCAATCAATTTCTCGAAAATTGCTGAAGTAACTTCAAAGTCTTCGTAGTCATCCCCAATCTCAATACCCATTGACAAAGCCCTCTGTCTCCGCTCTGCCGGTTCAATATCAAACCAGTCTCCACCTGCTTTTTCGCGGACCATATCTTTGTACTTCGCCTGCTTCCACTGGGTTAAATCTATCCGTTTGGTGACCTGCCCGGTTTCATCTCTGGTTTCTATCACCAATGAGCCTAAAACTTTTTGAGCCACATGGGTGACCATGTCTTTTAAAAGCTCCATCATGCTTGCATAGTCGCCAAAAGCCTCGTATACCTCCATCATGGTAAACTCAGGATTATGACGGCGATCCAAACCTTCATTTCTGAAGTTGCGCCCAATTTCAAAAACGCGGTTATAACCTCCAACCAGAAGCCGTTTCAGGTAAAGCTCCAGCGCAATGCGTAAGTAAAAATCGCACCCCAGGCTATTGTGATGGGTGATGAAGGGAGTTGCGGCTGCGCCTCCGGGAATCGGTTGCATCATGGGAGTTTCAACCTCCATAAAACCGCGGGAATTCAGGAACTGCCTGATTTCATGAAGGATAATACTCCTTTTAATGAAAACACCCCGGACATCCTCGTTGGACATCAGGTCCAGATAGCGCTGACGATAACGAATTTCCGTATCAACAACCCCTTTCCTTTTTTCAGGCATAGGGCGAAGCGATTTTGAAAGAACAGCAAAAGACTCGAGCTTTATTGAGATTTCTCCCGTACGTGTTTTAAAGTATTTACCTTGTACGCCCAGGAAGTCGCCGATATCCAAATGTTTAAAAAGTGCAAATTGTTCTTCTCCCAATATTTGCTTTTGGGCATAAATCTGAATTCTTCCACTTTGATCGCGAATATCAAAGAAAAGACTTTTACCCATATCTCTGTATGCGGTAATTCGTCCAGCCAAGCAAATTTCCTTACCTTCTTCGAATTGCTCACGGGCTGCATTTATATCGCAGTCGGGTTTGCACTTGTTCATAAAGGGGTTAATTCCCTTTTGCAGCAGTGCATTCAGTTTTGCTTTTCTTTGTTCAATAAGTGAGTTTGTATCATCCATACTTTTTACTAATTATATATCGAAGAATTTTAAAACCTTTAAAAAGCCAAAAGGCAACACTCCTCATGTCGCCCCGGCATACATTCTCCCTCTCTGTTATGCTCGTTAAACAACTAATGAAGCCGAAACAGAGTTGCTGGGCTTAGACTTGTAATGGCGAATCAAGTCTGCCATAAGAGAAGGGTGAAGGAGCATCACTTTCTTAACCACTGATGGGAAGCAAGTTTCAAAAGCCGTTTTCCAATTGTCCCCCAATTGAGAAGAAACCATCATCTTTACCACATCGTTATCCTCAGAAATAATATCATTTTCACTCCAGTTGTAAGCGACCGGTTTGAGGCTAAGCAGCTCGGCTGGCACAAAAATAATCGGCTTTGAGTCCAAAGGGTGAAATGGAACACAATAGGTTTTATTCATATAGCGATAGCGACCGTTAGCGATTCCCTGTTCTTGGACAACGCGGTCGGTATATGCAAACAAATTGGGAAGAATCACCTTGGCAACCATACCGCCGGCTCGCTTCATTTCGATTCCTTCCAGAACGGCCACCAATGGGAATAGTTCCGTGTCGGTAATTCCGGACCGTACAAATTTTCGAGCCGTGGCAGTTAGCATTGCTACCATATCTGCCTTCATGCCGGAGATCCCCCTGCTAATCGCATGAGAGAAATGAATACCCATATCTTCCAGCTGAAGCTCATTCAATACTTCAGAATAAAAGATGTCATCGCTCCTACCTGAAACCTGCAACAAGCGTATCAGCCCAGACGCATAGCGACGAAAACGATGATTTGCCTGCTGGATTTCAGGCGTTTTCGATGTTAACAGTGCATGAGGGTCCACATAAACCAAAGAATCCCGGTTTACTAACGCATTAAAAACGCCACCTTTCTCCAACACTTCCGGAGAGACACCCAAAAGATCACTCAGTTTAGTACTCATATCTCAAAACCCTGACCCATTCTCTCAAACTCTGTTTGCATTTGTCCAGCAGGAAGAGTACAGGAAAGCAGACAATTGTATTATTTGTGCACTTTAGGAGTAAGTTGCTGCTCTAATCCAGGTTATTCAGGCCCAGACAGCAGGACTCCCGTTATTGTTTTGCGTATGTCAAAACACCAAGGTAAAGTGTGTGGGCGATGAATGCGAGTGTTCTAGCTAACGGTCTCATTTTTTATTTTTGTTTTATAATAGCTCTCAGTTTTCATGAGTTTGCTCATGCTTGGATGGCGTCCCGGTGTGGAGATAACACGGCAAAAGCACTCGGGCGCCTCACGATAAATCCTCTGGCTCACATAGACCCTCTGGGCACGGTGATTTTACCCTTGCTCATGATTTTTTTGCCTGCCATGGGACCAGTGGGATCAAGCCTAAGCAGTTTTGTAATTGGTTGGGCTAAACCCGTACCCGTAGACCCCCGCAATTATCGGCGTGGAACCCGCGATGATAACCTGGTGTCCGTTGCCGGCCCACTTTCTAACCTGCTTCTGGCCTTTATAACGCTTATATTCTATAAAATCATCACAGCCGGCTTTGCTCAAGATCAAAGTTTCGCGGACGGTTTTTCTCAATTCTTGTTAAAGCTGGTCCATATCAATATCCTGCTGGCCTGGTTTAACATGATACCGATTCCACCGCTGGACGGGTCTCATTTACTTAAGAATTTTACCCGCATGAGCCATCAAACCTACTTTTGGCTCAGCCAGTGGGGTATCTGGATTTTGATTTTTGCTCTCAATTTCACCCCCTTGCGTAAATTATTAGTAGCATTGATCTTAGGAACAGTCAAAGTAATGGCTTTGATTTTGAGGCTTTAGCCGTGGCCGGGGATTAGGGGCTGGGCACTTTTTTTTGTAAGAAGTTTTGGCGTTTTTGCTCGCCTAAGGTGCCCTATTTTGTAATGGTTTTACACGTATTTTTGAGCGTTATGAAGAAGGTATTATTTATCATGCTGATTGCTCAAGCAGTGATCGGTTACGGAGCCCCTCTGGAGCTCTTTGTCGCTCCCGTTGATCAAGGCGGCAACAACCAAAATCCCGGAACACAAGAAAAACCTTTAGCTACTTTTTCGGCAGCTCGGGACCTCTTGAGGGAAATACAGAGAAAGACAATGCTTCCGCCTGAAGAGGGCGCTGTTATCCATCTTCTTCCCGGTGATTATTTCGTCGATAGCACACTGGAGTTAAATTACGAAGACAATGGCCGCATGGATCGCCGAATCGTATACCGCTCCTACTCTACAACAAATCCCGCTCGGCTTATAGGAGGTCACTCTGTGACCAATTTTGTAGAACTCGCAGACAAATCCATCCAAGAGCGACTCGCCCCGGAAACCCAAGGGAAAATTTGGACAGCGGATTTAGGCGCTTTGGGAATGAAGAATTTTGGACAGCTCCGTTCCAGAGGCTTTGCCAGGCCTACTCACCCGGCTCATTGCGAGCTCTTCTATGACGGCAAACCGATGACTTTGGCCCAGTGGCCGAACCCGGGTGAGTTCTCAAAAATTGACGGCTTTGCTGAATCAGGTACAAATGATGGACATGGCGGATCAATCGGCAGTAAAGAAAACGGTTATTTTTATGATGGAGAACGGCCCGGCACATGGAAAACCCCTTCCCCGGCCAACAGTATCTGGGCTCACGGTTACTGGGCCTGGGATTGGGCCAACTCCTATGAAAAAGTACTAAGCATTGATCCCCAAAAGAAACTTATTAAAACAGAGGGCGTCAATTACGGCTTTAGAAAAGGGCAACGCGTCTCCTACGTTAACGTGCTTGAAGAACTTGATCAACCCGGTGAGTACTATGTGGACACGGAAAAAGGAATTCTTTATTTCTGGCCGCCCACTGAAGGAAAACCTGACCGGGAAACTTTTGTTTCGGAATTGGAAACACCAATGATTCACTCTTCAGGAGCCTCATTCATTACCTTTGAAAATTTAACCCTGACAGCCTGCCGTGGTGAGGGAATCACTATCGAAAAGGGTACTGCGATTATTATCACGAATTGCCGATTTATCAACATCGGCAGCCGCGGAGCCAGCATTTCGGGTGGTTCCGGTTGTATGGTGCTTAATAGTGACTTTTCCCAAACTGGAGACGGAGGCGTTTATCTCTCCGGCGGCGACCGTCAGACTTTAAAACCTTGCGGCCATATAGTCCAGGATTGCGTCTTTCAAAAACAAGGCCGTTGGTCCCGTTGTTATGTTCCGGCTATCGGTTTCGATGGTGTCGGCATCAAGGCCCGTCATAATTTGATTTTTGACCACCCTCACTGCGCTATTCTCTATGGTGGAAACAACCATACAATTGAATTTAATGAAATTCACCATGTCGCTCTGGAGACCGGAGACGTGGGAGCTATCTATGCGGGACGTGACTACACCATGCGGGGCAACAAGATTCAGTACAATTACATTCACCACACGGGTGGTGTCGGGATGGGTAGCATGGGTATTTATAATGACGACAGCCTGAGCGGAACTTACATGTATGGAAACCTCTTTCATAAGGTTCAGCGTGCCGTCTTCATGGGTGGTGGCCGCGACTTTGTAGTTCAAAATAACGTTTTTGTAGACTGTACCCCAGCCGTTTCGCTGGATGGGCGCGGTTTGGATAAAAGCCCTGTTTGGTACAATCAAGTCTACGTAACGCTCAAGGAGCGTTTAGATGCAGTTCCTCGGAATCTCTATGAAAAAAATTATCCGGAGATTTACACCGTAGACAAATATTTGGCACAGACCAACGGGGTTCCTCCGGAAAACATTCTCGTAAAAGATAACATCTCTTTTGGCGGTCAATGGAAGGAAGTATATTGGCACGCGGAAGACCGTATGGTCGACTGGGTGAATAACTTCGTAGACCAGGATCCGGGTTTTGTAGACGCTCCCAACGGGAACTTTACTCTAAAGCCTGACTCCCCTGCCCTCAAGATGGGTATCAAGCCTCTGCCTCTGGACAAAATCGGTCCTCGCAGAAAATAAAGAAGATCAGAGTCATACAATACATTTTTCCGAGCGCTCTTTCTATCATAATCCTTGGCACTCTGGCCCGGATGAGCTAGACTGTCGGGCGCAAATGAAGTTGCGACGGCGGATCAGCTTTTTAGTGGCTCTTTTGGTAACTGGCATTCAGGGATGGGGACAAACGGAGCCTCAATCCCAGTTATGGCATTTGGAGTCACTCAGCCAGGATGGACACATTGATTATGATTACAATACAGGCATCAGTCATGCCGTAGGTGGTGTCGTTGTTACTTTTGAAGATGCCATCCTTTCCGCTGATGAAGCCACTCTGGATAACAACACCGGGGAAGTTGTTGCTACGGGGAATGTCATTGTCCGGCAGGGCGATATGACTTGGTCGGGAACGAAGGTGGAGTACAACTTCAAAACCCGCCAGATGAAAACAGGGCTTTTTAAAGCAGGCACATCCCCTTACTTCGCATCCGGAGCTGGTCTGAGCTACGACGTGGAAGAGAAAGAGTATGAAATGCAAAACATCTCTATGTCCACCGATGACGTAGCAGATCCCTATTTCAAGGTTCGCGCGAAAGTATTAAAAATATCCCCCGGCGAATATGTCGAAGCTCGCAAGGCAACAGTCTATGCAGGTGACACCCCGATTTTCTACTTCCCTTACTATCATCGGAATCTAAAAAAACATCGCTTTTTCTACGTACCTGAACCTGGTTATAGAAGTGTTTACGGGGCTTATTTGCTGAACGGATTCCATTACGATTTTAATCAAAATCTTTCGGCAGCTACCCATATCGATTACCGATGGGATAGAGGATTAGCAGGAGGACAGGACTTTGAATTCAGGCACGAGGAGTGGGGAACCGGCAACCTCCAAACGTACTACACTCGCGATCAAGATCCCCATCAGTACAAAGGAGAAACTTGGATCCCCGAAGAGCGACAATGGGTTTACTTCGATTACCGCTTGCAACTGCGTCCGGATATGGAAATCAGGACAGCTATACGAGAGCAGTCCGACCTTTACGCACTTAGAGACTTTCGGGAGGATATCTATGAAAAGAATCAGCAACCTTCCAGTTTCGCTGAATTCAACTACGATTGGTACAATTTTAACCTGAACGTTCTGGCTCAGCCGAGGGTCAACGATTTTTTCCAAACGGTGGAGCGATTGCCCGACGTGAAGTTTGATGCTTATCGACAGCAACTGGGTGTATCCCCATTCTACTACGAAAGCCAATCACAAGCGGGCTATTTTAATTATCGGTATTCTAATATGGATACCTTCCGTCCCGATGATTACAGCGCTTTTCGTGGAGATACGTACCACCAGATCACGCTTCCCGTCGCTTCGTTCGGATGGCTGAATTTCTCTCCAAGAGTGGGAGGCAGAGGTTCTTTTTACAGCGAATCTGAGGGTTCCAGCAAGAAAACAGCCAATGTTGGAAGAGCCGTTTTTAACACAGGTGCCGAAACTTCTTTCAAGCTCTCTCGAACCTGGAAGAACGCCGAAAACAAATTTTGGGACGTGGATGGTTTGAGACACGTGATTGAGCCTTCTTTTAATTATATTTTTGTTCCCGATCCCAGTAGAAACCTTCAGGAACTGCCTCAGTTTGATGAGCTCACCGAGGCTTACCGGCTTATGCCGCTGGATTACCCTGATTATAATTCCATCGATTCCATCGATAGCGAAAATGTGATGCGTTTGGGTTTAAGAAATCGGTTGCAAACCGAAAGAGAAAACCGACTAGTCAATCTTATCAACTGGGCTCTTTACTGCGACTGGAGACTGGACCCCAGAGAAGATCAAAGTAGATTTTCAGATTTTTACAGTGGACTCAATTTTTATCCTCGCGAGTGGATCAGCTTCACTACAGAAAACAGAGTATCCACTGAGACCGGCGATATGCGTGAATCGAGCAACTATCTCACACTGCACCCATCTTCGGTATGGAGCCTGGCCTTTGGATATCGATTCATGGAAAAGCGCATGATTACTGGCTATCCTGATTGGTATAGCAATAATCTTTTCATGGGCCGCTTCACCCTTCGTATTAATGAAAACTATGCCTTCAGAACTCGCCTTCAATTCGAAGCACGTGATGGGACCCTGGAGGAGCAGGAGTACACACTCTACCGGGATATGCGCTCATGGGTGGCCGCTTTCCGCTTTAAAGTCAGGGATAATCGCGAGGGACCCATGGATTTTTCAGTCTCTTTCGGGCTACAATTGAAGATGATGGCCTCACCGGAATTAGGTGGAGATACAGATACGTGGAACTTCTCTCAAACAATATCTTAGTTTATTTAGAAAAATGAATCTTGATAAGCATACAGGCAAGACAAAAGCAGCCGCTCGCCGGATGCTCTGGAAACTGATTATTTTGCTTTTTGCGGTAGTTTTGGGAGGATTTCTCACTCAGTTGCTCTCCTCTTTTCTCGTAGCTGCTTCGGGAGTCATTTTTGCTCTCTGGCTCGCACTCCTGGCATTTACCCTTTACTTTTTTCGGGATCCGACTCCCCGTGTTCCTGATGAAAAGGGTGTGATTGTGGCTCCCGCGCATGGGACCGTTGACTATATAGGCGAAGGAGTCGAGTCCCAGTATCTGAAAGGACCGTGCAAACGAATTTCGATCTTCCTCTCTGTTTTTGATGTCCATGTTCAAAACGCCCCCATTGCAGGTCAGGTTGAATATATGGACCACAAAAGTGGTGAATTTGTAAACGCTCTCAAACTCAGTTCAGCCACCACTAACGAAAATCTGTTGATAGGCTTTCGTGAAGAAGGCTCTTCACGAAAGATTTCCGTGAGATTGATCGCCGGGCTTATTGCTCGCAGGATTGTACCTTGGGTCAGAACAGATGAACAGGTTCACCAAGGAGAACGAATTGGATTGATTCAATTTGGCTCTCGAGTTGAAATCTATTTACCTTTGGAATCTATGGTCACTACACAACTGGGGGAAAAAGTTCGTGGCGGAGAAACTGTTTTAGCTAAATGGTAAAAATGCTTATATGAAAGAAAAGCAGATAAACCCTGAAAACTTGCCTCACACCCAACGCCCTGAGGATGAGGTAAACGAAAATAAGGGAGTTAAAATTTACTTCCTTCCCACCCTAATGACTGCAGGGAATCTCTTCTGCGGTTTTTTGGCTCTCACGAAAATTGTAGAGGCGGATATTACCTCTCATAATTTTTCATCCGTTATTTACCAGGCTCTGCTTTTTATTTTGCTTGCCTGTATCTTTGATGCCTTGGACGGACGAGTAGCCCGCATGGGAGGAGAAGAGAGCCCCTTTGGGAGAGAGTTCGACTCTTTAGCCGATTTGATTTCATTCGGGGCTGCACCCGCTTTCCTGGTACACCGAATAGTGCTGGAACCCGTTTTCGTTGATATCCCGGAAATAGGCTGGTTTGTAGCTTCAATCTACCTGGTCTGTGGCGCCTTGAGACTTGCGCGGTTTAACTGCGTGGCAGCCTCTCCCACTCACAATCAAAAACCCCCGTCAAAGGATTTTATCGGCTTCCCTATTCCTGCTGCGGCGGGCCTGGTTGCCTCTTTAACTCTTTTTATGCTCTGGTACCAGGATAAAGAGTTTGTTGTTGGCAACTGGAGATACACTCTTCCTTTCATTATGGTATTTCTGTCTTATATGATGGTGAGCAACGTACGCTATCCTTCTTTCAAGCACCTCAGCTTGAGAACTCGACCTCGCTCGCGCAATTCGTTTGCCTGGATCGTGATCGCCGCTTTGGGCATCGGCGGCTGCATTGTCATGAGAGCATACGTTCTTCCCATTCTTTTGCCTGCAGCTTTTTTTATCTATTTAGCCTATGGATTAGTACGGTTCTTTTGGGATAATAAAGCAAAGAAAAGTCCCCCAGAAACCCCTTCTCCTAACGCCCCGTAGGGATAAAATGCTCTTTTGGCCCATTATTAAACCTTTTCTGGTAGGGATTCTGAGTGGTTTCATCACTTCTGTGCCGGTTGGACCTATCAATGTGACGATAGTAAACGAAGGCGCTCGAATGGGATTCCGGTCGGCTTTTTTTATCGGAATCGGCGCGGTCACCATGGAGGTCTTGTACTGCATGGTTGCTTTTACCGGGTTTGCTTCGCTTTTCGACTCCAGTCTCGTTCGCGCAATGATGGAATTAATGAGTTTTCTTCTCCTAAGCATTTTGGGTTTGAAGTATCTCTTTGCCAATAGCATCGAGGTCAAGGTATTGGCAGCCAATTACGTTGAAGAGAAGCTTCACCTTCAAACTGCTTTCACAATGGGATTTCTTAGGATATTGCTCAATCCGGTTGTTCTTCTTTTTTGGATCACCATGGCAACCACCGTAATTTCCCATGAGCTGGTCAGTATACAGTTTACAAGTAAATCGATTTACATCGCCGGAGTCGGGGCCGGATGCCTGGGATGGTTTTGGTTTCTCGCGTATGAAGTAGCGAAACGCAGACACCGATTCTCCAACAAAGCTCTTCTAAACATTTCGAGGGTTTCCGGCATTCTTCTGGTGGGACTGGCTTTCATTATGGGCCGCAATTTGACCCTGGACTTAATGAATCTTCCTTAATTCCCGGGAAGCAAATAGAAATTGCTTTTCAAAGAGCTTCCTGCATATGATGGCCATATGTACGCTTGGCCAGCGATTTTGACTTTTTTTTATGCTGCACTCGTAGCACTTCCTGCCATGGAACTGGTCCCTTTGTCTTCCATGGATATGTCCGCCGCATCGCAAGAATGGGGAACTCCACAGATAAACCGCTCCATACGTGAAAAAAAATTGTCTGTAGGAGGGCAAGAATTCGAAACAGGACTTGGAACTCACGCCGCTTTTCGCTATATCGTCCAACTCAATAAAGGCACGCAAAAATTCACCTCCTGGGTTGGAGTCGACGACAGCGCTAATAGCAATGGAAAAGCCAGTGTTCAATTTCGTCTTGTAGCCGACGGAGATGAAATTTTCATCTCACCTGTGATGCACGAAGGCGACGCACCTCTTAAAATAGACGTTGACCTTACCGAGAAAGAAATACTTGTTCTCTCTGTCCTCCCGGCTGGCGATGGAATCAGCTTCGACCATGCCAATTGGTGCAACGCTTTCTTTCATGTCACCGGGGAAAAGCCGGTTCCCGGTACCCCATGGTGCGGACAAGCAACTATTCTGGCACCAAAACCTTCTGCCAAGCCCAAAATTAATGGAGCTAAGGTGTTCGGGGTTCGTCCGGACAGCCCTTTCCTTTTTACGATTGCCGCTACAGGCAGCCGTCCTATGTCTTTCTTTGCCGAACAGCTTCCTGCAGGCCTGCAGTTAGATACAGTTACAGGTCAGATTCAGGGAAAAATATCCGTCCCGGGAACCTACCCATGCTCTTTGATCGCATCCAACGCTCTGGGCGTAGTGAAAAGGCCTTTTAGGATTGAATGCGGCAATCGAATTGCGTTGACACCGCACATGGGATGGAACTCCTGGTACATCTGGGAAAATAATGTCACCGATAAAATTGTCCGTGATGCTGCAGACGCTATGGTTTTGAGCGGAATGATCCAGCATGGTTATCAATATATCAATATTGACGACTGCTGGGCCATCAAACCCGGCTCTTCTGATCCAACACTGCAGGGCACAGAAAGAGACGATATGGGACGCATTCTCTCCAATAACCGCTTCCCGGATATGAAAGCCCTGACAGACTACATTCACTCCAAAGGGCTGAAAGCCGGAATTTATTCCTCACCTGGGAGACTGACTTGTGCTGGCTTTGTCGGCTCTTACGGACACGAGTTGGATGACGTTCAACGCTTCGCCGAGTGGGGATTTGATTTTCTGAAATACGATTGGTGCTCTTACGGCAGGGAAATTCCCTCTTCTCCTACTTCGGAGGATATGCAAAAACCCTATTGGCTAATATCCAAATGCCTGAATATCCAGCCTCGTGATATTGTATTAAATCTTTGTCAATACGGAATGAGTAATGTCTGGGAATGGGGTGGTCTCTATGGGCAAAGCTGGCGAACTGCAGGTGATCTAGGGTTAAGTTTTGAAAAAATTGCTCATCAAATTTATACGGATGGATTCGGACTTGATGGGAAACAATCCTATCATAAACCCGGCCAGTACAATGATCCGGATTATATTTTGATTGGAGTTTTAAGCAACTGGAAAGGACAAAGAGTCCCTACCCCATTAACTCCTGATGAACAATATACTCACGTTACTCTTTGGTCGCTACTTGCTGCGCCACTGATTTTCAGCGGAGATATTACCCAACTAGATGAATTCACTTTGAGCCTATTAACTAATGACGAATTGATTGAGGTTAACCAGGACCCTCTTTGCATTCAGGCTCACTGCGTTAAAAGAGAGGGGGACATTCAGGTCTGGACGAAAACCCTGGAAGATGGATCCCGTGCCGTAGGAATCTTCAACATGGACGACGTCTTCCACAAAAACACTACCCTTCTATGGAGCGACCTGGGGATAGAAGGAGAGCACCGCGTTCGGGATATCTGGAGACAGGAGGACATCGGAATGCTTAAAGACAGCTTTTCGACCAGAATCAACCCCCATGGCTGCGTTGCTTTGAGAATCTGGTAGCCGCCTGCAGAAAGAGCTCCCTCAACAGCAACACACGATGCCCGCGCCCACTAAACCGAGGAACAGATAGAACTCGGTTCCTCAGTATTGCTAATTACGAACTCTGGTTGCGGTGCATTCCTGCATTTTCTTCAGGTCCGCACTGTCAGTGCCATCAGCTCCGTTCTCCGTGATCTTCATCGTTCTCGGATCTTTCCACTTGAAAGTCTCGGCGTGCCCATCTGCAAAGCTAAAACTACCCCCGTTATTGTGGCGGGTGGACGGGAAATTCAAAAATTGATTTCCTTCAGGAAGAGAACCAAAGTGTCCATCATCGATGGAGAGTTCATGCTCATCCAGGAACACAAAAGCTTTACTGGGTCCCGGAAATACAATATCCGTAGTCTTCTTATTCACACGATAGGTACCAGCAGGCACATTCCCGTAAGCGGTAGCAGTATCTCTTCCATTCATGTAGCAGTTAATAGAGACGCTGCGCACACGCTCGTAATTCCTGCCCGCGAAATTGACCATATACTTATCTCCGGGGCAACGATAGATCTTCGTCGCCTTATTGTAATTCCACAGCATACCTTCCTTGAGGAATAGATCATTGGTGGAGTCTGTTATATTCTCGGATGCCAAACCCATAATTCCATTCACCCAGCAATCAACCTTGCTGCCGGCCGCGTAGCTTTCCAGATTAGGAACCACTGCTTCGTTATTATCCTGGGAATACATCGTCCAGCAAAGAGTCAGCTGTCTGAGATTCCCGACACATTGAATTTGTTGCGCCTTGCTTTTTGCTTTCGACAAGGCCGGGAGAATCATCCCTGCCAAAATCGCTATGATAGCAATTACCACCAACAGCTCAATGAGCGTAAAACCGCTCTTCTTATAATTCTTAAGAGTCATATCGCACTAGTTTTCAAAAGTTACCACAGGCTCTCAACAATTGTTATTCAATCTCTTATCTAAGAGAAAACCTTTTTGACAGCCTATCAAAAGCTGTTGACTCAGAAAGCCATTTTTATGTGAACTAAGCCGATAGTCAACAAACTCGACATGAAACATTTTAAGGAGGAATCAACCTCAGCTCAAGTCTCCCTCAACAAGAAAAAGGGATAAATATTCAAAATCTTCCAGAATCTTTCATCATCGGATTAAAGCGAGCACCATCTGTCAGATACTCAGTAGGAAAGGTTGCTCAATCCTACACATAAAAACTCAGTGAAACACCCACGCACACGATCAAAAACCTCCTATTCCCGACTAAATTTTGATTCACCTGCCCTGCCAAAGCTGCTACATTGCCTTTATGAGGCTGCTAAATTATTTAACGAGCTCTTGGAAAACCACGGTTTGTATCGTTCTGTTGGCTGCGGGTTCTTTTTCACTGTCTGCGCAGGAAAGCCCCACCCAACCACAGGCAAAAGCCGAGGCTGTATCACCTTTTGTTTCTGCACAACCCATCTGGCCCAAAGGATTGGTTGATGACAAAAACATTACAATAGGATATCGCACTCTCTTCCAGCGTCCCGCTGGAAATCAGGCGACCTTGAAAATTACAGGTCACTCACTCTACAGGATATTTCTGAATGGACAATTTTTAGGCCACGGACCGGCGCGTGGTCCTCACGATTACTATCGGGTGGATGAGTGGAGTCTCAACGGAAAGATGAAAAAGGGCGAGAATCTCTTAGCGGTGGAAGTGGCGGGATACAACGTCAATAGCTTTTATCTCGTAGACCGCCCCCCGTTTCTTCAGGCTGAGCTTTTGAATAGCCGGGGTAAAGTCATTGCCTCGACCGGAAACGACGGTGCGCAGTTCGAAGGAATTGTGTTGAACGACCGAGTTCAAAAAGTACAACGCTACAGCTTTCAGCGACCTTTTACTGAGGTCTACAGACTTGCTTCTGATTTCAATGAATGGCGCACAGATCCGAAATCGAGAGTGAAACCCCTCGAGAACGAAGTACAACCACCAAAAAAATATTTACCTCGCAGAGTCCCCTACACGTGGTTCACGAAAATGTACCCGACCACAATCATCTCTTCCGGAACGTTGGCGACAAATATTCAGCCTGCCATTTTCTGGAAAGATCGTTCCCTGACAGGTATCGGCCCTCAGTTGGGCGGCTTTCCTGAAGCCGAACTCACATGTATCCCCAGTTTGGAGCTTCAAACGGTCGCAAACAAGGACTCGGAAACGCTCAACATCCCCTGGGATCGCGAGAACCATCTCCTGGAACTAAAAGGATCGGAATATCGCATCCTGGATTTTGGGACAAACTCTTCAGGATTTATCGGCGCAAAAGTTGAAGTGAACAAAGATACCCGACTTTTCTTCACCTTTGATGAGATACTTCGGGATAATGACGTCGATTTCAAACGTCTGGGCTGTGTCAACATTATCGAGTATGATCTGGCTCCCGGAACTTACTTTTTGGAATCCTTTGAGCCCTACACCTTCCGCTACCTGAAAGTCATGAGCCTTACGGGCGATTGCTCTGTAGGTCAGATCTATCTGCGCGAATATGCCAACGACGCTGTATGGGATTCTGATTTCCGTTGCAGCGATGAGCGGATGAACCATATTTTTGAAGCAGCCCGACACACTTTCCGCCAGAATGCCATCGATATCTTCATGGATTGTCCTTCACGGGAAAGAGCAGGATGGCTTTGTGACAGCTTCTTCACAGCACGAGTCGAATACGACCTCACCGGCCAAAGCATCATTGAACAGGCTTTCCTGGAAAACTATCTGCTGCCGGAGAAGTTTGAAAACATACCCGAGGGAATGGTAGCCATGTGCTATCCCAGTGATCATTATGACGGAGTATTTATCCCCAACTGGTGTATGTGGATGGTTTCCCAGTTGGAAGAATACGTTCAGCGCACAGGAGACTATCAGATGGCTGATAGAATGAAACCACGCGTATTGGGAATTATTAACTTCCTGCAAAAATATAAAAATTCCGATGGCTTACTGGAAAAACTCCCCAGCTGGGTCTTCGTGGAGTGGTCGCGTGCCAATAGTCTGGTACAGGATGTAAACTATCCCTCCAATATGCACTTCGCTGCCATTTTGGAAATTGCCGCCAAGCTCTATAATATGCCTGAACTGGCCGCAGAAGCTTACGTTATTCGTGAAACGGTCCGTAAGCAGTCCTGGAATGGAAAATTCTTTGTAGATAACGCCGTGCGTAAAGACGGGAAACTCGTCCTTTCAGGGGAATCCACCGAGGTATGTCAATATTTTGCATTCTATTTCAATGTGGTTTCTCCTGAGACCCATCCGGACCTTTGGAATACGCTCGTCAGCGACTTCGGCCCCAAGCGCAAACAGACAAAAACCTGGCCTGAGATTCATATGGCCAACCAGCTCATTGGAAATGTGATGCGTCTGGAGCTTCTTTCCCGTTACGGAGGTAACTTGGATAAGATTCTGGATGAATCGGTCGAATATCTCCTCTACATGGCGGAGCGCACAGGCACTCTATGGGAAAACGATGGCGACTATGCTAGCTGTAACCACGGCTTTGCCAGCCATGAAATCCGTGTTCTTTATCGGGATGTTCTGGGCGTAAAATCTGTAGATAAAGTTCGCCGGATCGTGAAACTCGATATCGGGGGTATTCCCCTTGATTGGTGCGAGGGTTCCCTTCCGACCCCCGAGGGCATTATCAAAATCAGGTGGGAACACAATAAAGAGGGTGTACTAAAATTAACCTCCAAGCTCCCCAAAGGCTGGGTGTTAATTAACGATACAAAATAGTCTTCTCAGTCTGACAAAAATATCCGCAGGCTTATTTGCTTGCGGATATTTTTTTATCCCTCGCTGCAGATTTTCAAAATCCGCTTGCTATAAAGCTCTGGTTTTGCTTGTATATCCCCCGACGACGCTTGCCGGCGTGGCGGAATTGGCAGACGCGCCAGACTCAAAATCTGGTGATAGTGATATCGTGAGGGTTCGAGACCCCCCGCCGGTACCACACAGTGTGTGGTTTTGACGTTGTCTAAAATGCATCCCCAAAGTAAAACGGAAATCTGTCCTCCGTATCCTGGTGCAGAAACTTCTTCCTTATGACTCAAATTCAAAAAATCGAACTTCTTTTCGGACCTGCGGAAATCAAACAAACTCTTCCCAGTGCTTTTGAAAATACAACCTGCATCATTTTTGATATTCTGCGCTTCACCTCCTCAGCCACAATGGCTCTGGCAAATGGAGCTAAAGCCGTTATTCCAGTTGAGTCGATTGAAGAAGCCCTAAGAGTACATAAACTCCACCCGGATTCCCTTTTGGCGGGTGAACGCAATGGCTCCAAAATTACGGCTACCCTTTCAGGGAGCAAAAACTTTCACCTGGGCAATTCTCCCCGCGAATATGTCAGAGAAGCTATTGAAGGCAAAACGATCATTTCCACTACAACAAACGGAACGATGGCCTTGACCCATTGCAAAACGGCAACGCAGGTAATGGCAGTCTCTTTCTTCAACATGAAAGCTTCCGTCAACTGGCTCCTCCATTATCCCACTCCTCGTGTCTGTCTGGTCTGTTCCGGCACTCATGAAGAAAACTCCTATGAAGATATGCTCGGAGCCGGAGCCTTTGCTGATTTACTGATTTCTTCTTTTTTATTCTCGGGTATTCTCCCGCGCTACTCTGATTCTGTACTGGCCTGCCGCCTCCTCTATCAGCAGGCAGCACAGAAGGGTCTGACAGAGCACTTCGCCCTTTCTCGCAACGGCAAAGCTCTTCACTCCATCCCTGCGTTGGCTCAGGACGTCGCTTTCTCTGCGCGCAGTGATCTATTTAACTTCCCTATTCTCCTCTGTAAGGATGGAGCACTCCGCACTTCACAAGACATGCTTTTTGGCGTATAATAAGCACTATGAAAACGCGAGCCATTGCGCATACAGGACTCGAAACCAGCTCTCTGGCCTATGGGTGCTGGCGTCTGGCAGGAACTTGGGATCAATCCAAGGTAACCCCGGCTGATCTGCAGCGGGGCATAAAGGCCGTTTTGACAGCCTACGATGCCGGCTATACCCTCTTTGACCATGCTGATATCTACTGTTCCGGTGTTGCTGAAACTATTTTTGGGCAAGTTCTAAGCGAAAATCCCAGTCTCCGCGAGAAAATGGTGATCGCCACCAAATGCGGCATCCGCTTCCGGGGAGTTCCTTACCCGAATTCTCCTCAGCGCTACGATTTTTCTGCAGAGCACATCATTCGATCCTGCGAAGAATCTCTTGTGAGATTGAACACGGATGTCATTGATCTTTATCAATTACACCGCCCGGATTACCTGATGAATCCGGAAGAGATCGCTGAAGCCTTTACAAAGCTTCACCAAAAAGGAAAGGTGCGTTTTTTTGGGGTGAGCAACTTTACCGCTTCTCAAGTAGACCTCCTGAGGTCAGCCAGTTCCGATATTCACTTCACATCGGTACATCAGGTAGAAATTAGCCTCCTCAATCGCTATGCAATGGAGACCGGCCTTCTGGATCAATGCCAGATTCAACGAATGACGCCTCTGGCTTGGAGTCCCTTGGCAGGCGGAGTCCTGGGCGATAGTTACACACCAACGGAAGAAAACCTCAAAAAATTTCCAACATTAGAAGATACTCAACGCACCCTGGATGAGATCGCACGTGAGCACCAAACAACACGTTCAGTCGTTGCCTTAGCATGGCTCCTAAAACATCCCTCAGGAATTATCCCCATTGTAGGTTCCGTCAAACCCGAGCGGATTCACCAGTTTACCCAGGCTGATGAAGTGAACCTAAGCCGTGAAGAGTGGTATAAACTTCTTCTGGCAGCCCGTGGTGAGCCCCTGCCCTAAGGATTAATGAAAGCCTTATTTGCACATGGATACACTCGCACAAGCCCTTCCTCAACATAAAGAGCTCATCCCCCAGCAATACCGAATGCCGGCAGAGTGGGAACCGCACGCTGGAGTCTGGCTCTCTTGGCCTCGCCCTGATGGAATCAGCTTTCCCTCAAAATACGAGCCCATTCCACAAATCTATGCGAAGCTCATCCATGAGCTTCTGAAATCTGAAGAGGTTCACATCAATGTCTGGAATAACCAAATGGCCAGTGACGTACGGGCTATTCTTGCTGGCCATGGCGTGGTTTCTGAAAAAATATTCTTTCATCACTTCCCTGCCTATGAGCCTTGGTGCAGGGACCACGGTCCCATCTTTGTTGTGAAAGACGTGGATAATCAACGCCATCGGGCTGTGGTTGACTGGGATTACAACGCCTGGGGCGGAAAGTATCCCCCATATGACTCGGATGACCAAGTGCCGGTCCATGTGGCAGACTATCGTAATCTACCGCTTTTCCAGCCCAAAATGATTTTGGAGGGCGGCTCTATCGACGTGAATGGTTGCGGAACACTTCTCACAACCAGGTCTTGTCTGCTGAATCCCAATCGAAACCCGAACCTTACTCAAACGCAGATCGAAGCCAAACTTAAGAAGTACCTGGGTGTCCGCCACATTCTCTGGCTGGAAGAAGGAATCGTGGGTGATGACACCGATGGACATATAGACGACATTACTCGTTTTGTATCCCCGGACACAGTGGTCACTGTTGTGGAGGATAATAAAGAAGATGAAAACTATGAAATCCTCCAGAGAAACCTCGAGCTTTTAAGGATTATGAAAGATCAGGAGGGCTCCTCGCTGAAGATCATGGAACTTCCCATGCCCGATCCTGTTTATTATGAAGGAGAGCGCTTACCGGCTTCTTATGCCAATTTTTATATCGCTAACCACGCCGTTCTGGTCCCCACTTATCGCTCCGACAAGGATGCAAAAGCTTTGGATATACTGCGCTCCTGTTTCCCGGGGCGTAAGGTCGTGGGCATAGACAGCACCGACCTTATCTGGGGCTTGGGGTCCTTCCACTGTATCACTCAACAAGAGCCCAAAGGCTGGTAAAACAAGGCTTCTCCCACATGGAAAACATCATCACCCAAGCCATACATTCAAGAAACCCTTACGAACTTAGGCTGGGAAAAGAAGAGAAAATAAGCGAACTCATTTCAAAATCTATGGAAAATATAGTCATTGTCGGTTCCGGATGTGCCGGATTGACCGCTGCGATCTACGCCGCACGTGCCAGCCTGAATCCCCTTTTAATCTCTGGTCCCTCGCCGGGTGGCCTGATCACGACCACAGGAGTGGTGGAAAATTATCCCGGTTTTCCTGAAGGTGTAGAGGGATTCGACCTGGTCACCCAAATGCAGGCGCAGGCCGAACGCTTTGGAGCCAGAGTCGAGTTTGGCAATGTAGAAGCAGTCGACTTAAGCCTGAAACCTTTCGAAGTAAAAGTAGAAGGCGGGAAAACCATTAAGGCTGCATCGGTCATCGTCGCTACGGGAGCATCGCATCGCCACCTGGGCTTGGAATCTGAAACTCAGCTTGAGAAAAAGGGGGTAACCTATTGTGCTACCTGTGATGGAGCCCTACCCGTCTTTCGCAATCAACCCTTGGTCGTCGTCGGAGGCGGTGACTCCGCCTGCGAAGAAGCACTTCACTTAACCCACTTTGGTTCTGTTGTTTATCTGATCCATAGACGTGACACTCTCCGCGCCAGCTCTATTATGGCAGATCGAGTATTGAAAAACACAAAAATCAAACCTGTCTGGGATTCGGTTGTGACTGAAATTCTGGATGTCGCCCAAAACAAAGTAACGGGCGTTAAGCTCAAGAATCTGAAAACCGGCGCTGTTTCGGAACTACCTTGTACCGGAGTCTTTATTGCGATCGGACACATCCCCAACACTAAACTTTTTGAGGGACAGTTGGAAATGGATGAGGCCGGTTATATCCTCCGCAAAAACGGGACAACTGCAACCAGTATTCCCGGTGTATTTGTGGCAGGCGATTGCACGGATTCCCGTTACCGCCAGGCCATCACCGCAGCCGGTTTAGGGTGCCAGGCCGCACTGGATGCGGGCAGATGGATGGGGGAGAATTGCTGATAAATCAGGAAATCTATTGCATTTGCACTGAATTCAAGGCAGAATCCACCACGTCCTTCGTCAGAGGGATACGTCGGGGCGTAGCGTAGCCTGGCTAGCGCGCTTGTTTCGGGTACAAGAGGTCGAGAGTTCAAATCTCTCCGCCCCGACCACTTCAAAGAGCTTCATTTTCAACTACTTACAAAAAACGAAAAAATTGGAAAAAGCTCAAAAAACATTTGAACACCCCCTCTGTCCCCCACTTTTGTACCCCCCCTCTTTTTCACGCATAGAATTTCAAATACACTGTCCATTCCGGTTTGATAGAACGCCTTTTCTCCAATCGTGGTCACGGTATAAGTGATTTCTCCCTGGGAAACGGTACTTGGAATAGATACATCTCCAGATGGTATACCGGACGACTGTTTACTTGAAAAGAGTGAGTAGAGAGGTGCTGATTCAAACAGATTGTTGTGGACAATTAGATTGAAATCCGTATTATACCCGAGAGGGCGTATTTTATACGCAGGACTGTTTAATGGCCCCTATCGGGACTATTTATGGATCTGAGTCAAAAATCAACCCGATCAGGATTATCGATGAAATTGGCTGAATTCGTTAAACAACAACGGAAGTATCACAGGCTCACGCAGGTTGAGCTTGCCGAGAAATCGGGAGTAGGCATCCGTTTTATCAGGGAGCTAGAATCTTCCAAACCCACACTTCGGCTGGATAAAGTCAACACCGTGCTAAACATGTTCGGTCATACCCTGGAACCCGTTCCTCAAAATAGAGAACAAATTACAAAAGGAGATCTATGAGAAAAGCGGAAGTCTATCTCTATGGCATCAAAGTGGGGATTCTAACGGAAAACGAACAAGGATATTTCTTTCAATACGATACTGAATACGCCAACAATCCCCAATCCATCCCAGTCAGCATGCTTCTCCCTTTGCGTCAAGAGCCTTACTGGGACAGAATGCTATTCCCCTTTTTTGATGGACTTATTCCCGAAGGGTGGCTCCTGGCGATTGTGCAAGAAACATGGAAACTCCACCCCAGAGATCGTATGGGGCTGCTACTGACCTGCTGTCACGACTGTATTGGCGCAGCAAGCATTAGAGCAATCGAATCATGAAAACATTAGAAAAGAGGCAAACAATGGGACGATGCTTGATCTGCGGAAAAGAGTTACATGCTTCAGAGATGCAGTACCATCAAACGTGCTCTCGTCATCTTTTTCAATCCCCCCAAAGTCCCCTTCTAGGATACTCGTGGGATGATCTCAATACACTAGCCAAAACACATGTTCTCCAAAGAATCTCAGTTCCAGGAATGCAACCCAAGCTCTCACTTCATCTGGAGCGCACTTCAAAAACGAATGGCCGATTCACTATCGTTGGCTTAAAGGGTGACTACATTCTGAAGCCACCTTCTCATCAATACGCGCTCATGCCAGAATGGGAACACTTTTGTCTCCTATTTGCCAAAATGTGTAAAATTCCAACCATTCAACAAGGGCTGATTCTATTGGCATCCGGGGAGCGTGCCTTCATCACTCGCCGAATGGATCGAACAGAAAAGGGATGTCTGCACATGGAAGATTTTTGCCAATTAACCAACAAACAAACCGAGCAAAAATATCAAGGTTCCATGGAACAGATAGGAAAAACACTTCTGAGATTTTCATCCTTTCCTGGCTTGGATGTTGTAAGATTCTTTGAACTCACCCTATTCTGCTTCCTCACAGGAAACTCGGACATGCACTTAAAAAACTTTTCCCTCCTTCGCAATGAAACCCATGACCTACAACTGGCCCCGGCCTATGACTTGCTTCCTGTGAGAATGATCCTCCCTAAAGACTCAGAGGAGATGGCACTAACTCTGAATGGAAAGAAATCAAATCTAACGCTCAAGGATTTTAGGATATTTGCTCAAACAATCCATCTCTCCCCCGTTCAGGTTGAAAACACGATCCGTCAAATGGTAAAGCGATCCCAGAAACAGCTGACACTCGCATTGGAACAATCTTTTTTGCCTGAAAATGAAAAGACTCGTTTTCAACAACTCTTTCATGAGAGAATAGAAAGATTAGCCCCTCCTTCATCCATGAATGATCGCTGAATCCAATCCAAACGAAAAAGGAATCACACACACTGTGTGTGGTGGCGGTTGCGACTTGTCAATTCCGACCGCTGTTTCAATCCAGACACAAAAAAACCCGTCAGTTCGGTTTAGATCCGAATACGGGCTACAGAGGTCATGTAAAATAAAGTGAGGGCGGTCTCT
>CAZSTC010000036.1:0-24083 GCA_964609795.1 uncultured Verrucomicrobiota bacterium
GCGAATTGGTATAGATATAGTTGGTGCGGTTCACCAGAACATTGGTCCAGGTACGGCCGGTGATATTCAGGCCCGGGTAGAGAGCCTCGACCTGCGCCTGGGTATTGGTTGTCTGTTCCACATCGATGAGGAACTGCGCCAAGTCGATATTGGTCACGATAATCGGATCATTATATTGCGGAGTCATGATGGCTGCGCTGCTGGTCCCGCTCGATGGCATACTCTCGAAGGCGTAGTTGCTGGGGCTGTAGAGCCAGCGCAGACCGCCTACGTCATCGCGGGAAAGCCCCGTGTAGTAAACACCATTTACGGCAAAGCCCTGGTTTAAACCGCCCATGACTCCTCCAGCCACGCTGCTGTAGGCGATTGCGGAAGGATCCGATACCACTTCCACGGCATCATGAATCCAAGTTCCGCTGTCATCCACGATGACGCCCGGGATAATCCGGTAGCTGTAAAGAGTTCCGTTCACGTAAGGAGAGGTCTCCAAGGTGACAGGGTCATAATTCCGGCGAATTGTGTAATAAGAATCCGGAACTACATTGCCATTCGGGTCCGTAACATTGCCGGAAGTAATGGTATCACGGAGAGTCCAGCAAAAACGCTCCGGAGAAGCCAATCCCAGTCTTTCGACCAACCCAGCCAGCGTATATGAGTAAATATCTATCAAGCCCAGGGACATCGCACGGTAATTGTAACGCGTGACCTGCGTCGGGACCGTATCCAGATAGCTGTCGGAGGAATACATCTCTTTGAAAGTCTTGTTGATCGTTTCAAAGGCGCGCTCTACCTCAGCGACTCCCTCTTCGCCGTAGGTTTCCATAAAAGTCTTATCGAAGGCATAAGTCAGCACAGGGATATTAACGCGATATCCCTCGCGCAAACCCATGGGCCCACCGGAATCACGGTAGACAAACGGTTCTCCATCGACGATGACCGTAGTGAGCTGATAGGAGAGAGTGCTCGTCTGCCACGTCGCCCACGGTCCCATGAGGGAAAAGGCCTGCATCGTGTATGCCGTCACCGCCAGGGCGGCCACAACCATCAACTTCTTCATCAAAGTACCCATACAAAATATCTTTTTCATCTTTATTCTCTTAACGGCTCACGCGAACAATGCGGAAGAATCTCTTTTTATCCGGCTCCAGTGCCATGGAGTCTTTCTTTGCGGTGGCGCGTCGCGTCGCACCCAGATTCGTCCATTTCTGCATATCTTCGGAGCTCTGAACCTGATAGACGAAGCCAGGCACTGTGCCCCACTCCAGGCGAACGCCCTGAGAAGTCACTTTGAGGCTTGTCTTGAGAACGCTCTCCGGATCTGTCGGACTGGTTCCGGCCAGGAATTCATCCAGATTGCTGACGCCGTCTCCGTCGCTATCCAGCGATGCTGCGGGCCACTTACTCTTATCGGAACCAAAATAGAGGACCTGCCAATCATCGGGGATTCCGTCGCGGTTCTTATCGGTGCCCCAGGTCTTGGCGACTGCCACTTCCGAAACCGGAGAGATGACTCCGCTTTCCAGAACATAACGGTAGCTGAAGGAGCGGCTCGCGCCCGGTGTCAAATCTTCCAGCGTGTAGAAAGGCTCGGTGAGGATCAGAGCCGGTTGCTGATCGATAAAGAGCTGGTATTCCTTGACTGCCCTGCCAGCCACGGCCGGCCAGGAGACAAAGAGATCATACTCGGTCAAAGCATAGGCGAAAGGCGCCTGGGGTTTATCCAGGAGGACACCGTCCGAATCACAAAGATAGCGCTGAGCCATGAGGTCAAAGCTCGCATCGCCCAGGAGATAGCTGCTCCAAACGGCCATGAAGCCATCTTTGTGGCCGGCAACCGTCGGGTGTATCTGGCTCAGCGAGGTGGTCGTATTGACCAGCACTTCATCACTCACGAAACCCGAAGCATTGAAGAGACGCCCGAAAACGCCCTCAAAAGAGCCATCCTGACGAAGACTCGTCCATACGGCAAAGTAATTTTCCTCACAGGCTGCCAGTTGGGGTAAAAATTGATCTCCCGGCAAATAGGTATTGAGAACAGGCAGGCTCTTAGTCAACATACCGGCTGAATCGAGCACCGCACCGCCCACGTTCCAGGTCTGCGTCTTACCCTCGAGCACGACTACGCTCCATGCAACCGCGATCCCATAAGGACCGACCGCGATTTTCGGGTTGGAAACCATCGCTCCCAGAGGAGAAACAATCGAAGCGTTTCCCGAAGGGGTCAAATCATTGGCGAAAAGCTGAACCTTTACTCCGGTATTAAGCTGAGCTTTCTCGTAAGTACCGTCTTCATTGACGACTGTGGAGAGACTCTCCTCGAGCCACGCGACTGCGAAGCCGCCCTGCGTCAGGGCCGCCACCACGCCGGAGCGATTGCCCAGAGTGGCTGAAACGGCTTTAATGGCGCCCAGTTTCTCTCCGCTGGCAGAGATTTTCTGCATATAGACGCCCATCGGTTTACCGGAAGCATCGGCCGAGCTCCAGAGGATCAGCGCCGTGCCGTCGGAGAGAGCCGCAACCTGAACCTCTTTCTGGAAGAGACCCTCTTGCGACAAGCTCATTTCTTCACCGAAGATACCGTTTGCATCCAGGACGCGATAAGCTACTTTCTGGACTCCGCGCATACCGCTCTGCCAGGCGAAAAGGGTCTGACCGTTGGCCAGAACCGCTGCGCCGGGAGCTTCCTGATCGTCTTTACCGATTTCATTGACGCGGAACTCTCCGCCCACCGGCTGGAGAGAAGCATCCAGGCGCTGAGCCGAAATGCCCAGACCCTCAAGGTCCGACACATTATCTTCCCAGACCAGGAAACCGCCCTGACTGCCCAAAGCTAAAGAGGGATGGACCTGCTCTCCGGGAAGCCGCCCCGTGGAGGTAGCCAGGAATTCAATCCCGTCACGGCCCAAAGCGCCGCTTTCGGTTTCCTGCGCTTGTGCGCAAAGTATAATCCCAGAGAAAGCCAAGCCACCCAAAAGCAGCGTCGCCCAATTTTTACCGGCTCTTTTCATTGCCAACATAATCGTCTATCTCGTCTATCTATCAAAACAATTCCGCTTGTTTGAAAAGCGGTTCCTGCTGCTTATGCTGCAGGCTCTTTAAACCCCAATCACCCAAAAACTTCTCTTCTGCCGCCCGATCCGCTTGCCGAAACTTTAACTGCTCCAGTGAGAGCTCCCACTGTGGCAGACGCGTGAGCTTAACCAGCTCCAGATTCCTCTCCAGGAGAGCCTTATGAGTCTCCAGGAGCTTCCTGAGCCGCTCCGGCTGCACGCACTCGACACGCTCAAAAAGAGCAGAAAGCGAGCCAAACTCCTCCAGGAGTTTCGCGGCCGTCTTGGGGCCCACGCCGGGGACTCCCTCGATATGGTCGCTGGCATCGCCTACCAGGCTCAGCCAATCAACGATCTGCTCGGGAGCAACGCCGATTTTTTCGCGGACAGCTCCGGGCGTCAACCGCTCCAGACCGCCCCCGCGAGCCCGTAAAAGGTGCACCCGTTCAGAGACGATCTGCATAAAATCCTTATCCGGACTGAGAATCAATACCTCGGCTCCGTTTCGCTCAGCCTCCAGTGCCAGAGTACCAATGATATCATCGGCCTCTGTGCCATCCTGGCGAATGCACTCCCACCCTGCCAGGCAAACCCATTGCTGGAGAGGCGAGAGCTGAGAGCGAAGCGAATCGGGCATCGGCGCTCGCTGTGCTTTATACTCGGGCAGCAACGCCAGACGCTCCGTACTCAGACCTCCATCCCAGACCACGGCACCGTGGGTCGGCTGCAGCTCTTCGAGAGTCTTGCGTAAGCTTTTTATAAATCCAAAGATCGCATTTGTGGGGGCACCCGCCGGAGAATTCATCTCGGGCAGAGCGTGGAACATTTTATACGCTAATGCGTGCCCATCCACTATCAACACTCTGGCTGCAGGTTTCTGTCCGTTCACGTTCAGTCCTCCACAGCCAAAGTGGTGTCAAATATCCTTAATTCGCCGATGCTGCCTGAAGCGTTCCCGGAGCCACGCGAACATTACGATCGGATTGGATCGGCACCGAGTTCGGGTTATAAGGCAGGTTTTCAACATCGGTCAGATCATGAACCGGGTTACCGGCCGGGTCAATAATCTGCGGCGATACAAAGATAATCAGGTTTTTCTTGGCAGACGTATTGCTTTCGCTGCGGAAGAGCCTTCCCAGAACGGGAATGTCACCCAGAACGGGGACTTTCTCGCGAGTACGGGAAACGTCCTCAGAGATCAAACCGCCTAGCATTACCGTCTGACCATCCCAGACAATCACCGAAGTGGTCACCTGGCGGACCAGGAAGCGAGGCAACGGCACCGGAGAACTCAGGTTACCGGCCTGCGCCTGCAAGCTGGCTTCAAATTCCGCTGCGGCAGGTACGTCCGGGTTACCATAACCCAGGAACTGCACCACTGAAGGAATCAGGGTCATCTGAATGGAGTAACCATCAGCTGAAACGTAGGGAACTACGTCCAAAGTCGGACCCGTCGCCACTGCGGCGGATTCAGGCTGAACCATACCCATTGCTTGCACGGTTGCGGAGGTACCACCCGAAACGCTGGTTCCGGAAGTGGAGCTGACCTCAGAGGCGCTGACCTCGGCATCCGTAGCAATGTTACGCAAAGTGCTCGATTGAATCTGGGCCTGACGACCGCTCAGGGTGACCAGGCGCGGTGCGCTCATCACTTCCACACCGGTGCGGGATTCCATAGCGCGAATCACAACGCGGAACTGAGGATCGGTCAAAATACCGGTAATCGTGGCCAGAGTCGGAATACCGCTGTTATTCTGGGACAGACCGCTGGTGATATTACCCATGGTCTGAGCCGAGGCATCCGAGTAGGAGGGGAACGAACCCAGCGGATTGGACTGGGTCGGCGCACCCTGATAAACAGGAGCCGAACCGCCGGTTGCGCCAATGTCGCCATTACCGAAGGTGAAGTTGCCCAGGTACCAGTCAAAGCCAAGAGCCTTGCTGTCGTTTTGTTCGACTTCGACAAACTTCACTTCGATGGAAAGCTGAGGAGGAGGAGCATTGAGAGTCTGGATGACCTGCTCGATCACGTCCAGAACTTCAGTCGTGGAACGAACCCAGAGGAGACCTCTGCGATCGTTGAAGACCAGCGTGTGGCCCGGACGAGCTGTGCCCATCTGTTCCTGCTGCATCATCTGGTTTCCACCGCCGGCACCACCCTGGCCGCCCATCATACCGCTCAAGGATTGAAGACCACCACCGGCCATCATCATCATACCGATACCCTGGGTCGAATAACTACCTGAAGTAAACTGTACACCCGTTACTGACTGGAAGAAGAGGCGGACACGTTCCTGCACCATACCGCTATCCAATTCCATCGTGACATAGGGCAAACCACCGCTGCCCTGGCTGCCGCCGCCCATGCCGCCGCCGCCAGAGGAGCTGCCTGCCGTGTAAACGCGGGCCACATAACCGCCGGTCGTGCTGCCGCCGCTGCCGCTGCTGCTGCCGGAGCTGTTGGAACCTTCCACACCGACCTCTTCAGAGCTGACAGAAACCAGGCCCTGCCAGAAGGTATTCGGATCCACGCGGAAAGTTCTCTGGAAAAATTGATCATTGGCCAACTCGCGAGCGCTGAAAATCACCGCATAATCCTCAACGGAATACTTGAGGGGACGGTCGCAGCACTTCACGATTGCATCGAGAATATCCATCAGGCGCACATTGCGCAAACCCGGTTCCAGAAAGACGTTGTATTTCTCACCGATATTCTGGGAATCCTGCACCATACGCATGAACTGGTTGGCACTCGGGCCGCCCATGGCGCCCATACCGCCGCCGCCGCCGCCCATACCGCCGCCGCCCATGGAACCGAGCATCATGCCCGTTCCGATCCGGGGCATACCGGTCATCGGGTCAATATCGGTATAGTCGGTGTAGAGACTGTCCAAACCGGCTCTCTTCTGGTCAATCCCATTGCTGATGAGGAAATTGACACCCACGTTATCAGGGTCGTTTTTGAGGGAGACCTCCTGGAGCTCCTGAGCTACGGCGCCCAGGGAGATGCCGGGGAACCTCAGCTCGGCGACCGTGATGCGGTCGAGCTTATTCAAAATCTTCTGGCGGCCCACCCCGGTATTGACCAGGTTGGTGCGTGCCATGACGTTGGGGATCGGCAAATTCTGCGCATTGGTGGTCAGAACCCATGCGCGGGCGACGTCCACGATGCTGGAATCGGAGACCAGGCTTCGCTGGCGCATGATATTGGAGGCGTACTTCTCCTCCAAAAGTTTCTGATAGTATTGAGCGGCGGTATTATCCGGGGCGATTTTGATCACCGCCTGGAGAATCTCCTGCGCCTTCTGATAGGAGCCCATTTCGTAGAGCACCTTGGCGTCGTGAAGCATCTGATTCACCTCAGCCGACTCAGTGGCCACATCTTCACCGTGCTCACGAACTTCCTTACTGGTGACGCGATTCTTCACCAGCGCGCGTTGTTCGACTGCGGCCTCCCGGGCACGCTGAGCCTTTAAACTCGTCGGGTCCACCCGCAGAGCATAATCCAGCTTTTCAACGGCCAGATTATAATCACCCTGCTTCAAGGCCTGCTCTGCCTCGTAGACGCTCACTTCGGTAATGCCGGTCGCAATGCGGCGATATTCCTCAGTTGCACCGGTTTGGCCCACCTGGCTCAAGGTCTTGTAGGCATCGCTGTACAGGCGGGCTGCTTCAGTCCAATCGCCTGCGGTGCGAGCTTTGTCGGCCTTATCCAAATAGGTGTTTATCTGCTTAACAGCCTCTTGGCGTCTTACAGCTTCTTCTTCAGCGACCTGCGCGGGGGTTTTGACAACAGGTGCGTTCTGCGCCTGGACAGCTATCTCCGCCCAGAGAGCCATCAGGAGAGCTCCACAGAAGAGGAGGCCAGCCCTGACCAACATGGATTTTCTGTTCTTGTGAACTTTCATACTACGAGTTTTACGGTGCAGCATTATATTTCAAAGTAGTTTTGAGTGTTGTTGCCGGATTCAGCAAAACAAGCTCATTCGAGGTCAAAGTCACCACTTTATTGGTTTCACCCAATAGAGTAATGGTGCTCAATTCCCTCACGTTATTAAAGTTGCGGTTCTCAGCATCATAGCGCAGATTGGCAATATAGCCGTCAATGCGCTCGAAAACCTGGCCCTTGGCCAGCGTCACGACCTGGGCATCTTTTTTCATTTCCAGCAAAACTTCCTTGGGCGCATCGACCGGACGCACCTCCAGAAGTTTAAAAAGATCATTTTCGTCACCTACGCTCATCATCACGGTGCTCATGCTGGTCGGAGTAGTGCCCCTGGCATCGGGAGCATTCACCCGGACAATTTGCATCGCAAAGCGCGTGGAAGAGCTACTGGAGCCCGTATCCAAAAACTTGACCGAGAAGACCAGCGGAAGAATCTCTTTAATTTTAACACCCTTGGGGCCAAGGTCTTCACCCGTTATAAACGAGCCATCGGGTCTCCGGCGCCATATATCAGGGTTAAACAGATAGTGGCCTTCTTCAAAATTCAATTTGGCCGAATTGGTGAAGCGCTCCAGCGCCAGGAGATTAGTGGAGATATCGACAGGTTGTGCCTTAGTCTCATAACCAAAACCTGCAACCTCTTCCTCACCTACAGACTCCGCTTGCATGGACACCATCACCGCAGCCACGACCAGCCCGATCACAATGACACCCAAAACCAGTTTCTCGTAATGATTCTTTAAAAATTCCATCGTCTTTTCCTCTTTATGCCGACTGGTTTATTCCTCTGCCCCGGCGCCCGTTCCACCGGCCCCGGCTCCCTTCCTCACCGGCAATCCGTATTCATCCAAGGTGACACCCGGCAAGGGGTTGTTATTTATATCTGTATCGGGAATACCGTCTCCATCAATGTCAATGGTTTCAGCCCCTTCGACAGCGGCAGCGGCAGAGGCCTTCGTCTCCGCGGCTTCATCTTCAGTCTTAAGACGTACAAAATCAACATAAAGAGTCACGCGCAACGCCGTCGGTTTGAGGATTGTGGTGGTGACTTTGGGGAGTGCCTTCTCGGCTTCCTCTTCGGCAGCGGTCTTGGCCTGCTCGACCGGACGGCCCTGAGGCATCCCCATTCCCATCCGTCCGCCGCCCATCATGCGGGGATTCATGCGGCCCATCATGGGATTGATCGTTTCCTGATAGCCGGCCAGCTCATCGGATAACTCCGAAGCAGCCCGTTCGACCTTGACACACTTGATCATGAGCCCATAGGGACTCTGCTGAAGTTCGTTCATGAACTTGGCCAAATCGCCGGGGCTGGTATTGAACACCAGCTCATAGGGATAGGAGAAGCTGAACTGATTGGTGATAATTTTGCGGGCTGGCAGGTAGTCCGCCATGTTATTGGCCACCTGCAACAGGTCATTAGTGGCACCTGCAGCGCGGCGCACACGGATAAACTCCGAAATACCGGAATCCATCAACGTGTTGCAAAGATATTTGACATGAGCCAACTGCTCAGCCTGAATCCGGAGGCTGTTCGTATCCATCCGCAGGTTTGAGCGCTGAGCCGTGAAAGAATAGCTGAAATTGACGCGATTGGTCGGCAGTTGAATGGCGAGATCTTTGGCTTTCTGGTTCAGCTGAGCCACCATGGTCTCAAGCTCATACTTGAAACCGCTGGCCGTATAGGTATCTGCGGGAACCGGCACCGGGGCGAAGCGTTTATCAAAATCCTTTCGGAGCTCTTCCACTCTCAGAGCCTCAGCCTTCATCGCCTCGATATTTGCCGCATTGGGATAGGGAGTCGCGCTCTGGAGGGAATCGAGCCGTGTTTTCGCGTTCGTTAACTCTTCAGCCATCGCCGTGTTGACGCTCATACCGTGCATGAGGTAGTAAACAGCGCCTGCTACTAAAATTAAGGAAACAAGGGCACTGATTGCCAGCGTCTGGTTAACCTTGACCCACACTTGAATTTTCTTCATGTCCAGATTCATAACTCTCCTATATCTTCACGGGGGTC
This sequence comes from uncultured Verrucomicrobiota bacterium, assembly GCA_964609795.1. GTDB lineage: Bacteria > Verrucomicrobiota > Verrucomicrobiia > Limisphaerales > UBA1412 > UBA1412. The sequence goes on from CAZSTC010000036.1 coordinate 9,014, forward strand.
TTCAGTTTAAGCTTCACGTTGAAAGTGAACGTATTGGCGTAAGCGTTCGTCATTGCCGACTGGGCCGCCAGACCGCTAGCAGTCACATCAAAGAGGTTGGTCATCGACTTGATCTTCTCTTCAAAGCGGAAAGCGAGCTCATCATTGGCTGTCACGCGCAGCTGATTCAAATTAACGCCCTTGCAGATGAGCTTAATCTCGCGAATTTCGTTGGTATTGGCCGGACCGCTCTCGCCTCCGATCTGTTCACCCATCTTCAACAAATCCGCATAACTGGAGCTCATGTTGCCTGCGGCTGCGGCTCCACCGCCACCCGGACGGCCGCGCATCATCGTCATCATACGGCGCATTGCCACCGTGGAGGCGGCGCTCGCCTCGCTGCTGGAGGAGGAAGAACCAGGTTCTTCCAGGCCTACTTCCATATCAGGAAGTTCAGGTATAAATTGCTCCACCCAGAGACCGGCCTTGATTTCCCGGCCCGTATCCGTCGAGAGAAGTTGACTGACCTCAACCTGGGTTTCGGCTACCGCTTTGTGCAGGTTGCTCAAAATATCAAACCAGAGGAATCGCTCGCCTACCCACTCAGTCATCTGGCCCAGCTCGGTCTGAACCTTGCTGATTTTGGATTTTTCAGCGGAAATCTGGGTTGAAGGTCCTTCCAGTTGGGCGATCTTATTTTCTATTTCAGCAAGGGCTCTCTTCTTGGGAGCCACCATCTTGTTGCCGTAAAACCAGCCCAGGGCGAAAAGTCCCACGACCAGCGCCGCCACCGAGGCGACGAAGAAAGGCTTCTTCTGCTCGAGCTTCTGGCTTTCGCGCACACGCATCGGCACCAGGTTCAACTCCAGCGGACACTCGGCCATGTTGCGCAGGGCCAAGCCGACCAGCTCGCCCATAGAGTGAGCCGTTTTTTGAAGCTCTTCCAGGTTCACCTCCGGAGCAATCTCCACATTTTGCAGCGGATTGAAATACTCCACGGGGACACCGAACTTCTCGGCAAAGAATTCAGCCGTATAGGGCAAAGTCGAACCACCGCCAGCCAGGTAAATCTTCACCGGAGTGGTGCCATCAGCCTGCTTCTGGTAAAACTGGATTGTCTGGCTAATCTGAATATGGAGGCGAGTCAGAACATTGCGCGCGATCTTGGAAATCTGCGCCTGCTGCTGATTATCGGGCTCTTCAAATGCGCCGCCCAGACTGACAAACCCTTCGGAAATCTTGAACTGCTCCGCTTGCGCAAAGGCCATCTTGGCTTCAGCGGCAAACTCCTGCGTGATCGCATTAGCACCCACATTGAGAGAGCGGCAGAAAAACCGGCCCTTCTCAAAGAAAAGAACGCTGCTGGTCTTGGCCCCGATATCCAGGAGCATCACGCATTCATCGCTGCTCTGGCCGTAAGTGTAGCGATAAGCATTGGAAAGAGCGGAAATCGAAACGTCAACCACCTGCAGGGAACGGCCCGAATCAGCGGTCGTGCGGAAAATACTTTCTACCAGATCACTCTTAATGGCTACAAGGAGCACTTCCATGGCGCCGTCGGGAGTCGTCCCAACCTTCTGGTAATCCCAGACGACCTCACTGAGCGGAAAAGGAATATTCTGTTGAGCCTCGTACTGGATGATCTGAGCCGCCTTGGAGCTATCCACCGGGGGCAGCTTCACGAACTTGTTGAAAACCTGATAGCCGGGAGCGCAGACATTGGCCAGCTTACCCGATATGGGACGCTCGGCCACAAGCTCAGCGAATGCTTTTTTGAGCAATCCTTCGCGTGCGGCATCTTGCGAGCCCAATAGACCCAGCGGCCTCACGCCAAACTGCTTGAGCCGCAATCCACCGGTTTCGGCCACCTCAAACTCCGCCAGCTTGAGGCTTCCAGAACCGAAATCGAGACTTAAAAATGTCTTCGTACTTAACATGTTATATCATCAAACTTGCTGCCTGTTTCTCCCAGGAGCCATAACCATCCCCCCCGCACGAGGAAAAAGTATCGGCAAGGAGTATCTCAGTATTTAATAGTTGCGTCAAACTTCTTTTTGAATCTAATTCCATTTATTTGGAGTCAGTCCGCCGCGCAAATTCCTAGAGCGGCTGGCCCGAAAACCAATCAATCGTTTTTTTCAAGCCATCGCGCAAATCGACTTTGGGCTCCCACTGTAGCAGGTTGCGTGCCTTAGTGATATCCGGACGCCGCTGTTTGGGATCATCCGTGGGTAAATCTTTATTGATCAGCTCCAGTTGAGTCCCCGTCAGCTCCAGAATCAATTCCGCAAACTGCCTAATGGAGAGCTCATTAGGATTGCCGATATTGACCGGGTCACAATGATCGCTCATCATGAGCCGATAAATACCTTCAATTAAATCCGAACAATAGCAGAAACTGCGTGTCTGCTTGCCTTCTCCGTAGAGGGTGATGGGCTCCTTCTTCAAAGCTTGGGAGATAAAAGCCGGCACCACACGTCCGTCATTGAGCCTCATGCGAGGGCCGTAAGTATTAAAAATACGGACAATCCGGGTTTCAAGCCCATGCTCCCGGTGATAGGCCATGGTCATAGCCTCGGCAAAACGCTTTGCCTCATCATAGCAGGAACGGGGACCGACCGAGTTGACGTTACCCCAGTAATCCTCGGACTGCGGATGGCGCAAAGGGTCGCCATAGATCTCGGAAGTGGAGGTGAGGAGGAAACGCGCCCGGTTTTTCATCGCCAGACCCAGAGCCTTATGAGTCCCCAGGGAACCGACCTTGAGCGTCTGGATGGGAAACTCCGCGTAATCAATCGGGCTGGCTGGCGAGGCAAAGTGCCACACGTAGTCTATCTTTTCACTCAGGAAAATATACTGGGTGACATCCTGCTTGATGAATTTAAAATTTCCGTTACCGGCCAGATGGGCGATATTCTGTACGCGCCCGGTGATCAGATTATCAATGGCAATGACCTGATGGCCCTTGTTGAGGAGGTAATCCACCAGATGGCTGCCCAGAAAGCCCGCACCGCCGGTGACGACCGAGACGGGTTGAGCTTTTCGAGAATCGGAATTTCCGTTTTCCGTATTTGTGTGCATGTAATAAAAATGCAGAAGGCATCCAAAGCTTTCTATTTAAAGCCAAAGACACCGACTTTCAGAAGCGCGATTATAGGGGAGCCTCTTCTGTGAATCAACCAGGAATTTCGGTTAATCTTAATTTTCGGGCGCCCGATAGCTTTTCAATACCCAGGCGCTGAGCCAGGCATCGGGATTTTCCACGGCATCCAGGTCCAGAATAAACTCCTCCCCTCCCTGCTCGGGCACGGTCAGCTTCAAACCGAACTGATAATTCTCAAAGGAGCGTGCACAGTAATCCCGAACAGGCACACCCTCTGCCTCGGCTTTTTCGGCCAGGCGAATCGCAGCCTCATCGGTGAAGCGGATCCGGATTCCGTAAGACTGGGTAAAGCGCTGCGCAAACTCATGCACCACGGCGCCGGATATCTTGAAGCGCTCACGCTCTCCCTCGGCCAGAAGCCGTGCCAGCTCTTTTTCGGGATTCCGGATGACCTCGCCCGTTACGACAAAGCGCTTCAACTTCGTACTGGGCAGCTCAAATTTATAGTGCCGGAAGACCCGCTCGCAAACGGTCATGAGACCGCGGGCGCCGGTATTTTCCCGGGCAGCCTGGCGCGCTATCTCCCGCAGCGCATCCTCGTGGAAGAAGACCTCGATCTTATAAGCCTCGAAGGATTGCTCATACTGGCGGACAATGCTCCCCTCCGAAGATTTTAATATCTGGTAAAGATCATCCTCCTGAAGAGCCTTACAGACGACCCTTACGGGCAGGCGGCCGATAAACTCGGGCTCAAAACCGAAATCGATAAAGTCCTGAGTCGTTGCCTGGTCAAAAACATCTTTCTGGGATTGCGGTTCGGCGGAATTCCTCGCCGCGGAAAAGCCGATCGAGGCCTCCCGGAGCCGCTTGGTGACGATTTTCTCCAGTCCCTCAAAAGCCCCGCTGACGATAAAGAGAATGTGGCGGGTATTGATCGTCGAAGGCTGGCGTTTGCGCCCTCCGGAGCCGCTCATCTGCATCATCATTTCAAACTGGCCGGAGATATCGTTCGGGGCACGGGTCGGCACTTCGGTCTCCTCCATGAGCTTGAGGAGATTGGTCTGGACACCGCGGCCGCTGACGTCTCTGCCACCTTGGTTTCCGCTGGCAGCGGCGATCTTATCCACCTCGTCCAGATAGATAATCCCATACTGTGCGCTCTCCACGTCGCCATCGGCCTGCCGCACCAGACTCCGGACCAATTCCTCCACGTCGGCACCCACGTAACCGGTTTCGGAAAACTTGGTCGCATCGGCCTTCACGAAAGGGACGCCGATCAACTCGGCCATGCTCCGGACCAGATAGGTTTTACCGACACCGGTGGGCCCGAGCAGAATCACGTTCTGCTTGGAGTAATTGCTTTGGGATTTGCCCTCGCGGGCCATCCGCACATGGTTGTAATGGTCGCACAGGGCGACGCTCAGGACCTTTTTTGCCTCATCCTGGCGGATCACGTAGCGGTCCAGAAATTCTTTGACCTCTTTGGGCTTGCGATTGAACTTATTGAGATCATCGGGCTGCTTGCGCGGCGGCTCAGGCTCCGTCGGTTTCTTTTCGGGAGCGGCACCCCCGGGGGATGTTCCTTGACCGGCAGCGCTCTTGAAGAAGGGGCTCTCATGGATCCCCAACTGTTTAAGCGCCTCTTCCAGCCGCTTTTGGAGTTCTTCGTGCGTGGGCGGCTCTTCGTTTCTAAAAGGTTTACTCATCTATCAATTCCGCTAAATAAAATCGTCGTTCGGGTGTCTCTGTTTCTCTCTCCTCTTTAACGGGAGACAAGATCACCTGCCGAAAGCTTCCTTACCGCTTTCCGCCGCGCTTTGTCTTCCAGTTGCTCTTTCTTTCGTTTGCCTCTTAAACCGGCCTTAGCCGATCTTTGAGCAGACGGTGACGGTCATCTCAGTGAGATACCGGTCTTTCTTCCCCACAAATTCGACCAAATGAGGCTGAGCCAGATGCGCTTCCAGCAGTTCCTTGCTGGCCCAGTTCTCGATAAACCAGAAGCGGCCCGGCTGACCGGCTTCCTCGTGAAGGTTGTAGCTGATGCAGCCATCATCCTTGCGCGAGGGCTCCAAGAGCGCCAGAAGCATCTGGCGAACCTCTTTTTCCATTCCCGGCTTGGCAAAAACACCCGCTATGACTGTGACCGATTTTCCGTTCATATCCCCGTCAATATGTCCCAAAAACGGGATTTGTGCAAGATTTCCTGAGCGTCTTCTTGACAATACACTCAGAAGAAGCTTTCCTCTTTTTCCGCGCGATGCGGAGAAAACATTGCAAACGCGCACCGGGGATTTACTCTGACGCAGAGCGAGACGGAGACTGAGTCCTTCAGGCAGATTGAAGTCATGATGTACGACGTTGATGAATTTATAGGAGAGGTGCTCGAGGAGCACGGTATGATGGAAGAAAGCAAAAAAGCTCTTTTAAAAGTGCTCGATGCTTCAGTGAGCCCTTTAATCAGAGCGCTTGATTTTGAAGAACTTTCTAAAGATTTAGAAGAGTCATTATCCGAGCTTTTCCAACAAGAGACACCTCCTCCCGGAACGAAAATCATCCATTTTGGTCTCAGAGAATCCGCCGAAGGCTGCAGTCTCTATGTCGTCGGTACCAAAAAAAGGGAGCTTCCCGAATTTCGCGACACCGAAGAATGGGACTGGGTCGGCCCCCACGGCGGAGAACTCAAGATGCCGGCTCTTTGCACACTCTGGGAGAGCGTCAGCGGCAGCCGTGAGGAAGAATGGGAAGTCGTTCTGGCGGTAACCCTGATCGTTTTGAAATATTATCTGGCTGAGAATGCCGGCGATTTCCTCTCCATGATCAGCCTTTCCAGCGTCAAAGTGACCGCCGGCTTCGATGAAGGCGATCTCTACGAACTGCATCTGGAAGAAGAATAGAAAAGGAGCCGCTTTTTCGCTTTTCAGGGAGCATCTCCCCCACTCCGGGGCTGCTCTTTATGGGTCATGATATGGAGGACCAGCTTGTCGGTTTCCTCCATGCCATAGGAACCCACTGAGGCCAGATTCCGGATACAGAGGTCCGGGTCCTCATCGATAATCCCTTCCAGCGAGGTGACATAGCGGTTCTCCATCGCCATCATGGCGGAAAATATGGCTGTGGAGACTCCGCTGGTGACCTTGAGCGAACAGCTCGGTTTGGCGCCGTCGCAGACCATGCCCGTCAGATTGGCGATCATGTTTTTGACGGCGTAGGTAATCTGCTGATATTCTCCGCCCATAAGCAGTGTAATCCCGCAGCTTGAGCCAGTCGCCGCCACCACGCATCCGCAGAAAGCGGCCAGGCGCCCCATGTGGTTTTTGATATAGATGGCGGTGAGGTGACTCAAGATCAGCGCCCGGGCCAGTTCTTCTTCGCTTTTCCCCTTTTCCTCGGCGTAAATCACGACCGGCAGCGTTGCCGATATTCCCTGATTGCCGCTGCCTGAATTGCTCATCACCGGGATTTTTTCTCCGGCCATACGGGCATCGCAGGCTGCGGAGGTATAGGCCAGAATCCGGGAAAAGAGGCTCTCGCCCATGAAATCTTTCTCGTAGCGGCCGCGCATCATCCTCCCCAGTTCGTGGCCGTAATGCCCCGCAAACGAAACCTCTGCCGCAGCTTTATTCATCCGCGCCGATTCGAGAATAAAAGCAATTTCTTCCAGGGGAGTCTCCGTAGCAAATTCATAGACACGCTTCAGGGTGAGCTCCGGCGGCGCCTCTTCCTTTTCCGAGCGATTGCGCTCACGTTGATCGAGCAAAACTTCCTCTCCCCGAGAGAGGTAGATAAAATGGGTGTGCCCCCCGGCGATGATGGCGCAGGAGCTCGCCTCCGGGCTTTCGCATAAAACCTCAATATAGAGCTTCTCCGAAATCCCTTCCTTGAGGAAAATCTGAATCGCACCGGCCGCGATTATTTCCTTACCCCGAGTCACATCCGTGGGTGTCACATCCTGAAGCACCTCCAGCCCCTGATCGGAATTGCCGCAGAGGGCTCCCAGAGCAATGGCGATCGGCAGTCCGGTCATCCCCGTGCCGGGAATTCCCACACCCATGGCGTTTTTGAGCATGTTCGCGCTGAGGTAAACCGTGATCTTTTCGGGCAACCCTCCGCCCAGAATCTCTCTGGCCCGTGCCACCGCCAGCGCCACGGCCACCGGCTCCGTACACCCCACAGCCGGCACCACCTCGCGCTGAATCATGGCGATAATCGCCTCCCGCTCCTGCTTTGTAAGCATTTCTCTTTTTCCTTACTGTCTCACTTGTTTTCGCTTATCAGGGCCGTCTGTTTCAACCGGCCTCAATCGCTTCTCAACCTCAACTCTCCCGGGAGGATAAGTGAGGCCGCTCACCGAAGCAATAAAATAGGAAGTCCCTCACCAAAAAGTAAGAAGAGCCGCGGCCCATTATGCCCAAAAACAGGTTTATGCAAAATTTACGGAGCGTCCATCTTGACAATACGCTCAGAGGGAGGATACGCTCCGCCTCAGTGCATTGTGTGGACTGGTTCATTTAGGCAGATTAGTGTCATGATGTACGGTATTGATGAAAATACAGGAGAGGTGCTTGAGGAGCACGCTGTGACACAGAGAAAATCACCCATTATATCGTCACTCCGGATCGTAAGGGTACTGAAAATATTTTCAAAAAACTAAATAAAGAAATAAAACAAAAATGAAAAAATACATCGCGCTGATCTCAGTATTGTTTATTTTGCCGATAGCCATGGATGCTTCTATTCTTTATGTTTCCACCACCGGGAATGATGATCTTGCCAGGCCGGATAATCCCGATCTTCCTTTTCTCACACTCCAGGCGGCACTGGATCAAACCGCTGACGGCGACACGGTCCGGATTGCCGGCGGCACTTATCCGGTCACGCCCATCGTCGTTCCCTGGTATGAGCCGCTGCCGGAGAAAATGGCTCCCATCCGGATGATCCAAAAAAGCAACATCACCATCGAGGGCGAAGAGAATACCCTCATCTACGCTCCCGGCGCGGGAGACGTTTTTGCGATGATTGACTGCACCAATATCGTCGTCCGCGGTATCCGCTTTGAAAGCGACAATCCCCCCGTCCCGGACGGCGAATTAAACGGCCAATCTGTTCCGCTCCTCTACAGCACGGTCCATATGCGCAACAATAATGATGGCATCTCTATCAGCAACTGTCAGTTTTCCGGTTTCGGCAACCATGCAATCTCTCATCTTTGGAGCCCCAAGACTTCTCAAAACGTCACTGTCACCGACTGCACTTTCTACAATGGCGGCGCGACAAATGTGACTAACCTGGAAGTAGACGGCGCCGCGGTCAGCGGCATCGGCAGTCACTGGCTGGTGGAAAGCAATTACGTGGAAAATTGCCAGAGAGGCTTTGAAATTGAATGCTTTTCCCCAAACTTAAAGCATGATATCCGCATCCAGAAGAATACACTAACCAATATTCTGGAAAAAGGCATCATGCTTTTTGCCACCTGCCAAGATACGAATGTGCCCGTCAATTTCTCGGACATCACCATCGCCCATAACAAACTGATCCGCGTCAGTTACGGCATTTTTGTCAGCGGCGGGGATCGTATCAAGATTACCGACAACAGGGTCAGCTATTCCGATCAGGTCGGCATTGCCGCGCTGGCCTCGTTCAATAACCTCAGCAATGTGGAAGTCAGCCGGAATTATGTGAATAGCTGCGTGGAGCGCGGCATCCAGGTGAATTCGCCTTCCTATAATTATAAACTATCTCACGCCGTGATCGAGGATAACAATATCAATACCACCGGCAATTCCGGCATCAAGGTCGGCGGGGAGGATATCCTTATCCAGCGGAATATTTGCAAAAACTGCGGCTGGATGGGGATGTTTTCCGGAATCCAAACCCACGGCAATGATGTCAGGATGATCGGCAACCGTCTTTCCAATAACGGTACCAGTTACATGAAGTACGGTATCTACATCCAGTCTGGCTCCACTAACAATTACCTTGCCGATAACATCATCAGCGCACCTTCCATCGCGCCGATCTTCGACGCAGGTCAAAACACCATCTATAAATACGCCTTGGCGATCGCCAGGAATGATGACGGTCAATTCACTGTCACGAGCAACAGCGGCCCCGATTACAATGTCAGCCTCTATACGTCCAAGGACTTGAACCTGTGGATGCTGATAGATACACAGATATCGAACAGCAAAGGCGTTGCCACTTTCACCTATACACCGAACGCACGCAACTCCAAGACCTTCTTCCGGGCAACGCAAGATCGCTGATCCGCTGATAGGCAGTGCCGCTCTAAAAAATAAGAAGAGCCGCGACCTGCTAAGATCGCGACTCTTCTTATGATCTCCGGGGCAATGCCGCCGGAGGTAATTCAAAACGTGATTACTTGTTCAAACGGGCCTTCAACTCATCGAGCTGGGCCGTCAATGCCGCCGGCAGATGTGCACCGTAGGTGGCATAGTTCTGACCAATGTTTTCGATTTCCTTGATCCAGCCCTGCTTGTCGACCTTCAGAAGCTCGGCCATATCCTCGGCGCTCACATCGCAGTTGGAAAGGTCAATAGCGTCAGGTGTCGGCAGATAGCCGATAGCGGTTTCCTGTGCCTTGCCGGTTCCTTCCACGCGCTCGCAGACCCATTTGAGGACGCGGCTATTCTCACCGTAACCGGGCCAGAGCCAGCGGCCGTCGGCGGTCTTGCGGAACCAGTTGACAAAGAATATCTTGGGAAGAGCATTGCGGTTTTCTTTGGCAAACGAGAGCCAATAACCGAAATAATCGCCCATGTTGTAGCCGCAGAAAGGCAGCATCGCGAAAGGATCGCGGCGGAGCTGACCTGAGGCACCCAAAGCGGCGGCCGTGGTCTCAGAACCCGCTGCAGAACCCATAAAGACACCGTGCTCCCAGCTGAAGGACTGGTTGACCAGAGGAATCGTGCTCGGACGGCGGCCACCGAAGAGAATCGCGGAAATCGGCACACCGGCCGGGTTTTCCCAATCCTTGTCGATCACCGGGCATTGAGATGCCGGAGCCGTGAAACGGGCGTTCGGATGAGCACCCTTGGTACCGCTGGAGGGAGTCCACTCGTTACCGTGCCAATCAATTCCCTTTTCCGGAGCAGGAACACCCATATCTTCCCACCAGACGTCGCCATCGGGGGTCAGCACCACGTTGGTAAAGATCGTATTCTTCTCCATACTGTGCATCGCGTTGGGGTTAGACTGCATGGAAGTTCCGGGCGCCACGCCGAAGAAACCGTTTTCAGGGTTCATGGCAAAGAGGCGGCCGTCTTCACTGCGGCGGATCCAGGCAATATCATCACCCAGGCAGCGGACTTTCCAGCCCGGCAGGGTCGGCAACATCATGGCCAGGTTGGTCTTACCGCAAGCGCTCGGGAAAGCGGCGGTGATATAATAGGTCTTACCGGCCGGATTAGTCAGCGCCAGGATGAGCATGTGCTCAGCCATCCATCCCTCTTTACGGGCGACGTTGCTGGCGATACGCAGAGCGATACATTTTTTGCCGAGCAGCGCGTTGCCGCCGTAACCGGAACCATAGGACCAGACAGCGGGATCATCGGGGAAGTGAACAATGTATTTCTTGGCAGGATCGGGTTCGCAAGGCCAGGGGACATCCTGCTGACCCGGCTCCAGAGGAGCGCCTACCGAGTGAAGGCATTGAATAAAGGTGCCCTTTTCACCCAAAGCATCAATGATGTGCTTACCCATGCGAGTCATAATCCGCATGTTCGCAACGACATAGGGAGAATCGGTAATCTCAATACCGATCTTTGCAATGGGAGAACCCAGCGGTCCCATGCAGAAAGGAATGACATAAAGGGTGCGTCCCTTCATACATCCCTTGTAAAGCGGCAACATTTCGGCCTTCATCTTGTCAGGATCAGCCCAGTTATTATTCGGACCCGCTTCTTCCTTAGTCTTTGTGCAAATGAAGGTACGATCTTCTACACGAGCCACATCGCTGGGGTGCGAACGCGCCAGATAAGAATTCGGGCGCTTGTTCTCGTTCAACTTGGTGAACGTTCCACTCTTGACCATGAGGTCACAGAGATACTGATATTCTTCATCTGAACCATCGCACCAATGGACATTGGTGGGTTGACAAAGATGAGCCATCTCCTTAACCCAGGCGATTAAGGATTCGTTCTTGGTGATGCATTGACCTAACATTCTATCTATTATTCGGTAGAGATTACCCACCTGTTCGAGTGACGCCCTCCCTTCGCCCGGCGGGGGAAGCAACGAGAGGTCGGCTGGTCGCGGTGTAGGTCCCGTGTGACCATAACAGGATTAAATTAGCACGGAAACCTTGCTTTTGCAAGCGGCAAGGAGAATAAAAGTTAAAAACTCTACTTAGGGAATTAACTTTTGCTAATGATCCCGATTTTTAATCATTAGATTTCCTAAACTCCCCTGCTTCTTCCCCGGCCGTTTTTGAAACCTCGGCAGCAGGCAAACGCACAGTCGTTTCCACCAGAGGCAATTGCTCAAGCTCCGGATCTTTCACATTCAGGAGCTGGCTCTGCTTCTGCATTTCCAGAGCTGTGGGGAGAAACCTCGACTCCAGAGAAACAATCAGCCTGTTATAGGCATCAGCCCCCTTTTTGATATGGCCGCCCAGGTCAGCAATGTATTTCAACGCCACCCGCATCCGGTCATAGAGCACGCCGGCATTGCGCTGAATCTTGACGATTTCATCGGTGAGTTTGCTCTCGGCCCAACTCTGCGCGATCGTTTCCAGGAGCGCGATGAGGGTCACGGGCGTCGCTATGATGACTTTGTTCTGATGGGCAAACTCGATCAGCCCCGGATCCTGATTCCAGGCCGCGCTGAAGATGCCTTCACCGGGAACGAACATGATGACAAAACGGAGCGAACGACCTAAATCCTTCGTGTAAGACTTGCTGCTCAGCTCGGAAATCCTGGCCTTGAGCTGGCGGACATGGTTTTCGAGGTACTGCTTCTGCTGAGCCGGTTCGTGAGCCTCCAGGGCATTCAGGTAAGACTCCAGAGGGACTTTGGAATCCACCACGATCACCTTATCGCCGGGGATGCGCACCAGCATATCCGGGCGAATCCGGTTGCCTTCATCGGCCACTGAGGAAACCTGCTCGGAAAAATCACAATGATCCTGCATCCCGGATAGCTCCACGATCCGCCGTAACTGAATCTCACCCCAACTGCCGCGGACTTGCGGCTTGCGCAGGCTTTCGACCAGTTTCCGGGTCTGCATATCCAGAGATTGCTGGGTCTGGAGCAGATTCTGGAGCCGCTCATCCAGCGCTTTGTAGGCACCGACACGCTCTTTCTCCATTCCTTCGTTGCTGGAGCGGAGTTTCTCCATCTGCTCGCGGACCGGTTTCAGGAGCTCTTCGATGGCCGTTTTGCGCTTATCCAGCTCGCTCTCAGAGCCCTTCTGCTGTTCACGGAATTTCTGGTCGGCCAGTTTCAAGAGCTCTTCATTGGCGGATTTGAGGGTATCGGCAGAGAGAGATTTAAAAATGTCGCAGAATTTCTTCTCGGCCTCCTCCAGCGTCTGCCGCTGTTTGAGCTCCAGATTGGCAAAGGCGGCCCGCTCACTCTCAAGAGTCGCCAGGGCGGAGGCGAGCTCCCTCTGGCTTTGGTTTAGAGCTTCACGGTTTTTACCCAGCTCGGCCTCTTTTCGGCTGAGCTCCTCCTGCAAACCGGGAATCTGTTCACACTGCTGCCTCAGGGCAGCCAGAGCCTCTTTATCCCGAGAGCGGGAGAGCAGACAGACGATCACACCCGCTGCCCCCAAAGCCACAGCGGCCAACGCTACCCAAAATCCAATATTATCCATCTCTATCTATCTTACATCTTTTGTTCGTGAAACCGGATGCTCCAGAGAGCAAGGACGCCGACCGATACCTTCGGAAAATTCTCATTTCTCCGAAAATACGGGCCGGCGCCGTTTCAAGCTTATAATCTGAATCAGCCTAGTTTGTCCAAATTAAATCTGAACTCGCTGCTAAGCCCACAGGCTCAAAAGTCATAAACCACTGAAAAGCCTGAATGAGAGAGGGTAAAGCACCGTCGCCATGGTCGCCCCCGGGAACCGGGTCCGTGAGAGGCACCTCGACACCCATCTTGCGGAACTCCTCCACGGCCACCAGAGAATTCTGGTAAGGCACGTCGTGATCGCCGGAGCAGTGCCAGAGGCGCATCGGAGCCTTGGGAGCCCACCCTCTGCAGGTGTCATTTTCTCTCAACGCCACACGGAGAGGATGGTTCGGGTCATTTCGGATCGCCGCCAGATACTCTGGGGGCATTAATTGATCCACCCGCTCGGGCAGAATTGCGTCGATCTCGTCAGTACTGTGCATCCCGTCGAGCAAAGGCGGAAGTGTCTCGTTATAGGGAGGCAAGAGGAATTCGTCAACAGAATCGGAATCAACCAGTTTGTAAACATGCTGATAGGCCGCCACGATATAGACGAAATAGCCCAAGTCACTCATCGGTTCGGGCGAGAGGAAATCTTCGGTCATAGTCCCTGAGAGGTCATAAGGTCCGGCCAGAGGGGCCGAAGCCACAATGTTAAACTCTTTGGCGTAATGGGTCTCAATCTCACGCTGGAGCGCCATGGTGGCGTGACCGCCCTGAGAGTAACCGATCAGGAAAAGGCGGTCGAGGGGGACCACTTCTTTCTCTGCACAAAGGACTCTTGCAGTGCGCAATAGATCAATCGCAGCGGTTGCTTCCGAGACTGCATGGCAATAGGGATGGAAACCCGGCGAGTCGCCCAGCCCCAGATAATCGGTGATAACCGATACGTAACCCATTCCGGCGGCCACGATGCAGATAAGCGCCTCGGAGGAATCGCTTGAATAGGAGGGTGCATCGGATTTGAGAACAATCGTGCCATGTTGAACACTAATAACGCCCAGAGGATCCCGGCAGTTGCTGGGCAGGCAGATGAGGCCCGAGGCAATTGTCTTAGCCCCTTTGGGGGTAATCGTCTCATAAATAACCCGATAAACCTGGACCCCGTAGCGGAAGGTCACATCCATTTCGGGCGCTTGCATATCCACCAGTAACTGGAGCAGGAATTTGGAATAGGTGGCATCCGCAGTGATGGAAATGGGAGCTCCCCGGTTGGTGGTCTCAGCCTGCAGCAGGCGATAAAACTTCTGTGAAGAAGCCGTCGGGTCAAAGGGAGAAGTCCACTCGGTATCAAGGGTCGGCCAAACGGTGTCACCGGGCGCATTGACCCAGTTAGAATCCCGCAGGCGATCAGCCACCTGCACGGTATAGGCTGTCTCGGGAGTACTCTCCCAGGTCAGCTTGATTTGATCTTCAATTTTGAGAATGTTCAGTCGCGTGGCCTGTGCTTGGGCGCTGAGCGTCCAACTGGAGATCACAAGAAGCCCTAAAAGGGCCGCAATCCAATTTTTTTTCATAACAACACCTAATCTTTCTCGTCTGAGGCGTAAATTTGTTTAACGGGAAAATATATCCGTCTTTGTAAGGTAGCAATTACCTGCATTTTTTCAAGATAATAATGAAGCATTTTTCCAAAAACAGGTGCAACGAAAGGACGGCGCGGAATGACCCATCTCCGACCGGCAAGACGTTCTACCGCGTAGCCCAATGGATTCTGGATCAGCAGGGATGCGACCCCGATGGGGTCGTGGGTGTGTTGCGTGCGGATTGTACCCGGGGTCTTCGACCCCGGGCTATAGGCTTGCATCCCTCCGGGATGCTGAATTAGGAGGTCTGCGAATGCGTTTTGTATTTCCGCCTGTGCGAATTGTTTTCCTCTGCACCCCTCCCGGGGTGCAGCAAATTGAGGTATGCGGAGCATACCCATCTTATAGCCCGGGGTCTTTAGACCCCGGGTGCCGTCCGCCCTACATTCTTCCACGACCCCGTAGGGGTCGCATCCGGCTATTTCCTTCTAAAACAATCTGCGTTCATCTGCCTCATCTGCGGTTAGATAGTGCATTTTTTTCTCCCTCG
>CAZSTC010000037.1:0-22614 GCA_964609795.1 uncultured Verrucomicrobiota bacterium
GTATGGGAATCGAACCCATCTTTCAGCCTTGAGAGGGCCGTGTCCTAACCGATAGACGAACACGCCACGTCCGCACGGAGGGCAATTGTAGGGATTCAACTAATTTTGTCAACATCACAGGTTAAACGGAAGGCATGTCTTTTGAAAAAAAGATTGAGCATCCTTGTGGCGGAGTGTAGTATACCCCTGAGAGTTTATAAGACGTATCGTATATACGAGACGAAACGAAAACACAATAAACATATCCGCTTCAATTTTAAATATGAACGAGTTGAAATTAAATAAACCCGCCAATCGTTTGATTGGCCGCATGCCCAAGATCGGTATCCGCCCTGCCATAGATGGACGCCGTCGCGGAGTTCGCGAATCCCTGGAAGTTCAGACCATGGAAATGGCCAAGGCAGTAGCTCAACTACTGGAGGAAAATTTACGCCACTCTAATGGTTTACCAGTCGAATGTGTCGTGGCTAACTCAACTATTGGTGGCGTGGCCGAAGCCGCTATGGCAGAAGATCAATTCCGTCGAGAGGGTGTTGAAGTCAGCATCACAGTTTCTCCCTGTTGGTGCTATAGCGCGGAGGTAATGGACATGGATCCCATGACTCCGAAAGCGATTTGGGGTTTTAATGGAACTGAACGACCGGGCGCCGTCTTTTTAGCAGCAGTGGCAGCAGCGCATTCCCAAAAAGGTCTGCCGGTCTTTACAATTTACGGACAAGATGTTCGAGAGGCCAATGACAAATCTATCCCGGATGAAGTGGAAGAGAAACTCCTTCTTTTTGCCAAAGCGGGATTAGCACTAACCACTATGCGCGGAAAATCCTACCTTTCTATGGGTGGCACCGCCATGGGAATTGCCGGCTCCATGATTAACCATGACTTTTTTGAAAAGTATTTTGGTATGCGAGTTGAGAGCGTTGACATGATTGAATTTGTCCGTCGCATCGACGAAAATATTTACGATCCCAATGAGTTCAAAGCCGCTCTAGCCTGGGTCAAAGAACATTGTCAGGAAGGTACAGACTATAATGAAAAACCGCATTCACCGGAACAAAAAGCCAAAGAATGGGAGTTCTGCGTCAAATGTGCGATCATAGCCCGCGACCTTATGGTGGGCAATCCGCGGTTAGCCGAGCTGGGTTTCGGGGAAGAAGCGCTGGGACGCAACGCCATTTTGGCTGGTTTTCAAGGCCAACGACAATGGACCGATTATCTTCCCAATGGAGATTTTCTGGAAGCCATGTTGAACTCATCATTTGACTGGAACGGAATACGAGAACCCTATCTGGTAGCCACTGAGAATGATTCTCTGAATGGATCCTGTATGCTTATGGGACACTTACTGACCGACACGGCTCAAATTTTTGCCGATGTCAGGACTTACTGGAGCCCAAACGCAGTCAAACGAGTTACTGGCATGGAACTCACCGGAGCCGCCTCCAATGGTGTCATTCACCTGATTAATTCAGGAGCCGCCGCACTGGATGGTTGCGGTCTGCAAAAAAAAGATGGCAAACCTGCCATGAAGCCTTATTGGGAAATTACTCCCGAAGAAGCTATGTCTTGTCTCCATGCCACAAAATGGTCTCCAGGCAGTCTTGGTTATTTTCGGGGCGGAGGATTCTCTTCGACCTACGGGACTCGTGCCGACATGCCTACAACCATGTTCCGCATGAACATCGTCAAAGGAGTGGGACCAGTATTACAGATTGCTGAAGGCCATTTTGTAAACCTGCCACCAGAGATTTATCAAGTACTTGAGAACCGCACTGATAAAACTTGGCCATCGCATTGGTTTGCTCCAAGACTTACTGGCAAAGGGCCGTTCCAGGATGTCTATTCTGTGATGAACTGCTGGGGAGCCAATCACGGTGTATTGAGCTACGGACATATTGGATCTCAGCTCATAACTCTGGCCTCTATGTTGCGAATCCCTGTTTTCATGCACAATGTTTGCCCTGAAAATGTCTTTAGGCCTTCCTCCTGGAACTCCTTTGGAACTGATAATCCCGAGGGAGGCGATTTCCGCGCTTGTGCCGCTTATGGACCTCTTTATGGGCGAATTTAAACTCTAAAAAATCATCAATATCGTAAAGCTAGTTTTGTATTCGGGGAAAACAGAGTTTGCCGGAGGAGTGAATCGATTGGCAAACCAGCGTCCTGATCATTTATGGTAAGAGGGATTGAGGATTTCCAAGTTTTCTTCAAAGAAGTCTCAGACTCCTTTGTGATGCTGGGCGGGGCTGCCTGCCAGGAATGGTTTAAAACGACTCACTATACTTTTAGGAGCACGAGAAACATTGATATATTTCTTATTCCTGGACCAAAAAATGAGAGTTTTGAAAAAAAATTCTGGAATTATCTCTTATTAGGTAACTACTCTGTTCGCGAACAAAGCGGCAAAAAAAAGATTTTTTACCGCTTCTCGCATCCTAAGAACATTGACTACCCTGAAAAAATTGAGTTGCTTTCTCACCCCGAAATTGATTTCACCCCCCCGAAAGAGGTTGGAATCTCTTCACTGCAATTCGATAGGGATATTCCAAATCTTTCGGCACTTTTTCTTCAAGAAGATTATTATCGTCTAGCTTTAGAATGTCGCATGCAAAGCTCAAGTGGGCTTCCTCTGGTCTCTCCTGGAGCTTTACTCACACTCAAGATTAGGGCCTTTCTGGATTTAGAAATGGCCAGAGGTGAAGGAAAAACCGTTTGGAAATCGGAAATCAAAAAACATCGGAATGATGTGTTTCGACTTGTTTACCTCCTTGGGGAGCGCTTTGAAAACCAGCTTTCAAAACCAATCAGGGAAGATTTAACCTCCTTTTTAAGGTTGTTTTCAGAAAAAAACCCAGCATGGCGAGGGATACATCGGGCCATAATTGACTCCAATCTTCCGGATATGAGTCCAGAGCTTCTTCTCTCAAAAATCCACACTTACTATAATTTATAATTACCCACTGCTGCAAGGACGCAGCATTAAGGTAAACGGACAGCCTGCTATTTTCGTATATGCAGTTCTAGTGCTATATTTAGCTCGGCTTATGTTGCCAAAACGAATTAGACAAAATGAGTTCTGACAAGAAATACATAAAGGGGCTAGTGCTGCTCAGTTGGCTGTTGGCGCTAACCACCTTACCAGCGAAAGAGCTTGAAGATATCAAATTAGAGGTTGGCGTTCCCTTTTCCATGGAAGGTGTTTCTCTTCAAAGCACCTCGAAACCTGCAACTGATAACTTTCTGGTATTTCCAGCAACCTTATCTTTGTACAGTCACGGCGACCCTACTGCGCAGGAGCAGTATATGTTAGAACTCATCAACCGGACCAGGGAAAACCCATTGGAAGAAGCTGCCCGTCTGGGCATTGACATCAACGAAGGCTTACCCGAAGGAACCTTGGATGGGAACCCCAAACCTCCATTGGCCTTTAACCCTTTCCTCATCGATTCATCCCGCGCACACAGTCAGTGGATGCTGGATAACGACATTTTTAGCCATGTTGGAGTGGATGATAGCAGCCCCTTCGATCGCATGGTAGCCTCCGGATACACTTTCATTGGTAGTTATGCGGCTGCGGAAAACATTGCTTGGGCTGGTACAGGGAACACTAATAATCCTATTGATATCAACTCGTACACCTCGCTTTTGCATGACAACCTTTTCAAAAGCCCGGGCCATAGAATTAATATACTGTCCAGTCTGGTCAATGAGATCGGAATTGGAATAAAAGACGGACTTTTTACGGCCGGCACACCGCCAAACCGTATCGTTTACAATGCGCTAATGGGAACTCAAAACTTCGCGCGCAGTGGTAATTCCGAGGCTCCTTTCATTCTTGGCGTCGTTTATGATGATCTGGATTTGGACGGATTTTACACTCCAGGAGAAGGCATATCCGGTGTTACTGTCTCTATTTCTGGTGGAGAATATTATGCCGTGACCACAACTTCCGGAGGATATGCTCTCCCCTACATAGGAACCGGTTATACCGAAGTTTATTTTCAATCCGAAGCACCACTCCAAAATCGAACTTTTTTTGTTAATTGCACGGGAGAAAACCTCCACCTAAATTATTCAGTAGGCGAACCGGAACCTGAGCCTCCTCAAATTATTGAACAGCCGCTCGACCTGTCGGCTGCGATAGGCCAAAGCGCATTATTTTCGGTTTTTGCCACGGGTTCTGACCCCATCTACTATCAGTGGTTTAAGGATTCAATTGCCCTTTTAGATGCGACCAATTCCATTTATCAGATAGAAGAAGTTGCACCCTCCGATGCCGGAGAATACTGGGTACAACTTTCAAACTTTGGCGGCCAAACAGCTAGTCAAATCGCATTATTGACCATTCATATTCCAACGCTCTATGTGTGGGCTGACTCCCATTCGCGGCCCTATAACACGCCCAATCCTCCGCTCACCTACACCATTACCACAGAAGAAGGTTTTCCCATGTATCCCGAAGGCTCTCCCATTTTAGAAACCACCGCGACTCAGGATAGCCCTGTTGGAACTTATCCCATTCTGGTCAGCCAAGGAACTCTGGACCCCACTTACACCTATATTTTTGAGGATGGAACATTAACGATTACTGATAATACTGAACCCACAGTTCCGATCATTATATCTCATCCTTCAGACTCAGAGGTGCCCGTCGGTGAAAGCCTTTTTTTTAGTACATTTGCTACCGGAACGGAACCTCTCTTCTACCAATGGCTGAAAAATGGAGAGCCAATAGCTGAGGCGACTGATTCTTTTTATACAATTTTTGAGGTTCTCCCCGCTGACGCCGGGGTATATCAAGTATTAGTCTACAACGAGGCAGGTCAAATGCTCAGCCAGGAGGCCAGACTGACTCCTTTACCTCTGAACTATAGAGTGGTTGCTCATTCAATAACCCGCACAGTAGGATTTGAAAATCCAGACCTGACTTACAGCATCACCAACGAACAAAGTTCACCCAACAACTACATTCCTCCGGGAATTCCATCTTTGGAAACAACCGCTGACTTGGAAAGCGGGGTGGGTGTCTATCCTATCAAAATCTCTCTGGGCTCCCTTGACCCTTTCCACTATTACATTTTTGAGGATACCACCCTGACTGTTATCCCTCCTTCTGTCGGATTTTACTATAGCCACGGTCAGCCCACTGCTCAGGAACAATACATGCTTGAGTTAATCAATTGTGCACGCAACAATCCTGTTGATGAAGCTCTTCGCCTGGGTATAGACCCAACCACTGAATTACCAGCCGGCAGTACAAATGGGAGTCCGATTCCACCCTTGGCTTTTAACAATGCTCTTCTCCAATCTGCCGGAGGACATAGCACTTGGCTCCTGGAAGAGCATCAGTGGAGCTTTACAGGAGAAAACGGGAGTACACCCGCGCAGAGAATGGCTGATGCCGGTTATCCTTTTGTAGACAATTTGGGGTGGACATGCGGCGAAAGTATAGGGCTATACAGCCCACTGAATACCCCTGCTTTGGATGCTCAAAAACTCTATGAAGGCTTCTTTCAACAATCGTCCTCTTTCCGCGACAACATATTGGAACCCACTTTTGAGGAAATCGGCATCGGACTCACCTCGGGGAATTTCAATTACTTTGCAACCGACACGCCCTCTCTCATCGCGACAATTGATTTTGCCAGCAGCGGCGCATCCCTATCTCCTTACGTTACCGGAGTTGTCTATGATGATCTGAATAATAACAAAGTCTATGATCTCGGCGAGGGTGTTGCTGAGATAATTGTTTATCTTGAGGGAAGTTTTTACTACACCGTAACTTCCAGTTCAGGCGGCTATGCCTTGCCCTATTATGACCTTGGCGAATCTCGCTCAAATCTAGTCTTCGAAGGCACTACCCTTTCTCAGCCTCGAGTTTTCAACATTCCTCTCCCGGGCGATAATGTAAAGGTGAACATTCGCACCAGCGATCCCTATCCGGACGAACCACAGGAAGCGACCCTCTCCTGGTCACAAAATGGGAACTCTTTAACCTTGAGTTTTACGGGGAAATTGGAAACCAGTACAGATCTATTAACCTGGACCGAACTTATGGTAAACAGCCCCTATTCCGTACCCATTGCAAATGAGGAGAAAAGATTTTATCGCGCCGTGAACTAAAGAATGGTACAAGAGTCTCGAAAGAGACTTGGATTTTAGGTTTTCACCCCAAGTCCGGAAAGAAAATAGTATGCAAATCAAGACTCTATCAATTGTCCTTTTAATACTGGCATGCGTATTCACCGTCAGGGCTCAATCTCCTGCCGAGATCAAAGCTGTACAGGAAATGAAAGCAGCCCTGAAATTTCAGGAAGTAACAGATCAGACGATTCTCAACGACTTCAACACAAATGGATTCAAAAATATCCATCCTCGAATGATCGCTGCTAAAGAGGACATTGAGCGAATAAAAACTCTGATTCAGGAAGAAGACCCTCTTATGATCCCGACGTGGAAGTCAATCAAGGCATCCGCGGACTCTGCTCTGACAAAGTCTTTGCCTGATGGCAGATTGGATGGAGCCAACCTGCGAGTATCGGGAACTCATACTACCTCCGGTTATATCCCGCCGTTGGTAATAGCCTGGTGGGTTACGGGTGAAGAAAAATACGCCAGACGAGCTTTTGAAGCTTATGAAAATCTCTGCACTTACCCCGATTGGGGTATTGCAACTCAACCACCCTACAAAGACCGGCACTTTCTGGACCCTGCCATGGGGGTTTTCTGTGCAGCTTTGGTTTATGATGGACTTTATGACTATCTGAGTACCGAACAAAAAGATTTTATCTACCAAACCGCCTCCAAATATGCACTCACCCCGGCGATAGCCCAATTTGACGGAACAGTCAGGCGCCAGTGGTGGGCGCGTACGAATAATAACTGGAATGGTATTTGCAACGGAAACTTAGCTTTGGCAGCCTTGACTTTTATGGAGAGAGACCCCAAAAAAATGTGCAGTCTAGCCGCCTTTGCATTGCAGGGACTTCCCTTTTATCTGGTGGAGTTTGAGCCGGATGGACAAAGTGAAGAAGGTATTAGCTATTGGCATTATGGATTAACGTCCACCCTCTATTCACTGGAAGGAGTGCAACGTATTCTGGGGACAACTTATGGACTTGGAGAGACGCCCGGGCTAAAAAAAGCGGGTTACTTCCCCTTTATGGTTACGGGACCTGTAACCACAATTAACGTTGGCGACGATCCTATTAAAAAGAGCAAAAGCTTGACCTTTTTCTGGTTCGCTAAGCATTTTCAAGACCCTCTTTTAGCCCGATGTCAGTATGATCTATTAAAAGATTCAGGTGGGCGAATGAACTGGTTTGACGCTCTTTGTTACGATCCTCAGTTGGTAAAACAGGGACAAAACAAAGCCATTTCTATCCCACTTGATAATCATCTTTATGGATTGGAAGTTTCTTCACTCTTAGAGAAACATGAAGATCCACAAGCTCTCTATATCGCGATGCACGGTGGAGACAACTCAGCCAATCATGGACACCTTGACGCCGGCTCTTTCGAAATTCAGGCCTTGGGGGAAGTCTGGGCATACGGTTGTCTGGGTGGAGATAACTACACTTATCCGGGCTATTTTAAACAAAACGCCCCTTACTATATGGATAAGCCGGCCACCCAGGTCGATGCAGGCCGCTGGCATTTTTACCGGATGAGAGCAGAAGGCAAAAATGCTTTGGTCTTTAACCCTGATGCACGCCCCGACCAAAACCCTAAAGGACGAGCATTCATTACTAAAAAAATCTCGACTCCAACTCACAGCGCCTTCGTCACCGATCTGACCGATTGCTATTCGCGCGATGTGCAGCAATACAGCCGCGGTATTAGGCTGGATCGTGCTCAAGGAGTTATCTCCGTCGAAGATGATTTTAAAGCTAAAGCCTCCTCAACAGTTTGGTGGTCTTTGCACACCAAAGCCAATATTGAAATTTCTAATTCGGGCCGCCGAGCAACTCTGATTCTCAATCAAAAGAAAATGTACGCAGACTTGATTGGGGCAAACGATTGCAAGTTTGAAGTGCTTCCGGCATCTTATCTGCCGGGGCAACAATTCCCAGAAAGCAAAAACACTGAAAATAAAGATTTCAAAAAATTGGTTATTCAAATGAACAACTGCCAACAAGGTCAGTTTCGTGTAGATTTTCACCCAAATGCAGAGTATCGACCAGAATCGATTCTCCCATTGATAGATTGGCAATAGTACTTCGTTCATAACGGTATGGCGTGTTGCCTCAAAAATATGCGCCCTAAAAAGGGAATTTTTACAATAATAGTTGAATTTTCCATCAGTTACAGAGTACTATATCAGCGTGCGGTTGTCGGCAGTACGACCACTGCGGAAGGGATGTATTTATGCTATCAACATTGAGAGATAACAGTTTCGCAGAACCAGAAGACAGCGATTACTTTCACGTTCAAAGCTCTGAGCTGTATAAGGAGTTCCAAGCTGAAAAAGAGGAGATTATGCGCCATAAGTGGATCGAGTCTGAAAAAGCGGGTTATGATATTGGCTTTGAGCGTGCTCTGACTGATTGGCGTATTAAATATCGCACTAAATGGTTGGAGGCCCGAATGAAAAAAAGGCTCCAAAGCCAAGCCCCCATGAAGGAAAGTTTACCTCAAAGTTTTCCTCAATAACGTTCCACCTCCTTCGTCTTACACTCTCCAAACTGAGCCCCCCTCTTAATCAACATCAAATGGACTGGACTCGTAAAGATCTTGTAGATATTGAAAGTCTCTCTCCCTCTGAGATCCAGACCTTGTTAAATTGCGCTCAGTATTTCAAAAAAGTCTGCCTCTCTCCTAGAAAGCACGCCCCTCTTCTCCAAGGCTATACTGTAGCCAATTTTTTCGTTGAACCATCCACCCGAACCAGGACCAGCTTTGAGTTGGCTGCAAAACATTTGGGAGCGACTGTTGTGAATCTTTCAGCGGAAAGCTCCTCTCTCAAGAAGGGAGAAACCTTGAAAGATACAGTGTTGAACTTGCAGGCTCTACAAACTGATGTGCTCGTAATGCGCCATAGCGCCTCAGGCGCGCCTCAGTTCGTCGCTGAAAGAGTCCGCTCCGCTGTACTAAACGGAGGAGATGGTGCCCACGAGCACCCCACTCAGGGTTTTTTAGACGCATTAACCATTCTAGACAGAAAGGGTTCCTTTAAGGGGGTTCGAGTCACTATATTAGGAGATATCCTCTACAGTCGAGTAGCTCGATCGAATATTTGGCTTTTAACCAAAATGGGAGCTCATGTTACTCTCTGCGGACCTCCCACGCTGGTTCCAATGAGCTTCGAAAAAATGGGGTGCAAAGTCTCCCACAAGGTTGAAGATGCAATTGCCGAAGCTGATTTTGTCAACCTTTTGCGGATTCAGCATGAACGTCAGCGTAAATCTGCTTTCCCAAGCCTCAGTGAGTATACCTCCTTCTTCGGTTTGACCCAAGAAAGGGTGCGTTTGATGAAGCCTGATGCAACAATTATGCACCCGGGCCCGATCAATCGTGGTGTGGAAATTGATAGTGAAGTCGCTGACTGTGGTCGCTCTGTCATCTTAAACCAAGTGACTAATGGCTTGGCGGTCCGTATGGCCGCACTTTATCTGGTCACCGGACACGCTCCATCAGCACTGAAAGATGCCCTTGAATCCATGGGGTTTGATCTTTCTTAGCTTTTACAAGCCTCTCCCTTTTTGAATTCACATATTTCATTTCTCCGTTCCTGGAAGAATAAAATAGCGATTGGCATTCCGTATCCTTCAGTTTTAAATAGCCGACAACAAACCATCATGCTCAATAAACGATATCGAAGAATGTTGCTCATTTAAGAGGCCGAACCGGCGTTAGAATCTGATGATATTGTTTGACAAAAAAAGCTTTTTGGATTACACGTTCCCTTGGGAAGAAATGCTTTGATACTACAGTACTGGTTGAGATCGAAATGGGAAAAGAAAGTTCAATCAAAATTTTGGCTGTTGATGATGACAGCTTCATGCGGAAGGTGGTCAAAATTTGTCTGCCCGAACCCACCTACCAGGTAGTAGCTTGCGCTAATGCCATGGAAGCGATGGCTCTTTTTAAAAAAGAGCATTTTGATCTCCTCATTTTGGATATCATGATGCCTGGAATCAGTGGAATGGAGCTGCGCTCGCTAATTAGAGGAGAAAATCCTGATATTCCTATTATCATGCTGACAGCAAAGGTCGATGATGCCGAAGGAACACTTCTAAAAGAAATTTCTAACGATAAGAATACATACTATCAAAGCAAAGGTTTTAGCAAGGAGCAGTTGGAAGCCACTGTTTCCAGTATTGTTTCTGAAATGCAGGCAAACAAGGAGGAGAAAAACTATTTCGCTGAAATGGAGAAAGATATTTCTCTGGCTGGTGAGATTCAAAAGTTCATGCTTCCTCACTGGTATAGTTATGAAAACGACACCGTCTTTGCTCACTATTATTACCCATACATGAAAATCACCGGCGATATTGTAAATACTTTTAAAATCGCCGACGGTTTGTTTTTGAAGGTTGTGGGCGATATTTCAGGACACGGCATCCGTTCTGCCCTCTGCATGTCAGCGGTTGAAATCTCTATATCCAGCTTTATACGGAAGTCATCCAGCGATAAAATAGAACCGCATCATTTGCTCAATCATTTACAAACTTTCCTGGAAGATATATCGACTGACCACTATATGACTTGCTTGGTAGGCGTTATTGATTTCAATAAACAAATTATTGCCTATCAAACAGCGGGGCACCCGGATTTTATTATCTTCAGCCCTTCCCAAGGACTTATTGAACAAGTCCACAGCAAAGAAAAAGGGGGTATTCCCTTGGGACTTGTGTCCGGAACTGTGTACACTGAAACTGATACACAAGTTATCTCTTTCCCGGAAGATTCCATCATTTTCGCCTACACAGACGGGTTAAACGATATTCAAAACAAACATGGAGAGACCTCTGGGGATGAGCTTCTGCATGAGTTTATTGCATCTGTAGCTAAAGAGGGGCTGACGCCCTCTACTAATTTTAGAATTGCAGATGTTTTTTTCAAACTTGGTTACACCGTTGTAAAAGATGATATTTCTATTTCAGCCATCTCCCGAAAAATTGCAAAAAACCAGTCTTTCTATTACAGCGTTAGCCCCTCTACAAAGTCCATAGATGATTTTGTGCAAATTGCCCACAAACTGATACTGCAACAAACTGGGGACGAATCTCTCGCTGCTAAAGTAGAAATCACGTTTTCGGAGTTCCTGAATAATGTATTTATTCACGGACTTGGAAATCGAAGCGCTATGCGCCCCATTATTTTTATAAGTATAGAGCTTAGAAAAGAGGATATTTTACTATCAGTTTTTGATAGAGGAAAAGCATGGGATATGCATCCGGTGTCCCAAGCTGATGACCATCAAGCTGATCAACAGAATCGAAAACTTGAATTTTCGGGCAGAGGCCTTTACCTTCTGAAGAAAATCACATCGTCAATATGCCGAAATCGCTATGCCGATGCGTTAAACGAAACAACATTTACCATTGCTTACAAATGAAAAGTCAAATTTTAAATTATCTGAGTCAATCCTTTGGTATAGAAGGAGAAGATGCTCTGGAACTATACAATTCTTTCATTGCAACCTTAGCCGATAATATGGGCAAATTCGATGCTCTCATGGAAAATGGAAATTATGAAGAGCTGACAAGAACCGCCCATACTGTAAAAGGTTGCGCAATGAATAGCGGGCATGAGGAAATGGCCGAAATCGCCCTTCAAATGGAAATGGCAGCAAAAAACAAAGATCGCACCATGTGCAGAGAACTTTCGGCTAAACTCAAAGACCTCTTTTCAATGCTTGAATAACACTTTATGATTGTATTAGAATAAAATGAGTCTTGAAAAAGAAGATATTATAAAATCCATAGAAGCTCGTAATGCGAAGACAAGTTTTGAGCGCACACTCAAAGCCTTTTTTTGGGACGCTACTGTTTGGCTTGCATATGCTCTCAAACGAGCTATGGATATTTCTGTCTCTCTAATAGCGCTACTTCTTCTCTCACCACTGATGATTTTTATCGCTATTGCCATTAAATTAGAGTCAGAAGGTCCTATCATTTTTAAACAAACTCGAGTCGGCAAAAACGGCCGCCATTTTATTTTTTACAAGTTTCGCTCTATGAGAAAAACGGCTGAAGCAGATAAGCAAAAAATACTCTTTCAAAATGAAAGTAAAGATGGAGTCATTTTCAAAATGAAAGATGACCCTCGAATCACTTCAGTCGGTAAATTCATTCGCAAATACTCTATTGATGAGCTCCCTCAATTTTTTAACGTCCTTGAGGGAAGCATGAGCTTGGTGGGGCCTCGGCCACCTCTGCCTAATGAGGTCAAAGAATATACTCTTGAAGATCGGAAACGCCTTCACATTACTCCGGGTATTACTTGTATTTGGCAAATCGCAGGCAGGAGTAATATTCCTTTTAAACAACAGGTTAGTTTGGATGAAGAGTACATCAAAAATCGAGGTTTTTTCAGAGATATTGTCATTCTCCTTAAAACAATCCCCGCTGTTCTGACTGGTAGGGGCGCTTATTAAGCTCAAATGCGTGCCATACTCAATCTTAGCCAACCTCCGTACTCATGGCTTAGTGAGTATTTCCCGGGATTAAGTCCATATATGATCCCATTATTAAGCAAGCCCCTCATTGAGTTTTACATAGACTTTTGCTACCTGAGCAAAGTAACGGATATCCTTGTAGTTCAAGAAAATTTTAATAGTGACCTGCTGAATTTTTTATCTGATGGTTCTAAATGGGGGATAAGCATCACAAACGGAATAGGGTGTCAATCGAATAAATTAAAAGAAATTCTTCGTCGAAACTCTACTTTTTCACTAAAATCTCCTTTTATTTTTTTTGAAGGATTCTTTTTCCCATTTTATAATAAGAAAAAATCACCAGCTAACTTCTATCCCCATCCTTTTCCAGTTAACAGAATCAGCATACATAATTCTCCAGAAGCTGTTAAACTTCCTTCCTTTGAAGAAATTGAACTTGACTCTATCCTAAGATATTTCAATCTCAATATGCTGTTACTTTCAAAATTCACTGAACAGCTCCTCATGAAAGGATATAAAGCTGAATCCAGAGTATTTATGGGGATGAACAATGTTGTTCCACGACTCTCAAAGCTCATACCTCCATTTGTCGTGGGGGATGACGTGCAAATTAAAGATAGGGCTCAGCTTGGGCCTGACGCTATTGTTGGCGACACTTGCATCATTGACAGCCGCTCTACGATATCAAATTCTATTGTATTGGATAAAACATATGTCGGGACAGACTTAATTCTCGATAAGAAAATTATATATCGTAACAATATTATTGATCCTATTGCCGGCTTCATGGTCAGTTTTACTGATAGCTCCTTTTCTTCAAAGTTGGAAGGAAATCTTGTCAGGCAGTGGGCACGGCAGTGTATCACCAGTTTGTTTGCTGCTACTTTCATTTTTTGCATCACTCCATTTATGCTTTTATTTTTACTGATTGGAACTCCCAAGAAAAAAATGATTAGCTACAAGATGGCTACTGAAAGAATTTCTCCATACTTCATCCCATTGTACGAAAAAAATGACACTAACAAAAACACGTGGTTTTTTAAATTATCACTGGATAAGTTTCATCCACTTTGGCATGCAATGCTCGGAAGAATTAACCTTATTGGTGATACTCTTTGGGATGCGGAAACTCAGGAAAATCTCTTACAGGAGTACAAAGATTATAGACCCGGGGCTCTAACTTATTCGGACTCCATCGGAGATATTAAATCCAGCACCACTGAGAGCATTGTAGACGATCTGTTTTATCGGCACAATCGAACCCTTAAATCAGATATTTTACTTATTTTAAGAACGTTTCTCGGGAAAATCCTTCGTGGAACCAAAGCTGATGAAGTCTAAGTATACATTCATATACAACACTGAGATTGAAAAAACCTTGGACTCTGCCCTTGCTGATATTGCAGAGGAAACGAGAGCTGATACCTCTTTTAGACACTTGAAATATCTCGTCTTGGGGGGCGGCTACGGACGTGGAGAGGGCGGCGTACTGATTAAAAAAAATGGAGAGGCAGCCCTCTACAACGATTTGGATTTTTTTGTAATTTCAAACACTCGTCTACGCTGGAAAAACAACCAGCTTAATCAATTTTTTAAGCATATCTCAGAAAAATGGGAAAAAAAGTTAGGGATTGATGTGGATTTCAGCAGAGCCATGGATGCCAAATACGTAAAAAGTCGCTCTCATATCATGGTTTGGAGGGAAATGATTTTAGCCCCAACTTTATTAATTGGAGATAAGGAGGATTTTCAAAGATACTTTTCTCAGATATCCCCTGTGATGCCTCCTTCTGAAACAGCAAAACTTCTCGTAAACCGAATGTCGGGACTTTTTCTTGCAAAACAGAGGCTCCTTCGCAAGAGCGACCTCTTTCATGAGGATTATGATTTTATTGCCCGCAATATTAACAAGGCTGTTTTGGCCTGTGGAGACGCCATTTTGCTATTCCATGGAATATATGCTTTAAAAGCTCAGGAAAGGCTTCAACACCTTGATATACTCTGTGTTCAGAAAACTGAGAAATGGGCTAAACTCAAGAAACTGTATGCAGAGGCAGTACATTTTAAAAAATTGCCCACTATATCCCTGGATAGAGCGATCCAAATGAAAAAACTTCAAGAAACAGTTGAGCTCAGCTTTGAGACTGTTAGGACTGTAGAAAACTTTCTCCGCTCTCCTGAACCCAAAGCTCTCATACGGAGATTGAAAGAACGTTTAATTATTTTTAAACTTGAGAAAGAATTTAGTTTTTTAAATATAAAATTTAGTTTTTTTGATAATATGTATTTTTGTTTCATCCTCGTGCTCATGAGCCTTCTCCAAGGCTCTGCCCCTCTTTCTGATGAGCATGAGAATACTTATAGAAAAATGTGGAATTATATTGGATAGTGATTCGGTTTAATTTATACTTTGGAAAGTACGTATGGCGGTAGATAATGGCTTGAGTTTTGGGGGAAATACCCCGCCGGAAGATGAGGGAAGGTTGCCTTTCAATTTGGAAGTGTTTCGCTTTGACCCTCGCAGCCTCCTTCTTTATGTCGCTTCAAAGTGGCGCTGGATTTTAATCTTCTTTTTTCTCTCCCTCCTCGCTATATGGGGGCTTGAAAAATCGCGCTCTGTAAACTCTAAGACGGCTTGGACGGCTGAGGCCAAAGTCCTCCATCAAGAACGATCTAATAGGCTTCCCAACTACTACCAGCAAATGGATACTGCAACAGTTATGCAGTTCTTCGCTTCTAGGGATGTACAAGGACGCGTCGGTGACCGTCTTCGAAATTCACCACAGTATGCGTTCTCCCCTGAGCTCTTCAAAAACGTTCTCGTATCCAGAGAGAGGGAGCGAAGTTGGATCATCTCTATAAAAGCCTCTGCAGGAACCCCGGAAACGGCTGCAGCAATTGCAAACGAAATGGCCGAGGAGGGAATTGCTGAGTACGTCAGACAGCAAAGCAGCAAAATTCGAGCTATTCTGCAAGAACGAAGCCTTCAACTTACAAACATCACAAAGGAGTTATCCTCCCTTCAATTTGAGAAAAAAAGGCTTTACACATCG
Source organism: uncultured Verrucomicrobiota bacterium (assembly GCA_964609795.1). Taxonomy (GTDB): domain Bacteria; phylum Verrucomicrobiota; class Verrucomicrobiia; order Limisphaerales; family UBA1412; genus UBA1412. Next base: position 15,673 of record CAZSTC010000037.1, read on the forward strand.
AACTCTGTTATATCGCCGGACATAGAACTCCTAAAAAAGAATGAAGACATTTCTTCTTTTATTTCAAAAAAAGAAGACCTTCTCATCAAGCTCCACAGCCTTGATATCAGCATCAACTCAATCAAATCGCTTCTCGAACAAACTCCTGAAATGGAGGAAGGAGAAAAAAGAATAGACAACACTCGCTCTCTGGGGCTAACTGGCAAAAAGAACGAACTGGAAAATCTCCTTAAAAGATACACACCCGAGAATCCTAAAGTAAAAATTTTGCTTGATGAAATTGATATTTTAGAAAAAAACCAGGCGGCGGGCTCTAATCAGATAGCAGATGTTGTTGTATTAAGAAAGAATCCGGTCTATGCAACTTTGCAAAACCAGTTGACAGCATTGGATATTGAACGCAAAACGACTGAGGTCTTAATTGCGCAATATGAGACGAATCAAGTTTCTAAAGAAGATGAAATACAAGACATAATGAATCGAAGTGTGGCCTACGAACAATTGCAGCAACGAGAGGAGCAGTTAAAATCTGGATCTCAAAAGGTAATGGATAGCATTAATGATTTGGAGTTTCTAATGAGTTCAGCCGTTCCTGACGTTTCAATTTTTGAACGCGCAAAGATACCTACTATCTCCAATATGGGACAGGCAAAATTTAAAATTGTTGGCGTAGGCGTGTTCCTAACCCTTATTTTCTCCATTATGGTCGCAGCATTAAAGATTTTGAAACTCAGATTAGTTTCATCATCAGAGTTTGAATCTGCCTTAGATGTAATTCCGCTTGGAGAATTACCCCTTCTAAGCGAAGCAATTGGAGAATCTAAAAAATCCACACTCCAAAAAATATTGCAAAATCTTAGAATTTTTCTTCATGAACACAAACGTGTCGGTTTCTTAAAGTTTATGCCGTCCGATTCGTTAGAGGCAGATATCACAGAAATACTGGATATTGCGATGATCAGTGGACAAAAAACTTTTCGTCTAAAATGTGTTCCAGCAACAAAAGGTGGAATTCCTGCTTCTTATAAGCCGCTAAAGGATGACACTCTCGCTAAAAGTCTTATCAGCGTTATAAAAGTTTCAGATGAAGGATTTTTTTGCTTCCAAAACAACCTTAGCCTTGATTCAGCTGAAATGGATTTGCTCAGGTTCGATATTGAAGCACTTTGTACCAGTTACGACCTCGTCGTTATTGAGCTTGAATCTGAGGAAAGCACGGAGCTACTTAGCTCACAAATTGCTCAACTCTCTGAGAGAATCATTTTGTCTGCTCCCTTTGACTCTATTAAAAAAACAGTACTGCAAGAACATATTAAACAAATGAAAGAAACTTCTGATGTCAAAATTGCAGGACTTCTTACTGATGTCCCGAATCCCTACTATGGAGGATAAAATGCTAAGATATATTACTTTATTTTTTATCTCTTTTTTTTCTACATTGCTTTTTTGTTCATGTCAGCATGGCGTAAAAAGAGACGCGCTGGAATATCCGCCAGAGTATGATGAATCAGGTGTGGATGTTTCCTCAACTGACCCGGAAGAAATCCGGAAGCAATTGGAAGAAATAGCAAATACCCCCTATCCTCCTTACACAATACAGGGAGGCGATATGTTTAGAGTCAAAGTTTACGGCGAGGATGATGTTAGTGACACCCTTGGGGCCTCTACTTCGACAGTCACTGCAGATGGTTATCTGGTATTAAACCTCGTTGGCCCACTTTTTGTAAAGGGGCTAACCCTGATCGAAGCAACTGACCTTGTAACTAAAGCTTTCGAAAAATATATCAGGTATCCTCGTGTTGCTCTGATTCCCGCGAATATACGAGGGAAACAAGCAACACTAATTGGAGCCGTTAAAAATACAGGTGTTATTTCAGTAAGAGATGATACTCGGTTGACTGAATTTATAGCATTGGGCGGAGGCTTCCACACAGGTCTTTTGGATGGAAAAGAAGTTGAGTTGGCAGATATACCCAGTTCCTACATGATACGAGATGGGAAAATACTCCCCATAAACTTTACGGAAGCCATATACAAAGGGAATCCTCTTCATAACATTGCGGTTCGCCCCGGTGATGTCATCTATATCGCTAGAAGAGATTCTTCTCGAGTTCTTGTAATGGGTGAAGTAAATTCCCCTCGCCAGCTTAACTGGACTCCTGACATGACGGTAGTTGATACAATTGCTCAAGCAGGCGGCTTGAAAGATGAACATTGGGGCACTGCTCTTATTCTTCGCAGACCCAAGGGGGCGAATACCGGAGCTGAATTGAAGGTCTACAAAGTGGATATTGATGACTTGTTCTCTGGGAGGGGCAGAAACTTCAAAGTGGCATCTGAAGACATTATATATATCCCAAAAGACTCCATCAGCGAATACAATGTGTTTATCCGAAAGCTGTTGCCAACAGCCCAGCTCATCAACGCTGCCTCATCCCCGGTTTACTGGTTTAACAGCAAATAGTTGAATTTTAATTTGGAAGTCAAGCATGTCATATTTTTCGCATTCTTTTTTTCGAGTATCCCCTTTTTAACATTGGTTTGGTATTCGAGTGAAAAGGCACAAAAAATTGGAGTATTTATTATGCTGTTTACGATGCCATTTAACGAGGCAGCAGGAATCAATTTTTTTCCAGATCCTTTTTACAGAGGAACTTCTAGAGGTTTTGAGATTACACTAACCGATGTAATTTCTATTTCACTTATATTTTCAATTTATTTAAAAAGAAAAAGAGTTATAATTTTTCCTAAAGGTTCTATTTTTTATATAATTTATTTTGTCATTTCTTTTATATCTTCGTTTAATTCTTCAGTTTTGAATTATTCAGGTTTTGAAATTCAAAAGATGTTTTTTATTTATTTATTTTTTATAACTGTATATAATTATATTTTTTTCAACAAAAGTTTTGATATAATCAAAATATCTTTTTTTACTATTATTTCAATAAATTTTTTAATGATGCTGGAGCAAAAATATATATTAGGATATTATCAACCTTCCGGTCTGTTTCCGCACAGAAATTCGACTTCAATGTTTGTTAACTTAATAGCACCAATTTTTTTATCTATTTTATTAAATGAAAAATCTAATAAAAAAATATTTTGTTTTTATTTTGCTATATACATGTTATGTTCTATTAATGTAATTTTTGCACTGTCTCGTGGAGCAATATTCTTTTTTCCCATAGCTGCTGCTATTGTCACTTCTTTTTCAATGGCCTCAAAAATTACAAGCCGAAAAATACAGACTATTACTCTCTTTTTGGTGTTAGCCATTGTAGGTTCTGCCAAAGCGGCCCCTATGGTTGCAGAGCGGTTTGAAAGGGCATCAGAGCGCTCCGGCGAAACGAGAGTTAGACTTGCAAAAATAGCTGTACGGATGGCTAATGACAAGTTTTGGGGAATTGGTCTTAACAATTGGGGTGTCAAAGTAAATCCTCCATATACTTATGCTGAGGGGCTGCGGCCAGTAGAAGATGAGGATTTCAAAGATGGAATTGTGGAAACTATTTATTTACTTGTTGCTGCTGAATGCGGATGGATAGGTTTCACCTCACTTATTCTTTGGTTTGGATATTACTTCGTTCAAAATGCCCTTAACATCAGGAGGTATAAAAACACACCTACTTCGTACATGCCTATCGGACTCTTTGCAGGCCTCATCGCCACTTTTGGACAATCCACTCTAGAATGGGTACTAAAACAAAAAACAAATTTTTATGAGCTTGTTCTCATTTTTGCTATTATAGCAGCAATGACGCAAATTTATGAAAATTATAAAAAAAACAAACCCTAATAATAATGAAAGAAATTCCAGTTTATTTATTTATCGATGCACTTGGGTGGGAAATCGTTCAAAAATATAATTTTCTGAAAGATGAACTGTCTTTTAGATACTCAGTGAAAATGCAGTTCGGATACTCCTCTACAGCCATCCCGACAATTCTTTCGGGAGAATATCCTAATAAACACAATCATTTTTCTTTTTTTTATTATGACCCTATTAATTCCCCTTTTAAAATTTTCAAGCTTCTCAAATATTTTTTTGGTGCAGGACTCCACCCCCGCTGTATTTTGAACAGAGGACGAGTTCGCAGGTATGTCTCAAAACTTTTCTCAAAAATTAAAGGCTACACCGGTTATTTCCAACTTTACCAGGTTCCTTATGATAAATTATGCTATTTTAACTACTGCGAAAAAGAAGATATTTTTGCAAAAAAAGGACTTCTCCCTTTAAAAAACTTAAGAGACGTATTAGAAGAATCTGGACTTCGGTTCCTTATTTCTGATTGGCGTAAGCCCGAATCTTATAATGTGAACGAACTTGAACAGGCTTTAATAGATAATAAAATCGACTTCGCTTTCATTTACACAGCTCAACTAGATTCATTTCTTCATGACCATATTTTGGATGAAAACGCTGTGGCTAACAAGCTACATTTCTATGAAGACCGTTTAAAATCTCTTTTTATTCTCTTGAAAGAAAAGGGAATACTTACAAAATTCACAGTTATTTCTGACCATGGGATGACTCCACTCAAGTCAACAGTGGATTTAATGAATATTGTCTCTGATCTGAAGCTTGAATTCGCTAAAGACTACGTTGCTATTTACGATTCCACTATGGCACGTTTTTGGTATCTTACCCCAGAAGCAAAAGGGATAATTCAAAACCGACTCTCTAAATCAGACTGTAAAGGTAGTTTTTTGACAGAAAAAGAAAAAGAGTTGTATGGAGTTAATTTTGAAAATAATAAGTTTGGAGAAGATATTTTTTTGATGGAAACAGGAATTCAAATTGCTCCTTCTGACCTTGGCCGAAAACCACTTAATGGTATGCACGGCTTCACCCCTGAGGACAAAGATTCTTACGCATGCTTTCTATCGACTCACCCCCCAAGCTTCGTCCCTGCCGAAGTAAAGGACTATTTTCATCTTATGAAGGGTGATATCAATTCATTAGTATTAAAATAATTACTTTATATATTTTTAAAATTGAAACTCGTAGGAAAGAATTTAATTGCTGTCAATATTATTGCTTCCTATGTACGCATTGTAGTTTTGGCAGCTCTCACTCTTTTTAGCAGCCGCTGGGTTCTCAGCGCTTTAGGTGAGATTGACTTCGGCCTTTACAGCGTTGTTGGGGGGCTCATTGTTTTTATTCTATTTCTGGGGAACACTCTCGCTAATAGCGTGCAGCGTTTTTATGCTTACACTATTGGCGGTGATAATTTCACGGAGCTGCAAAAGTGGTTTAATTGCGCCCTTGTTCTTCATACCCTTTTTGCTATGCTGCTTCTTCTACTTGGCATTCCGTTAGGAACTTTTTTCCTCGAGCATATTTTGAACCTCCCTTTGGAACGAATTACAACCTGTAAATGGGTCTACAATTTTTCAGTTTTCTCCGCAATGGAAACAATGATTTTCATTCCTTATTGGAGCATGTTTTATGCGAAGCAACGTATTTTTGAATTAACCTTCTGGACAAGTCTTCAAACTATTTTGACATTTATACTTGCATGGAAGCTGTTAAGTATGAGTGGAGATTTGCTCTTATTTTACTCTATTGGAGTTGTTATTATAAAATTCATTATTGATTTTTTAACTGTTATTAGAGCAAAATTTATTTTTAGAGAATGTAAAATTAAATCAGATTTTTTATTCGATAAAGAAAGAATTATAAAACTTATTTCGTTTGCTGGGTGGAATCTTTTTGGTGCATTCGGAGGCGTTGTAAAGAATCAAGGATTGTCTTTCCTTATTAACATATTTACCGGCCCTAAAATTAATGCTGCATTCGGTATAGCAAACCAATTCGCTTCTCAAACCAACAACATGTCTTCTGCCATCTACCAATCCATTTCTCCTGAAATCACTAGCCGCGAAGGGCAAGGCAATCGAACCGGAATGATTTCCCTTTCCCAGCAAATGAGTAAATTCATCATTCTTCTGACTTTTTTTTGGGCAATACCATTTTTCTTCGAGATGGATTACCTATTAAAACTTTGGCTAAAAAACCCACCCCCACACGCTGCCACCTTTTGCCAAATAGTGCTTCTGGCCTATATCATTGACAAGTCTACGGCAGGCTATATGGAAGCTGTAAAAGCTTTTGGAAAAATTGCTCTATACCAATTCGTCCAAGGAGGAATGCTTATTCTGACATTCCCACTTTCCTGGCTTGTGTTTATACTTGGAGGAAGTGCAGAAATGGCTGTTGCTATGCTAGTTATCACTTCCACAGGGTGCTCTATCGGACGTATTTTCTGGGTAAAAAAACTGATGAAAGTCTCCCCCTTGAGTTGGATTCGTGCTGTATTTACCAAATGCATATATGTTGCGATACCTTCGATTACAGCGTGCCTTTTTTTAGAAAAAATGATGGAAGAAGGACTTTTACGATTTTCAATAACTATTATTATCACAGGGATAATTTCAGTTATATTTTGTTGGTTTTTTTCTTTAAATATATCAGAGAAGTTTTTTATAAAAAGTAAAATAGCTTTTATTTTGAATAAATTTAAATAATAATTTTAAATTAATAAAATTATGAATAATGGATTTTTCCTTCCCGCGACTATAGTATCCAAAAAACCTTTTATTTTTATATCTTTTTTTGAAGATTTTTTAAATTTGAAAAATGAGTTCATGATTTATATAAAAGAAAATAGAATATCTAAAGATATTTATGCTTTTTTTAATTTTGGATGGAATTACGAATCTTACGAAAGAGTAATATTTGTAAAAGAAGAATTAGTAAAATTAAGATTATTAATAAAAAATATCAGGATTATATTTTTTTGTAATTCATCGATTGAATTAAATAATTTTAGAAAAATTGGTGAGAATTGTATTTTTTGTAGCCAGAATGCTTTTTTAAGAGAAAGTCGTTATTTTGTAACTCGACAAAGAAAAATTTATGATGCCATCTATTTAGCCAGA
>CAZSTC010000038.1:0-18098 GCA_964609795.1 uncultured Verrucomicrobiota bacterium
TTCGGTAGCCCCTCCAGGTAGGCGTCGTCCATCCGGAAGTTCCCTCAATGTAATAGACCAGAGGGTCGCTGGTAAAGATACCACCTGTCAGTTTCGGGGCATTACCCTTGAAATAAACCGTCTTCAGACTGATGCACCCGGAGAATGCGTAATTACCAATCTCAGTGACACTATCCGGGATAACAATGCTTGTGAGGCCGCTATAGGAGAATGTGTCACTAGCAATTAAGGTTACGCTGCCGCTTATGGTTGCGCTTGTGAGACTGCTGCACCAATAGAATGCATAATTACCTATATCAGTGACACTATCCGGGATAACGATGTTTGTCAGCTTGCTGCACCCTTCGAATGCTGAACTATCTATTCTGGTGACACTGTCCGGGACGATGATGCTTGTGAGGCTGCTGCAATACTTGAATGCTCTTTCCCCAATATAGGTGACACCGTCCGGGATAACAATGCTTGTGAGGCCGCTGTAGGAGAAGGTGTCACAACCAATTGCGGTAACGTTGCTGCTTATGGTTGCGCTTGTGAGACTGCTGCAATGCAGGAATGCGTATTCACCCAAATAAGTGACACTGTCCGGGATAAGGATATTTGTCAGACTGCTGCAATTAGAGAATGCCCAATCACCCACAGAAGTGATACTGTCCGGGATAACAACGCTTGTGAGGCCGCTATAGGAGAATGCCCCTTGGCTAATAGAAGTGATACTATCCGGGAGGATAATGTTCGTCAGACTGCTGCACGAGGAGAATGCGTAATTGCTTATAGAAGTGACACTGTTCGGAAATACGATGCTCTTCAGACCGCTGCAATTAGAGAATGCCGCACGTTCAATAGAAGTGACACTGTTCGGAAATACGACGCTCTTCAGACCTTTGCATCCGTAGAATGCGTATTCACCCAAATGAGTGACACTGTCTGGGATGATAATGTTCGTCAGACTGGTGCATGAGTCGAATGTGCTTTCACTGATAAAAGTGACGCCGTTGCCTAGGATTGCGCTCGTCATATCGCCGCATCTTTCGAAAGCGCTTTCACCCAAATGAGTGACACTGTTCGGGATAATAATGCTCTTCAGGCTGTAGCATCCGTAGAATGCGTAATAACCAATAGAAGTGACACGGTTGCCTATTGTTACGCTTGTCAGATTCTCGCATCCTTCGAATGCCTGTTCTCCAATAGAAGTGACACTGTCCGGAATAATAATGCTTGGAAGACTGTAGCATCCGTAGAATGCGAAATCACCGATAGAAGTGACACTGCTCGGGATGACCACACTCTTCAGACTTCTGCATTCGTAAAACGTCTCGTTATTAATAGAAGAGACACTGTTCGGAATGACGATGTTTGTCAGATTGGCGCAAGCATTGAATGCTCTATCTCCAATTTCATTCACTCTCTCAGGAATTGTGATGGTTTTCATGCCCTTAGTACTTTGAAATGCTCCAGCCGGAATAAGAACCACTGAATATCTAACGTTATCATTGAGAATGGAGGCCGGAATCGTAATGTCGGCGGATAGCGTTGAGACTGCTGCCTTAACAGAAACCGTTCCCGTTCTGGAAATGCTGCTTAACGAAAGAACAGTATAATTCAGCTCGCCTATCGTGAATGAATCGCCTATTGCGGCGTGTGTCCTCGGCAAAATCAGAAGCGATGTCAGAAGGATGAATGACGCTAACAGGTGTAACAACACGCCTGAACAGCAACTATTTCTTTTTTTCATAAACTTTATTTTCTGAAAAGGCTCCCAGACAACATGTTTCGGTAGCCGAAAGGCCACGGTAAATCTATCCCTTCCGTTCGTAAAGGAAAATTCTCATATTCCTCATAAATACCCGCACCGAAAAGGGTGAGAGGGAGGAGTGGTTATTAAAGAAAGAAATAGTCCGTGTGTTCTACACGGAAGGGAAACATTTCCACGGAACGGAGACGCATACCTGTTGTTTGACTCTATGGGGCTACTCGGAAGAATTTTTTGCCGGTCAAGGGGATATCCTCTTCGTATTTCCCCGCTTCGGTGACATCTGCCCGTTTCCAGGAAATGAGGTCACTGCTGACCTCGAGATTGCCTTCGCTATAGGTCAGAAAGAGCTTGCCGGCCTTCACCTTCCTGGTGAAGATCACTCTTTGCTCCGCTGAGCTCAGCAAACCGTGATTTCAGATTATTTCACTAGGGAGAGGACGGCGCGGAACCCGAAATCGTAATAGTCGTTGTCCGGAAAGTCGTAGTACCGATACGCCGAGCGGCAGTAGTTCGCGTTGAAGTACCAGCTACCGCCGCGTATCACGCGGCGAGAGCCCGTACTAGGCCCTACTGGATCTGTTACTGCACCTGTGGAATAACTCCCATACCAATCCTTGCACCATTCCCATACATTCCCATGCATGTCATAAAGTCCCCACTCATTTGGCTTCTTTTGCCCAACTTCATGCGTCTTACTTCCTGAATTAGATGTATACCACCCTACCTCTCCTAGATTGGGACAATTGTCGTATTCCTGTGTTAAATTCTTCCCACTATTGAGGGCCGTCGTTGTCCCCGCTCGGCACGCATATTCCCACTGAGCCTCCGTCGGTAACGTATATTCATACCCCTCTGGCAACCTCCCCGCGGCTTTCTCCTGTGCTGTTAGCTTCGCACAGAAATTATTCGCATCGTACCACGAGACATCTTCCACAGGGAGATTATCTCCTTTGAAATTCGAGGGATTACTCCCCATTACCGTCTGGTACTGCGCTTGCGTCACTTCATATTTCCCCAGCCAATACCCCTTCGTTAAGGTCACCGTATGCTGTGTTTCATCTGAGTATCTCCCTAGTTCATTGCTGGGCGAGCCCATTACGAAGGTTCCTGGCTCAATCCAAATCATGTCCATTTTTACCGTGTCACTGAGCTGTGCCACAACATCCTTGCTCCCCTCTACTCCAAAGGTCGCTGGCTCACCTACGGCCACCGCTACGCTCTTGGGCTGCTGGATGGTCACCGGTGGCTGTACCACTCGGTTCGTTTCCGTCTGTGCTGAGGCCATGATCACCGTTGCCATCAATGCCCCCAGACACAACCCTATCTGTTTCGTTATTTTCATATCTTCTTTACGTTGGAGTTCTTTGTTTCTATCTGATGCTTTTCTCAGCAACCCGATCATCTCTACTGTCAGAAAGGTAGCATTTCCCTCCCTACCTCGTCAACTATGGTGGCTGTGGTGGCGGTTGCAAGTCTGTGTATTTTATAAAAAAGCTATTTGTAGTAAAAATCTAAAATAGCCAGTTGACAGCTTCTACTCTAAAATGGTACTATCCGCTTGGGGCTAGGTGAGATAACAATAGCCTCTTCCTAAAAAGGATACACCATGGAAATCGCAAGGGACCTTTATTTAGAAAAACTGATTCAGCGTAAGCATAATCGGTTGGTTAAGGTGATCACAGGGATTCGAAGATGCGGCAAGTCCTACCTGCTAAGAACGTTGTTCAAGAATCACCTGATTGCAAAGGGTGTGTCTGAAGACCTGATCGTTGAAATGTCCTTTGATGAACGGGACAATGCGCAATACAGAGACCCTGATGTTTTTTACACCTGGGCGAAGGATAAACTCAAAGGCGAGGGGCTCCATTACTTCCTCCTGGATGAGGTGCAGATGTTGGGAGACTTTGAGTCTGTACTCAATGGACTGTTGGGAAAAGATAAGGCGGATGTCTATGTAACCGGGAGTAACGCAAAGTTTCTATCACGAGACATCATTACTGAGTTCCGGGGCAGGGGAGATGAAGTTCATATACGGCCGCTTAGTTTTGCTGAGTTCATGACGGTTTACAGCGGAGATCAATATCAAGGATTTGAGGATTATATCTATTATGGGGGGTTGCCTGCGGTTGTATTGATGCAGACCGAGGAGCAGAAGATTGATTTTCTCCAGAGACTATTTAAGGAAACGTACATCAGTGACATTGTTGGCAGGAATAAGATTAGGAAACGGGGAGAGCTTGAAGATTTGATTGATGTTTTGGCCTCGAACATCGGAACGCTCACAAATCCATCGAAACTTCAAAACGCATTTAGTTCGATTAAGAAGTCCAAAATAGCGACTCCCACGATAAAAAAGTATTTAGACACTCTTGAGGATTCATTCTTAATCGAGGGGGCAAAACGATATGATGTTAAGGGAAAAGCATATATCGAGACTCCATTAAAGTATTACTTTACTGATTTGGGACTGAGAAACGCAAGGATCAATTATAGACAGATCGAGAAAACCCACAGCATGGAGAATGTGATTTACAATGAACTCCGTATTCGGCAGTTCAACGTAGACGTTGGCGTGGTTTCGTTTTCTGAAAGGAACAAAGCCGGAATCCCATTGAAGAAACAACTAGAAGTGGATTTTGTCTGTAACAAGGGATCGAAGCGGTATTATATTCAGTCTGCGTACTCAATTCCTGATCAAGAGAAAATGGAGCAGGAGACACGGTCTCTAAAACGAATTAGCGACTCCTTCAAAAAAATTATCATTACGGCTGATATGACTATGTCTCGTCCTCACTACAATGACGATGGAATTCTTTTGTTGAATGTCTTTGATTTTCTCCTGAATCCAGAGTTAATGGATTTTTAGAGTAGGCAGATTCTAATCAGTTTTACGGCTCAAAGTGATCATCTGATCACTTCGTAGGTTGTTGTCTAACATAATATGAAATCACACGATCGGTATTTTCCTGACCTTGCATTGAATAGTCATTTGATTACCAGTTCATGTCCAAAGAAATAGTCCGTGTGTTCTACACGCAAGGGAAACATTTCCACGGAACGGATACGCATTCCCTGGGAATTCAACGGATTAAAAGTGTCTCTGAGGAGACTGGTTGAAAGAAGACGCAGGCTAGTCCAGTTCGCAGACCACGCGCATCCCGTACATTTCGTGTCTGTCTTCCGGGGCGCCGTAGCCGCGATTGGCGGAGCGGCAACTGCGTGCGCTGACCAGCCAGCAGCCTCCGCGCAGGACCAGAGTCTGAGAGTCGGTGACTGAGGAGCCGTCGGGGTCGGTCACAGGACCGGAGGGGTAGGGCGCGTAGGTATCCGAGCACCACTCATAGATATTGCCGTGCATATCGTGGAGACCCCAGGCGTTGGGTTTCTTCTCGCCGACCGGATGAGGTGTTTTCTGAGAATTGCGTCCATACCAAGCGAGCTCCTCAACGTTCGGGCATTGGAATTCATCGGTAATGTCTTTGCCGCTGTTGAGGCTGGTTTTGGTTCCGGCGCGGCAGGCGTATTCCCACTCGGCTTCGGTAGGCAGACGCCAGGTTTTGCCAGTCATTCTGGAGAGCTTGCTCAGGAATTCCTCGCAGTCGTCCAGGTTGAGGCTATCGGCAGGGACCTTCGGGTTCGGCTGTGCAAAGAAAGTGTGCTCGTCGCCCATGATCGCATTCCATTGGGCCTGGGTCACGGGGTATTTGCCGATTTTGAAACCGCGGGTCAAGGTCACTTCATGCTGGGTTTCGTCGCTCAGACGGCCTGTTTCGCCCAGGGGACTGCCCATGAGGAACTTGCCGGAAGGAACTTCGACCAGCTCAATCCCCGGGTCAAAAGCCCTGGAGGTCTTTTTCTTTCCGAAGAGTGTATTCAGGAAACCTTTCAATGCGCTCATCTGTTTTTTTTGTAAATCCTTAGCGGTGGGTATGCCGTAGATAGGCGGGAGAAAAGAGCCCCCGCCCCGTAAGAGATAAGGTAGCATGAATGGAAAAACTCTCAAGATGAAAGGAGCTTTTTCTTCTCAGTGTCTCTCTCCGGCGAGCGCAAACTGCCAGGAACTTCCACGGAAGAAGCCGGGGAGCGGACGTTTTCGGGGCCGTCTTCAAGGGAGCTCGATAATGCGGCCGGGTTTGACGAAGGCGACATATTTCTTGCGGACCGGCAAGCCGTAAATCGCCTGCATCGCATAGGCGTAGAGATTGATCTGGGGTGCGTGAGAGAGGGCTTTCTCGGGGGATTCTTTCGCGCTGACCTGGTCGGTTTTGTAATCCAGGACCCAGATTTCATTCTCGCCCAGCATCAGGAGGTCTATGACTCCCTGGACAACGATCGCTTCATCGGTGCCGGTCAGGATCGAACCGAAGCCGAGCTGGGTCAGCTCCTTATCCCTGAGCAGGATGGAGAAGGAGACTTCGCGCTCTACCTCGCCCCAGTGCTGCAGGAAAGCCCTGGCGACATCGCTCTGCCAGAATTGCTCGACCTGCGGGAGCATTTCCGAGCGTGCCAATTGGGCCTCATCCTGTGACACGGCGCCGGATTCGATCATCCTCTCGAGTTCTTTTTCGTAGAAATCCGAAGGCGGAGGAGTCTCTGCGAATTCCGGGCCGAGCTGAAGCCGCTCCATAATTTTGTGGAAGAGCGAACCTTTCTCGGCCGCTTTTTGCATCGCATCCGAAGAGGTCATCGGGCCGCTGTTCCGGTCGATGCCTCGCCGCAATTCGGAGATTTTTTTGAGACTGGTCACCGAGTTCTTGGATGGGATATCGACGATGGATTCATGAGGATAGACCCAAGGTGTTATTTTCTCGCGCTCTTGCCGGAGTTGCTTCAGGTAGTTATCGACCAATATCTCTTCGGGGATGACCTCTTCTTCTATTTCCGTTTGGCTTATCTCGCTTGAAATTTCCAGCATGACATTGAGCGGAGGATTGGTCGGGATCGTGATCTCTTTTTCTCCCGGCGCAAAAATAGTCTTCGCGTTATCCGCTGGGATATACTTGTCTAACCAGCTCAGAATCCACCCGACGTAGGATTCCTTTTCCATGAGGATGCGCTCTACCGAGAAGGGAGGCGCTGCTTCAGGGGAACTCTCTTTTTTAGATTTTTTTCCGGATTTTTTAGTCTTTCCCTCTTCTTCGTTTTTTTCAGGTGTTTCAGATTTCTGTGATTCGTGAGCCGGGGCGCTGAGGCAAAGAAAGAGATAATCGCGCGCACGGGTCATGGCCACGTAGAGAATCCGCATCTCTTCGCCAATGAGTTCGCGCGTCTCCTTCTTCTTATAAGACCAGACGCCGAGCGTATCCAAACGTTGCGGGAAGCCCTTTTCCTCGTCGATACTCCGGGCGTGTAGAAAGATTCCGTCCTCCTCATTGAAACCGAGGCCATCTTCGAGAGTGGCTTTTTGTATTTTTTTACCCATGCCGACCAGGAAAACGATCGGGTATTCCAGCCCTTTGCTTTTGTGAACGGTGCGGATTTGCACGGCGTTTGAGCCTGTTGCGGAGTTTGCGCTGGTGTAATCGGAAGAATTGTTTTCCCGGACATCTTTAATGTAATTTAGGAAAAGGGGGATGCTCTGGCTGCCCGAGGTGTCAAAGGTCCGGATGAGGGAAATGAAACGGCGGATGTTTTTGATTTTCTGTTCCGGGAAGGGCAGCGCATAGAGGCAATCCTCGTAGCCGGTCTCATCAATAATATTCTCCAGCAAGTCCGAGATGGTCAGGTAGCGCAGGCGGCCTCTCCAATCATCATATTTATCCTTGGCATCGAGGAGCCTTTTGGCCAGACTCGGATATTCACTGTTGATGGGGCTCTGGCTCTTGGCGGCATCCCGGCTCGCGGTGTCAACAGCCTCCCAGAAATAACCGTGGGGATAGAGTGTGCGCAGTTGGATGACTTCAAGCTTGGTAATCCGGATAAACGGTGAGAAGAGAAAGCCTAACAAGGGATAATCCTGACGGGGGTTATTCAGGAGCTCGATGATGTTCATGAGGTCCATCACCTCTACACAGTCAAAAATCGGGATCCCCGGAGCCACAATGGGAATAGAGCGGCGCTCAAATTCACGGATGAAGATGGAGGCCGTTTCATTCTGACCTCCTCTGCAAAGCAGTGCCACGTCCGACCACTCCATCGGCCGAGTCGGGGGTGAGTCATCGCTTGTCTTACCCGTGTGTGAATCCACTCTGATCTTGAGCGTTTCTTTGAGTTTCAGGAGCTTTTCGGCAACCAGTATCGCCTCTTTCTCCGCATTGGTCAAATCCTCCTCTGACGATTCCTCTTCCTCTTCCTCGTTTTTTTTGGCCTTATTCTTTTTAACGTTCCAGATAATCTGAACGCGCGGGGTTTCGGAGTGGACCGCCGGAGCGCTGGCTTCCAGTTTTGAGTGTTCTCCGAATTCCACTGAACCCACCTGCTTCTTCATCATATCGCCGAAGAAGACATTGGCAAAGTCGAGGATAGCGGCCTGGCTGCGATAGTTTTTATTGAGCGGATAGCAGTTCCAGCCGTCCGCGCCTTTCAGCGCCTTTTCTTCATACTCGCGGAAGACGCGCGGGTTGGCCAGACGGAAGCGGTAGATGCTCTGCTTGACGTCGCCGACAATGAATCTGTTCTGGTTTGCGATGGCCGAGATGATCGCATCCTGAACGCTGTCGGTATCCTGGAATTCATCCACGAAAATAAAGTGGTAGTTTTCGCGCAGGGACTCCGCAATCGGTGTCGGCTCTTTTGTCTTCGGGTCGCGCAGGAGCCGGAGCGTAAACTGGAGTTGATCAGAAAAAGTCAGGCCGTTCTGGAATTCTTTCTGACGTTTGAATTCGGCTTGGAATTCTTCCAAAAGATCGAGCATGAGCGTGGCGACCCAGCGAGATTCATCCCAGCGGCAGGTGAGCTCTTTCTCTACCTGGTCCCAATTGAGAGGTGTCTCCGGAGCATCCTTGGGATTCGGTTCCAGACCGAAGTAGTCGAGGATAGCGATTATTTTTTTTCGGAGATCATTAATCTCTGTCTTGAGACAGCCCGAGCGGGATTTTGTGGCTTTGACGAATTCCCCAAGAAGAATGATCTGGTTTTCCCGGCTGGGGTGATGGAGGGCATTTGCGAGGGCTTCGCGCATTTCAGGGGTTGCTTTTTCTTCCCAGATAGAGTCCCCATATAGTGAGAGGAACCGGAGAAATTCTCCCTGCTCTTCGTCTCCGGCGCCAAAAAATATCTGCTCCCATTGGATGGGGTAGTTTTCTTCACAGAGTTTTTTCTGTTTTTCAATCCACTCTTCGGGGTAGGCCAGCGACTGCGTGAAATCGTAAATTCTGAAGAGCATTTCCCGGAGAGTAGCCTCTTTGTTGTCGAGATGCTCTCTCAGGAAAAGTACGAGCGGGTCGCCCTCCTTCTGTTCCTTCCTGAGCCGGCTATCCTCTGAATAATGCTTCTTCATGACCAGAGTGAAAGCCTCCTTCATCAGGATAAAAGTGTTCGATTTATCCAGCGCAGAGGGGTTGCTGGCCAGGTTGAGCCCCATCGCGGGCAGAAGGTCGAAATGCTCCCTCAGGAGCTTCAGGCAAAAGCTGTGAATCGTGCAGATGCTTGCGGTTTCCAGATGGACGAGCTCGCTCTCCAGTCTCCGGATTGTATCTGAATAACCCTGTTTTTTCTCTGCACGGAGCTCATCAATCCGGCGGTTGATCTCCTCACGGATGCGATTTTTCATCTCGGCGGCGGCATCCTTCATGAAGGTGATCATCAGAATATTCTGAAGGCTGACCGGATTATTTTCATCCAAAACTTTTTCCAGACAGCGGCCGACCAGCACAGAGGTTTTGCCGCAGCCTGCACCGGCCGATACGATCGCGTTGCCTTCGGCCTGAATCGCTTTTTGTTGTTGCTCGTTGTAATTCATGAGGAGTGGAGATGTGGATTTGTTTTTTGGGAAAGTGAGAGAGGGACAGAGCGGAGGCTCCATCCCTCTCCAAGTCACAGAGAGACTCTATTTGACCTGCTGGCCATTGAGCATAATTGTGTCAAAGCCGGCCAGGGTCGGGTTACTCTTGAACTCTACCTGCACACCCTCGGGCGCTTTAAAGGTAATGTTGAGCACCTTGTTGGCCTCGATCTTCCAGCGGACGCTTACGACGCCCCGGGTGGTGAGAACGCCGCCCTCGGCCCAGGTGAGGTCATAGATGCGCGGGCTCAGCTCCACGGTTGCAGCCCCGGGCGAGGTGGGGACAATCCCCAGAATCACCCGCGGCAGGAACCGGCTGGGTGCAGAAGACCAGGCATGGCAATGGCTGCGGGTCGGGAATTTCGGAATGGTGGTTCCGCCGGGGAAGCTCTCCCAGACCGTTGTGGAACCGACCTCGAGCATCGGCAGATAGTTCTTATAAATCTGCTCAATGATGACATCCTGATGGCCGAATTTCTCCAGCGTTTCATAGAGATAGAGTACGGCGAAGGGGGAGCCGATCTTCACCATGTTGTCCGGCGGATTCAGGACGTTATTGATGAGCGCCTCGCGATTCTGCGGCTCAGCGATATCGTAGAGCAGGGAGAGGAAGCTCGTATGCTGGCAGATGCTGGGGCTGATCTTGCCGTCATTGTGAATCGAATCGGGATAGGATTTCTTATTCTCATCCCAGAGCTTGTTGATGGCTCCGACCAGGCGTCCACGGGTCACCCGCAACCATTTGTCATCGGGCGTGCCTCCAATGGCGTTTGAGAGGTTCAGCGCGGCATCGATGGCGCCCACCATGAACATGCTGTTGTGGGTGACGGTGTTGGGGCCCTGATCAGCTCCGGACCAGTCGAACATATTCCAGAAGGGACCGCTGAAGAGGTTATCCTGGTTGATATAGGCGGCGGTGCCTCTCAGGTTTTGCATCACGGCCGGGAAGTATTCTTTGACGAATTCTTTGTCACCAGTCTGCCAATAGTAATCCCAGACGGAGATGCCCCAGAGGAAGCTCCAAGCCGGCAGGAGCGTATCCCAGCAACTGGGAGTCTGGCATCCTGCGAAGGGATAGTGCTCCAGAGATTGAGCGGTGATATTGATGCAGCGGCGGGCCAGGTCCTCGGCACCGAAAACGCCATAGCCGAAGAGCGACTCATTGCGGGCATCGCCCACCCAATGGGTCTGTTCATAAAGCGGGCAATCGGTGTAGGTATCTTCCATGCAGAGCTTCAGAGTGCGGGTGGAGATATCCCAGATTTGGGAGAGACGCGCATCGCTGCAGGCAAAGCTGCCCTGATAATCGACAGGGTAGGTCGATTCAATGAGGTGGAAGTTCTGGATTTCTACCGGACCGCTCATCTGGCGAAGGGTCAGGTAAATATAGCGTCCGCTGCGGCGTTTGAGCGAGACCATCTCGTTGACACCCTCTTTGGCGATGTAGCGCATCCCGTTGCGGTTTTCACGCGGGATCTGGATTTCTCCTCCCTGAGAGATATATTCAAGCTGGACGATATCGAGAACCGTTCCGGCCGGAGCTTTCATGCGGAAAGAATAGTAGCCGCAGCTCTGTTCGCCCAGGTCGTAGGCCAGTTCCACGTCTCCGCGCGGGTCGGGATAGACAATGGTCGGCAGAGCGTTATTGTGAATGAGCCCGGCAGGATTTTTGACCAGGGCACGGGCATCGGCTTCCAGAACCGCTTTGTCATAAAAAGGCCAGTAGAAATCCTGAAGCAGCATCTGGCTGCTGGGGTAATTGCGCAGACGCTCTTTGGCTCCGGCGACGAATTCCTCCGCCGTTTTGATTTTGAGCATCTGAGCGATGATTTCGGAGTAGAGCCTGTTTTTGCGGTCGACATCCGGCAGCGGCCGGGTGTAGTCGTTGGTGGCGTAATAGCACTCGGGCAAATGGATATAGGTCCATGGATTCTCGAAATTCGCCTCCAGCGGGTTGACGAGTTTGAAGCCTTCGGTGTTGCCCCTGAATCGGAGCGTTTTCTCGCGATCATGGCCGGCGATCCCGGCTGAAAAAGTGCAGATCAGGTGCTTGCCCGCTTCGAGCTTCATTTTGCCGCTGCGTTCGACGCCGTCCACCGAGATGCGTAAGCGCTCAGCGCCGCGGATATCCCCAGTGTGGAGATCGATATCGCAAGCCTCCTTGTTTTCCAGGACTGTGATCATTCCGCCGGCCATACTGGTGGTGTGGCTGGCTTCGATCATGCCCGGGTAATTCTGCTGCGTGGGCTGAATGCAGAAATTGAGCCCTTCGGATTTGACCACGCTTGCACCCATGAAGCTCTTGAAGAACATCGGCGTGCGGCTGAAGAGGGCCACGTCGCGTGGATTCAGATCCTTCCAGGGACCGCCATCGGCCGGGAAGAGCTCCGCTGCCGGGGTGAAGTTGCCGCGGGTTTCCAGCCGGGCATCATACCACTCGCAAGCCTCCATCTGGATGCTCGCTTTGGGGGTATTGGAAATCCATTGCGGCAGGTCGGCGGTCATCCAGGTGCCGTCGGTGCCGAGGAAGGTTTTTCCGTCCAGGTCCAACTGGGCCAGTGCTCCGGCCTGCTGCGGAATGACGTGGAAGGTGCCGACACCGAAATATCTAGCGATGATGGAGATTCTGTTTTCGGCATTGGGTTTCAGGTATTGAGTGACATCGAGCTCATCATACTGGTAATGCTCGGGCCAGGCACGGCAGGGACCGTCGGCAACCCAGGTATCATTGATGGAGAGCCGGTACCAGCTATCGGCCGTGATATAGAGCATGGCCTTTTCGAAAGAGGGGATGACCGCATTCCGGGTCAGGAGAATGGTCTGATTATAGCCTCGATAGGCCGGGACCTCGCCTTGAGCACTCTGGGGCTTCCATATCCACTTGGCTGAGAGCTTGGGCTGAGCCGGCTCGGCCGCCGTATCGGCAACTGTTTGCGCGCAAAAGCCCAGAGAAATCAGGGCACTGAGGACGACCGCCCTCGTGAGGAGCCTGCCCGGGCCCCATTTTTTCCAAAACGACTTCGTTAAATCATTCATATCGCCTCCTTATATACCACAAGGGGAATATGATTTCAAACAAAAGCCCTTATCGCTTTATGAGCGCTTTCATGCGCTTCAACTTTTTCTTTCTGGAATAGAATACGGTTGCGAAAAAGATCGGCAGAATAAGAAGGGAGCCGATGGTATATCCCAGAAAATTCTTTTTTTTGCTCGGTGGGGCAGGCTTGCGGATTTGCTCCGGGACGGCCCGGTAGTCGGCATCGAGCCAGCCCGATTTCTGGTAACTTTCGAGCTTGGTTCGGATGGATTGCCTTTCGATAAGCCCTGCCCGAGAGCCCTTTTGCATCCAGTCGTGAATCATAGTGAGCCTTAGCGCCGCCTCGGGATATCGCCCCATCTCTTCCAGAGCCAGGGCCTCCAGCAAGAGGAAACGGATCCGATTCATTTCATAATATTCGGGGAAGGATTTTTCAATTTCGTTCAATATCTCGAATCCCCGGGTCTGGTTTGTCGTGAGAAAAGCGGTTTCGGCGGCGGATTGCAACCGGATCGCTTCAAACTGACGGAGTGCCTGGTCCGGGGTATCCGGCATGGGTACCGGAGTTTCTGCCGCAGCCGCGCCCAAGATTGCGGCCCAGATAAAAAAGGAGATTATAACAGATTGCAGCCTCATGATTACGATAAAGCCCTCTCAATAAACATCGGTAACACGCTCGCATTCCCCGAGAATTTTGTCGAGTAAATTATCGCCCGGGCCGGGGCGCCGCGAGTAAGGAAGGAGCAGTTCATTCTTGACCTGGGGCTGCGGCTGCTATTGAATCGGGTTCGCGAAAGTGGATGGTCAAGATGGGTAAGAATATTCTTTTAACGGGTGGAACGCGCGGGATCGGAGCCGCGATTGCGGAAATGTTGCTCGAGAGCGGGCATCGTGTTCTCTGTTGCGGGCGAGGCGAGGAGTATCACGGGCCGGCGGAGTATTTCCGCTGCGATGTGTCGCAGAGTCGGGATAGGGAGCTCCTTGTGGAAGAGGCGCTGCGGCGGATGGGCTCCATCGAAGTTCTGGTGAATAATGCGGGCGTGGCGCCTGAGGTGCGCGCTGATCTGCTCGAGGCGACCGAGGAGAGTTTTGAGCGGGTGATGGCGATCAACCTCAAGGGACCCTTTTTCCTCACTCAGAAGGTGGCGCAGGCGATGGCGGCTGCCGGAAACGTTCCCGGGAGAATGGTGATCAATATCGGCTCCATTTCCGCGGAAGTGGCCAGCATTAACCGCGGTGATTACTGTATGAGCAAGGCGGCCGTGGCGATGGCGACTCAGCTCTGGGCCGTGCGGTTGGCCGAGTTCGGGATCGGTGTTTACGAGATTCGCCCGGGGGTGATCCATACCGATATGACGCGCGGAGTGAGCAGCCGCTACGATGCCCTGATTGAAGACGGCCTGACGCTTCAGCCGCGCTGGGGTGAGCCCGAAGACGTGGCGCGTGCGGTCCGGATGCTGGTTCAGGAGGATCTGGCCTATTCGACCGGGCAGGTGCTGCGGGTGGACGGGGGAATGTGCGTTCGCCGTCTTTAAACCCGGGGGAGTGTTGCGTTTCGGCTTTTTTTGCATTAAACTTGCCGCTGCTTGTGGAAAGAAGAGTAAAAATGTCACAGCCCACGAAATCCGTCAGACTTCCGGCTGAGCTTATCGCCGAAGTGGAGTCTGCGGCCCGGGCCAAAAGGAGGAGCGTACCCCAGCAGATCGAGTATTGGGTACGCTTGGCGATGGAGATGGAAAAAGAGGGTGATTCTTCCCCGGGCGGCTCAAAGGAAATCGAAAAAATTTAACGGTGCGCAAAGGTTCTTTTCATACGCTGGTGATCGGCTCCGGTGCGGCGGGTTTGGCTTGTGCCTGCCGTCTGCACGCTGCGGGCATTGAAGAGACGGCGCTTCTCACCGAGGGGCTCAATTGCGGCACCTCCATCAATACCGGCAGCGATAAGCAGACCTATTACAAGCTGGGGCTTTCCGGGGAGACGCCCGATTCGCCTCTGCTTCTGGCACGGACACTTTTTGAAGGCGGCTCGGTCGATGGCGACGTCGCTTATGCCGAGGCGGCCTGCTCAGCCCGGGCCTTTATGAAACTGGTCGAGCTGGGCGTTCCTTTCCCGCGCGACCGCTACGGCGCTTACCCGGGTTACCGCACTGATCACGACCCGGTGGGTCGGGCGACCAGTTCCGGACCCTATACCTCTCAGGCGATGTGCCGTGCCTGGCAGGCGGAGCTGAGGAAGCGGGAGATACCGGTTCTGGAAAATCGCCGGGTGGTTTCGCTCCTCAAAAATGAAGAGCGGGTTCTGGGTGTGCTGGCTTGGAGCCAAGTCGATCAGAGCTGGGAAGCATACCGGGTGCAGAATATCGTTTTCGCGGTCGGCGGACCGGGCGCACTCTACCGGAGCAGCGTTTACCCGGAGCGTCAGAAGGGCGGCATCGGTGCGGCCCTGCGCGCGGGGGCACTTGCGCAGAGTTTGCCGGAATCCCAATTCGGGATGGCCTCCACGAAATTCCGCTGGAATGTCTCGGGCTCCTATATGCAGGTTTTGCCGCGGGTCATTTCCCGAGGCGCGGATGGATTGAGCGATGAGCGGGAATTCCTTAGAGACTATCTTCCCGATCCGGGCGAGCTTTGTTCTCTCCTATTCCTCAAGGGCTATCAGTGGCCATTTGACGCGAGCAAAGTCCGGAGCGGTTCCTCACGGATTGATCTCTGGGTCTATGAAGAGACGGTTCTCAAAGGCCGCCGCGTTTTCCTGGATTACCGACGCAATCCCGAGGGCTTTTCGCTCGATCGGTTGAGCGCCGAGGCCCGTGACTATCTCGCGCGCTCAGGGGTGCGCGGTGAGCTTCACAGGACGCCTCTGGAGCGGCTGCGGCAATTGAACCCCGCGGCTATCGAGCTTTATAAACGGCAGGGGATTGACCTGGCTGAAGAACCTCTGGAGATCGCGGTTTGCTTCCAGCATAATAATGGCGGGCTTTCCGGGAATCTCTGGTGGGAATCTCCGACGCTGTCTCATTTTTTCCCGATCGGCGAGGCCAATGGCTCTCATGGCGTTCGGCGCCCGGGCGGCTCGGCTTTGAATGCCGGGCAGGTCGGGGCTTTGCGCGCAGCCGAATATATCAGCGCCTGTTATCGGCAGAAGGAAAATCTGGAACCTCAATTTGAAGGCGCCCTCAAAGCCGAGGCGAAGCGCTGGGAGAATTTCTCGGCTCAGCCCGAAGGCGATTGGGAGCATGAACGGTGGGAGATTCAGGAGCGGATGAGCCGTGCGGCTGCGCATATCCGCGATGAGGAGCTCCTGCGCAAAGCCATTCCGGAAGCCTGGGAGCAACTGGAACGCATTGAGCGCAAGGGCGGGGGACTCGAGAGCCTCGTCAATCTTGACCTGGCGCTGACTCAGGCCGTCTATCTGGAGGCGATGCTCTATCAATCTCTTTCCGGGGTCGGCTCGCGTGGATCGACCCTGCTCCGGCGTGAAGGGGAAATTCTGCCTGAAGACGAGGAGTTCAGAGGCCGGATTCTGGAGAGCTGCTATCTGGGAGCCCGAAGGACGGAGCATCACTGGCGTCCGGTGCGGCCGCTGCCCTCTGGGGAGAGCTGGTTCGAAAGTGCCTGGGCGGAGTTCACAGCCGGGAAAATTTATCAGTAAGACGATGGGAAGTTATAAGAAAATTACCGAGTTGAAATCGCCTGAAGCCTTTCGTGATTTCGTGGAGGAATCGGGATGGAGTATTCCCTGCCGGGCCGCCGGGCTCAAAGCGTTTTCGGAGCCGCTGGACTATGGCACGGGGAAAATCGGTAACCGCTGGGCGATTCTCCCGATGGAGGGCTGGGATTGTGAAGGCGATGGAAATCCCTCGGCGCTGACCGCACGCCGCTGGGAGCGCTTTGCAACGAGTGGTGCCAAGCTGATTTACGGGACCGAGGCCGCTGCCGTAATGCACGAAGGCCGCAGTAATACGCGTCAGCTCTGGATAGCCCCGCATACTTATGATAGAATCGCCTGGCAACTCGAAGCGATGCGCGAGGCTCACGCCCGGCGCTTTGGCAGCGCGGATGATTTCAGGGTCGGACTTCAGTTGACTCACTCCGGACGATACTCTCATCCCAATGACGATATGCGCCTGGAGTCACGCATCGCCTATCATCATCCGCTCCTGGATAAAAAATTCGGGAACACGCCCAAAGACCTGGTGAGCGATGACGAACTGCGCCGTATCATTGATTGTTTTATTGAAGCTGCGCGGCTGGCTGAGCGTGCCGGTTTTAATTTTGTGGATGTCAAACATGCCCATGGTTACCTGGCCCATGAGCTCCTGAGCGCGGTGGAGCGCCCGGGCGCTTTCGGAGGCAGCTTTGAAAACAGGACGCATTTTTTCCGCGAAGTGAGTGATGGAATCCGAAGTGCGACTTCGACTCTGGAGATCTCCCTGCGGCTCTCCCTGGCCGATTTTATCCCTTTTGAAAAGGGGTCTGACGGCGTCGGCACTCCGATGAGGGGCCCCGAGGAATCCGCCTATCCCTACGCCTTTGGCGGAGATGGTACCGGTCTGGGATGGAATCTGGAGGAGCCAATCGCGTTCCTGAACCTGGCCCGGAAGTATGGCGTGAAGATGATTTGCGCGACTCTGGGCAGTCCCTATTATTGCCCGCATATTCAGCGGCCGGCCTATTATCCGGTCTCGGATGGCTACGCACCGCCGGAAGATCCACTGCGCAGCGTCGCCCGTCATATTGAGATCACGGCGGCACTCAAAAAACGCTGCCCGGAGCTCCGTATTGTCGGCTCGGGCTATACCTGTCTGCAGGAATATCTGCCTCTGGTGGGAGCCGGCGTTTTGGAAGCGGGAATGGCTGATTTTATCGGTATCGGGCGCATGGTGCTTTCCTATCCGGAAATCTGCGCCGATACGCTGGAGGGAGCTCCACTAAAGACTCAATGTATTTGCCGCACGCTCGGGGAATGCACCTCTGCACCGCGGGCCGGCATGGTTTCGGGCTGCTATCCGCTGGACCCATATTACAGAGCAAAGCCTGAAGCCCTGAAACTTCGCGAGCTCAAGAAAGAACGACAAGAAAAAGAAAGTTAGAAAACAGAACAACAATCAACTCTATGGATAATTTAAAATCACTCTTTCCGGATTTGCAATCACGCATCATCCCGGTTTTGGTACTGGATGATGTAGACCAGGCGCTCAAAATGTGCGAGCTGCTCTGCGAAAACGGACTTCTCGTGGCCGAGTTCACTTTTCGCACGCCCGAGGCCAAAGAGCTTATCACCCGGGCCGTCGAGCACTTCCCCGAAATGCTGATCGGTGCCGGCACGCTTCTGAACCTGACCGATCTGGAGCGGGCACGGAATGC
>CAZSTC010000038.1:18198-21861 GCA_964609795.1 uncultured Verrucomicrobiota bacterium
GTAAAGGAGTATCTCAAGATACCCGAGGTGATCACCATTGGCGGCACCTGGCTGGGTAAAGATATCCCCGATTGGAAGAAGGTGACCCGGGCGATTCGCCAGGCGGTTGAAGTCGTCAAAGAGGTTCAGGAATAGGAGAGAAAAAAATATCCGGTGTCCTCCTTTTGCGGGAAGCACCGGATATTTTGTCAGTCTTTAGCGGCTGTTCTAGGGCATTTCTACAAAGATCAGTCGGTCAACCCAGAGGTTGCCGGCGGCTTCATTTTTCGCCGGAGCCACATAGAAATAGATATCCGAGTTGAGCTCGGTTTCCATGATTTTTATCGTCTTGTAGTCTTTGCCTGCAATCTCGCCGGCCTTACCTGCCATGCTTTTTCCTTCGTGCGAACGGGTGTTGTAGGTGCCCGCCGTAAAGGCATTGCCTTCGGCATTCTGGTCGCAACGCAGCTCCAGATGGATTTCATATTTTCCCTTGGGAGCCGATTGGAATTGAATCGCCCACTCGGAAGTGGTGTTGGGCAGCCGGGCCGCCTTGCCGCCGTCGGCAGCGGTGTCGTTATCCGAGAAGACGAAGAGCCCCGGGCCGCACATACATTGCTCGGCAGAAATCGCGAACCATTTCTGATCTTTCACGAATTCGGGTTTCGGTCCCGTGCTTTCAAAAATATGATTCAGCCGCTCGATATCTCCGCGGACTCTCTCTTCGGTGACGCCGCCCTCGCTGAAGATGCGTGTGCCGGCTTTGCGTGACATTTCGATGGCGTGAGTGATGAGCGCTTTGACATCGGTTTTTTCAAGGCTCTTATCCCAGAAAGTCTCCGGACGCTCGAGCATCGCGAAGGTGATCGGCAGTGCGGCGAACTCCACCCGTTCTTTGAACTTCGGTTCCTGCGCGACTTTCGCCTTGGCTTTCTCGAAAACTTGCCAGGCCGCAACGAGATTCTCGTGGCTCAGCCAGCGGATCGTCGTGTGCTGGTAGCACATGAGTTTGAACTCCGGATGCTCGGCAATGGAGCGCTTCATAATCGTCAGGTACTCGGCGATCTCCGGGGCTGCCGGACCGTAAAAGCCTTCCAGAAATTCCTGAATGATCTTGTTCTCATCCTGATCGGGATTCCACATCAGCTTGCTCAGGAGGTAGGCGCGCAGCTCCGGTAAATCGGCACTCTTGAGGGGACCGTTGGAGCCTTGCTCGAAGATGCCGCGCACCCGGTGAGCAATCAGGAAGCGAATATCGCCTGCCAGATTTTCCCAGTTGGGATGCGGCAGATAATACTTGGTGAAGTTGGTGACGTAGTTCCAGATGAAGAGGACGGGCGCCACCTTGTACCAGGCGCGCACGTCATCGGCAAAGGAGCGGTTGCTATCCGAATCGAGCGGACGGCCGAAATCGCATTCAATACTGCAGAGCCGGATCATCACGTTTTTGCGCGGGAAGATGCTCTTCGGGGCTGAGCGGGTGTATTGATAGGCCAGAGTCTCCACCATCACGTTGGGGAATTCTTTCTCGATGGCCGCTGCGACGTAGTTCACCAGGTCAACGAGCAGATCGGATTGATTGCCGTGTTCTTTGACGAAGGCCTCGCATTTTCCGCATTGGCAGAAGAGCTGATTATCGTTCTGGCTCAGGTCCAGAATACGCGTATTGGGTTCACTGCGCAGACGCCTGAGGATTTCTTCCAGGAGCGCTTTGCGCATCTCCTCATTGGTGAGGCAGAGCTGGGAATAGTTATCAAGGCGGCGGTTGTCGCGAAAGGCGTACCACTCCGGGTGATCCTTGTAGTGAGTCTTGGACGGCAGATAGAGCTCAAACGTGTGGCAGAAACCGTGCAGGGTCAGGTGTCCGCCCCAGTCTTCGGGGATATTGATGCAGTGGCCGTTATTGCGGGCCCGGACGGCAAACTGCGGGTTGTGCTGCAGGACGTCGTAGTAGCCCTCGCGATAGAAGAGGGTCGGAGCGTAACGGTGATCGAGCACCGGGAGTTCCAATGTTTTTTTCTGGGGCACATCCGTCGCATCCAGACTCCAGAAGCGGACGCCGAACTCCGTCTCCAGAAGCTCATAGACCGCATAGAGACTGCCGCGGGGCCGCTCGCCGCAGAGGATGATATCCTTGCCCACCGTTTTCAGGATGATCTCGTCGCTCTTTAATGAGGCGAAATCAAGCCCGCCCAGCGCCTGGCTGACTTCCGGCGATTGACCCACCAGAATGGAAGGCACGGAGCCTTTCTCCTGAACGATGGGCAGCGTGACCCCGGTGATTTGTGTGAGGAAATTTTGCAGCTCTTTGGCTGCCGTGACTTCAGAAGAAATCGCGCCATCAGAGAGAACAATCTGGTAATCAGATTTTCCCTCTTGAATCAATGCGGCGTGCGACTGGAGTGCCAGGAGCGCCCAGGCAGCGCAGCAGAGAATGACTGAGGTAATCGATGTTGTTTTCAGTTTCATGGTTATCAGCGTTTTGGGGGTGTATCAGATAGTCGGTGTAAATTCGTTGTTGCCGGCAGATTCCGGGGGCGGCAGGGTTTGGATAAAATTTTTCAGGCTTTCCCAGTATGCCTCTCCGGCACAGCCCTCGAGATTGGCATGGTCTCCGCCCGGCACCCAAAAGCGGTATTTCGGTTCATTGGCACGCTCAAACATTTTTTGCGCATGGCTGAACGGGACGATATCATCGCGGTCTCCGTGGATGAAAAGAACCGGGCAGTGAATATCGCCAATGCGCCGGATGTTGGGGAAAGCCTCAAAGGGGAGAATCCTGACGCGGGTGACCACTCGGGTGATGCTGGAGAATCCGCACTCAAGCACGAGTCCTCCTACACTCGGGTGCATCTGGGCCAGGTAACAGGAGGGGCCGCTGCCGATTGAGCGCCCGTAAATAATAATATCCTCCGGGCTGACTCCGGCCTCCTCCGTCAAATAGCGATAGGCGGCCTCCGCGGCGGCATAGACGCCCCGTTCGCTCGGGCTGCCGGTGCTCATACCGTAGCCCGGGTAATCATAGGCCAGGACCGAAAAGCCGTTCTTCTGGAAGAGCGAGAGCATCCACGCACGGTCCCAGATATCTTCCGCGTTGCCGTGACTGTAAATGAGCGTTTTGGAGGGGCCTTCGGTTTTGAAGTGAACCGCAGAAATCCGATTGCCGTCGGCCGCGTTCAATTCAAGGAGCTGCTTTTTGAAAGGCTCGGAGCAATGCGGCGCCGGCGGATGAAACATCAGCTGGTTAAAAAAAAGAAAGCTCCCCGCGGCGATCAGGAGATACACGAGAAGAATCGCTCTGCCCAGGTATAAGAGCCCCCTTTTCCAGAATCCGACTTTCACTGATTCGCCTTCTCCTTTCTATTCAAAAATCGCATAGGACCTTTCCCAACGGTTTCCCCTCGTTCTAAAAGCAAAACTAAAGAATCCACTCCCGACAGAATAAGCGCGGGAGCCTTTTTTATCAATCCGGAAGAGCAGGGAAGAGGAAGATTTTTGAACTGCGCGGCAGTACAAAAAAAGACCGCCCCGATTCATGCGGTACCGGGGCGGCTTCGTTACAAAATAACTAAGAAGTTATTCGTCAAATTAGTCGCGGCGACGGAAGAGCAACAAGCTGCTCAAACCGAGAATGCCCAGAGCGATGGTGGTCGGCTCGGGAACGCTGTACGCATTCACGCCGAA
>CAZSTC010000039.1:0-21846 GCA_964609795.1 uncultured Verrucomicrobiota bacterium
GAGCTCTTGCAATTGCTCAGCACTCCAGGCCTGGGCTTCTATCCCCTCCCAGAGAGCATCCAGTGCCATTTTGCTGATATTCCTTCGGACTGCCAAACTAATGGGGAAAGGCTCCCGCCGGAGTGTATCGGCCAGGTCCAGAAGATAGAGAATATCCTCCTGAGCCTGAGCCGATTCCCCGCGAGCAAGATGGATAAGGGCCAAAGCGCTTGGGTAGAGAGCCAGGTTTCTGAGCCCGCTCAGATGCGGAAGAAGAGGCTTCAAGAATAAACCATGGTTATCCTGAATATATTGAATAGGATAACGGCATTCAGGCCTCTCTTTCAGGTACCGGCGCAGCTCTTCAACCGCGGCACGGTTTGGCTCGAGCATCCTGTCCCAGAGCCCCAGAGTCTCCTCAAGAGTGGGGAGCAGCTCTACCGATTCGCCGTTCACCTTTGAATCAGTTTTGAAGAACCGGGGCAAATCCGCGCGGTGCAACTTCTCCACCGAGGGGCACCAGTCATTGCGTTGATCAGGAGCCGTTCTCCGGAAAGAACGCCACCTCTCTGCAGTGGTCTTATCCTCTCCCGTGAGCTCTTTGAGCAGACCCTCCTCGCCCTCCGGGTGAGCGGCAGCCCTGAAAATCCATCCCCAGTAGGGATGAGTGGCGAAATTCTTCTCGTCGGCAATCGGAGGCGGTATTACCCCTTTCATCCAGATGTAATTGCGTTTGGGGGAACTGGGGACCACGAAATCCTCCGCATCCACCGAATCCACCCAGCCGCCGCACATGCGAACATAGCTCTGCCAGGCTTTGCGGCCGGACATATTTTGCAGCCAGTACCAGGCCCCTGCCGCCAGAGCTGACAGGAGAATTACCCCTACGAAAGTCCAAAACGGTTTTCTGAAAGAGCCGCTTTTACCGGTTTGTTGCATCGTCCCTCATCCCTATGCGAGTTATACCCCTTATACCCCAAACTCATCCAAACACAATTCCAACCTGAAGAGCAAAGGTCAGCGTCTGATTTCCCAAACCCACTCCCCTTTCGGAGGAATCGTTTCGAGCTCGGAATCCACGAACGCAGTACTTATATTCTCCCAATTC
Organism: uncultured Verrucomicrobiota bacterium; assembly: GCA_964609795.1. Taxonomy (GTDB): domain Bacteria; phylum Verrucomicrobiota; class Verrucomicrobiia; order Limisphaerales; family UBA1412; genus UBA1412. The sequence goes on from CAZSTC010000039.1 coordinate 1,088, forward strand.
CAGCCCCTGGCCCGGAGCTGATAGCCCTTATCGGTCAAGCGAATCTGCAGCGGGAGTCCATCGACCCAACTGCGGGGGATTTTATCTTCGGGAAGGAGCTCTCCCAATGCCTTGAGCGAATCGGGGTAGCTGCCATTGACCAGCCGGTAACGCTCCAAAGCGCAAGCCACCTCCGCGGCCTGGTGCAGAAAATGATGATAGGCCAATTTCTCGAAACACGCTTTAAAGTGGAGTTGGTCCTCATAGAGTGCAATCAGCCGTGTGTACTTCATCCTTGAGTCGGGGTCCATATAGGAATCGAACTCTTTGAAAGCTATTGTAATCGCCTCGGGCCTATTGCTCCTACGCCGGACATTATTATCCAGGAGAGAGAGCATGGAATCCATCATGAGGTTATACTGCAGAAGATCGCGGTAATACCAGCCGATCGGCCTCAGTCTGGCTTTCATCTTTTTGAAACGAACCTCATATTCGTTTATCTCGGAAGCTGAATACAAACCCAGATCCTCTCCCATAGTATCCATACGGCGCAGGTTCTGAGCCAACGCCTCGTTCATACAGGCTCTCTCACCCATAAGACCCAGTTTTACGCCATCCCAGAAGCTTACCTTACTGATCCGCTCCTGGAGTTGCTGCAACTGCTCCGCATTCCAGGCCTGAGACACCAGTCCCTCCCAAAGGATATCCAGAGCTGTTGTGCTGACGTCTACTCGAACCAACTGCGATACGATTAAGGGCTCCGCAGCGAGCGTATCCCCCAGGTCCAGCACATAGAGGATTTCCTGCAGGGCCTCCTGGCTCTGACCTCGGGCAAAATCCATGCAGGCAAACGCCGTCGCATAGTTAGCAATACCTTTGATCCTGGCCAGATGCGGCAGGAGCGCATTGAAAGTATCCTGATATCGAATAGGAAAACGGGCCTGCGGCCTCTCTTTCAGGTACTGACGCAGCTCTTCATAGAGAGCCAGGTTCGGCTCGAACTTTTCATCACAGAGTTTCAAAACCTCCTCAAAAGTGGGAACCGCCTCGTTGGTCTGGCTAATTCCACCTCCCCTGAACTTCATTAACTTTTCGGTGAGGGTCGGCCCGAATATCCCAGCCAAATTGGCCCGGCGCAGACTCGCCAAAGAGGGAGCCCATTTATTGCGATGGGTACTGCTGGGACTCCCGGCAATGAAAGAATCCCAGCGCTTTTCGGCGCTTTGATCGACTTCGGAACGGCCTTCTCCCTTTTTGACGAACCTCTCGAAATCCCATTTCAAAAAGGGATGAGTGGCGAAATTCTTCTCGTCGGGAATTTCCGGCGGGATAATCCCCTTAAACCAGAGAAAGTTACACTCAGGGGAAGCGGCACCGCTATTGGCGGAAAATACCCGAGCGCCGGCCTGGCGCACATAGCTTTGCCAGGCTTTGCGGCCGGACATATTCTGCAGCCCATACCAGGCCCAAGTCGACAGAGCTGCCAGGAGAATTACCCCTATAAAAACCAGAAACGGTTTTCTGAAAGGGCATCCGGACTTTGAGCAGCTATCAGCAGCTTTTTGCATAGTAAGCGTAGTTTACATGCAAGTCACGCTGAAGGCAAGATTAAATCTTAAAAAAAATTAAAATTTATCCGGCCCATTGAAGTTTTTCCCGAAGCGTACTGAAAAATGAGGTACCCGGAAAACGAACCAGAAATATTTTCTTCTCGCTCCGTCTGCAAATAATGACGTCTCCCCGGTTCATCGGGAAGTGCTCCTGACCATCCACCGAAAGGATCGTCTGAAGCTTCTCGGAGCGAACTTTCACGACAATCGTCGAGGAATTATTGACCACGACGGTCCGGTTCTGGAATGAATGGGGACAGATCGGCGAGATGGAAAAAACCTCCGCATTGGGGATAATGATGCCTGCGCCGGCTGCCAGCGAATAGGCGGTCGAGCCGGTGGGAGTCGAGATCACGAGCCCGTCGCAGAAATATCGCGCGACAAACTGTTCATCCACGAAAACCTCCAGCTCAATCATGCGCGATTTGATACCACGGGAAAGGACAAAATCATTGAGCGCGATTTCGTGAATCTCCTCCTGGCCGATCTTGCCTTCGCCCGAGAGGAGGCAGCGAGATTCGAGCTCATAGTCTCCATGTTCCAACTGGTCAAAAGCTCTTTGTATCTGATCTGAAGTGATCTGGGTGAGGAACCCCAGGCGTCCAGCATTGATTCCCAGAAGGGGAACGCCTGTACCAGCGATCTGGCGGGCCACTCTCAACATGGTGCCGTCGCCGCCAATCACTACCAGGAGATCGACTTCTCGGGCCAGTTCTGCCGGGGAGGGATAAATCCGGACGTCGCCCAGGTTGCAGCAGCCGACCATAGAGCTCTCACTGGCGCAGCTCCAACCCCGTGAGCGAGCCTGCCGGAGGACCTGCTCTATCATTTCAGGGGTGTTCTGTTTTTCCAGGTTCGCAATGATGCCGATTTTTTCAATTGTTTTCATCTCGTTAACTGCTGCCCTTTTCCGTATCCAGACAAACCAGAAACTCTTTGTTGCCGGCCGGCCCCAGAAGTGGGGATTCCACGACCCGGCTCCAGCGGATGCTGGGGAGAGTCTTGCAGAATTCTTCCAGCTCTACAAGAACCCGCTGGTGGATTTCCGGGTTGCTGATCACTCCTTTGCCGCGGGCGACTTCTCCCTTGCCGGCTTCGAACTGCGGCTTGATCAAGGCCACGATGCGGCCGTTGGGCTTCAGAAAGGGAATCAGAGGAGGCAAAATAAGCCGAAGAGAGATGAAGGAGCAATCCACCACGATGAGATCAGCCCCGCGGAACTGCTCATCAAAATGGGAGCGATCCAGGAAGCGGGCATTGAGCCGCTCCATGACGACCACGCGTTCATCCAGCCGGAGCTTCCAGGCCAATTGACCCTGGCCCACGTCGATCGCGTAGACTTTGCCGGCACCCTCCTGGAGGAGGCAATCGGTAAAGCCGCCAGTGGAGGCCCCGATATCCAGTGCCACAGTGCTCTCGGAAAGCGTAATGCCGAAAGAGTGAATCGCATGCTCCAGCTTGAAACCGCCGCGGCTCACGTATTTCTCCGGTTCGCTCAGGCTGAGCTCATCCTCCGGATAAACCCAGTCACTCGGTTTGGCCGCCTTCTGACCATTGACCATCACCTTGCCGGCCAAAACCGCCACCTTTGCCTTTTCACGGCTGGGGGTCAAACCGCGGTTGACCAGCTCTATATCTAAACGGCTCCTTGCCATTATGCTCTCCTCTTATACCAGTTGGGGCGATCGCGTTCAATAATTCCTTTTGTGCCAGGTGGGCGCTTCATCCATTGCCTGCGAGTAAAAATATCTTGCTAAAAAAGAGGAACATGGGAGAATTCCAGAGGATTAGGGGTGCTACTCTACAGCCTGGAGTTTCAATCCCGTCAAATCTGATTCATCGGTGTAACTGTGTTCTGTTTTAACGGAAACATACTGCCATGAAGGAAAAAAATGAAATACCTGACTCGAGCGGCTCTGAGCCTGACCTCGGGCGAGAAATCGCCGCAGAGATTCAGAGCTGTGGCCCGATCAGCTTCGAGCGCTATATGGAGCTGGCCCTCTACCACCCGCAGCTGGGTTATTACGAGCGCCACCCCGGAGTACTGGGCAAAGCCGGAGATTTCTATACCAGCGTTTCAACGGGTCCGCTTTTCGGCAAGCTCCTGGCAGAGCAGCTCCTCTCCTGGTCACAGCGGATCGACTGGATAGACCGCTGGGTCTGGATCGAGGCCGGAGCGCATTCGGGCACACTGGCACGGGATATTCTCGAACATGCAGCTCATTTCAAATTTCCACTTCCTCTGGAATACCACATCATCGAGCCCTCGGCGACCCGCCGTGCCTGGCAGCAAAAAACGCTGGCCGAGTTCCCTCAAGTAAAGTGGAAGAGCTCCTTTTCCGATTACAGGGAACCTCTGTCTGCCATCATATTCTCCAACGAACTCCTGGATGCCTTCCCCTGCAGACTCTTTGAAAAGGATGGCACGGGCAAATGGCTCGAGCTCAAAGTCACCCGGGGAGGTGAACCCGCTGCTTTTCAATTCACTAAACATGAGGCCAATTTACCCGAAGCGCTTGCACGGCTGGCTGTTGATGAGCTTCCTGCAGGATACCGGATGGAATACTCTGTCTCTGCGGTTAAATGGTGGCATGAAGCCTGCTCTCTTCTCAGATCAGGATTTGTTTTTACTTTGGATTACGGAGTTACCGATGCCGAGCTGGCCGGGGGGCTCAAACCTGCATCAACGGTCCGGGCGATACGCTCTCACCGGCTCCTGGATAACTGGCTCGAAGAACCGGGCTTGACCGATCTGAGCAGCGCAGTCCACTGGGATGACCTCATCGAAACGGGAGAATCCCTCCGGATGAAAACAGTGGAACTCGTCTCACAGGAGCGGTTCCTCATGGGGATTATCCGTAATCTGCAAAGCGAAAACAGAGTCAGGCTGGCCGCGTCTGCTGAGGAATCCCCTGCAGAAAGCGGCGACATGCTGACGCTCCCGGCTCAGGCGTTGAAGACCCTGATTCACCCTCAGTACCTGGGGCACTCGTTCCAGGCACTGGTGCAGGAGCGGCAGGTAATTAGCTAAATACTTATGAGAAATGGTTTATAAGATTTTTTTATCATCGTAAGTTTTTGAAATTCAAGACGTTGTAAAATTTTATGAAAAAAAATTCTTGCAAAAAAAAAGTTTTTAAAATAGTGTCAGTCGGCTTTTAGTGTACTGATTTTTGGAATCATGAGTTTTGTCACGAGAGAAAAAGTTTTAAAATTGATTTTGCCTGCAGCCGGTTACGTTCTGGCGCTGGGTGCGTTGGCAGTGCTTGCGGCACCGGCCATTTCAAAGATTCAGAAGCTTTGGAATGCGGATAAACTGCCCGTAGTGGAAGAGCAGACACCTGCAAGGCCCTCCTCACGCACTCTGGTTGCTCGCTCAACTGACTCCTGGTCCAGTGCGACTCCTTCCATCCTGAGCGAAACGAGCAACAGCGGAATCAGCCTGCCCAAGACTGTTGAAGAAGAGGAACCCCAACAAAATTTCGGCATCGGCGACAGTGCCCTGGCGCAACAGGGATATATGCCGCTCCTGGGAGGTCAATCCCGGAACAGCGGAAACCGGCAGCTCACCAGAGCAGAGCGCAAGCGTCTGCAGGAGAAAAGAGAGCGCGATGAAACCTGGGCCTATGGAACCGCCGAAGAGATCATGGAAATGACCGAGAAAGATGCCATGAATTCAAATGACTCTGATGAGGATTTTTCTGAAGAAGAGGCCATGGAGAGCATCATTCTGAAGGACAAAAAAACCCTGCGTCTCTACCGTGCCATGAAGGCAGAGGACTCGAAATTCACCGCGGGCAGCGACTCCTCCCGGATGGCCGAGGGCAGTACGGATTCTGATTCCTCCGATCAGGAAGGCGACAATCAATCGGCTTCTGAATACGAATCTGATGAGGATCTTTACGCAAATTCGGATAATGATCTGCTTGCCTATCAGGAGAAGTCCCCCTTCAATCCCAAGAATTCTTCGCTTTCTTTTGCGGATAAACCGCTCTATGCCAACCATGATCTCATGAACTCGGATAATCCCCTTTTTGGCAATAATAACAATCTGGGAAGAAGCTCAGGCAGCTTCCCGGTGATGCCGCAAAGCCGGACGAGCGCCGGAGACAACTCATTGGGTTCGGCTAAATCGAGTAATCAGCGTATCAGTGATTTCAGAGCCATGATCTCTTCGCCAACGGGCGGAAGGTCTCTCATAGGGGGTGCGCCGGATAATCGTGCCATTATCAGCAGCTCGGGAGGAGGCATCCCGGGACTCAATCCCAATCCGGCAAGCGTGAGCGCCCCCGGGCGAATCACTTTGCCCGGCACACAGCCCAACAGCATCCTTTCCGGAGCCTTATCGGCACCGGCACCGGCTCGTTCCCTTTTACCGGAAAGTCCGACCCGAGGAGCCGCTCAGGAGAATTCCTCTTCCAGAGCAATCCCGAGGCTGATTATTAAGAGATAGACAGGTTTAAGAGACTCAGTATAGCTAAACAAGATACTGCGACAGCCAATAACGATAACATAAACAACAATTTAAATAGAAATACTCAAGAATGAACACTGGAAATTTTTTTTCATGGGTGTGTGCGGTCGTCTGCACAATGACATTTGCAGCGGTATCCGTGTCCACAAGTCATGCAGCTGGTTCTGAAGCTCAGAATTCCACAGCATCAGTTCAGGCTCAAAACGTCGTGACGCCCCAGCCTCTGCTTTTAGGCCGCGGCGTAAACGCCATGGGTTATGACCCGATCTGGAATCAATTTGAAAAACGGCGGTTCCAGGAGGATTATTTTCAAAAAATCAAAGCGGCGGGCTTCGACCACATTCGGCTCAATCTCCATCCTTTCGGGCACATGACCGAATCGGAAGAGGGAATCAAGTTCAAAGAGGGGTGGGAATCGACGCTGGATTGGATTGTCGACAATTCGCTGCGCAGCGGCCTCAAGATCATTATTGATTTACATGAATTCCAGGCACTGAGTAAAGATCCGCAGGCGAACAAGGCCAAATTCATCGCCTTCTGGGAAGCAATGTCCGACAAATTCACGGGCTACTCCAACCGGGTTATTTTTGAGATTTTGAATGAACCCCATGATAAGCTCGATGCCGCTTTGTGGGAGGCTTACTACAAGGAGGCTCTGGCGATTATCCGCAAAAACAATCCCGAGCGCCCGGTCGTGATCGGCCCCACTCAGTGGAACAGCATCGATAAGCTCGATACTTTGAATCTGCCCGGCACGGATAAGAACCTCATTGTCACGGTTCACTATTACCTGCCGATGCGTTTCACCCATCAGGGAGCCAGCTGGGCCGGTAAAGAATTGCAGGAGACCTCCGGCGTCACCTGGGGAACCGAGGCAGACCGGGCAACCGTCACTGAGAACTTCAAGAAGGTGCAGAACTGGGCACTGGAGAACAATCGCCAAATCTACCTGGGAGAGTTCGGCGCTTACGACAAAGCCCCGATGGAGAGCCGGGTTAGCTACACCGACTCGGTCTGCCGGACCGCTGAGAAAATGGGCTTTAGCTGGGGATACTGGCAGTTTGACTCTGACTTTATCGTCTTTGACGTGAAAAACGGACAGTGGGTGAAGCCGATTCTGGGGGCGTTAATTCCTGACTCCCCTTCTTTAAAGGAGTAATAAAGAGTGTGCGTACATGAACAATTCATTCCAGACCGATTACCTGAGAGGGTTCCACCTGTTATCGGCAGTTTGTTTTGAACAGTCATGAAGAAAGAAAGTAGCAACCGCATATTGACCCGTCTGTTTTCCCTTTGCTCATGGTCGGCAACCTTATGTGTCGTCGTTTTCCTTTTTCTTTTATCTCCGGCAAAGCTCTCCGCCCAGGAACCTCTGAAGGGTCAAACAAAAGAGATTCTTCTGGTTTATTCCTACACCCTTGCTTCTCTGCATCATCACGATATCGCCTGGAATTTCATCCGGGAAATGCAGGATCACAGTGAATACTCCTGCTTTTTTTCTCAGCTTGAGCTCAACGCAAACGGTTTTCATCTCCAACACACAACACCTCAGCAGAAACTTCAACCCTATCTGAGAGATCTACAAGACGGCCTCTACAAAGCAGTAGTGACTTTCGGAGATGAAGCCCAAAAACTGATCGAGGCAAACCTGGATAAAATCAATTCGGAAACGGTTATTTTCTATACTGCAATCACCGATCCGGGAGCAAAAAACACTTCTCCACGCGCCCATGTCGGGGGAAACATTCTGACCCTGGACCCCAGAGAGACGCTGGATATGGCCCTGAGACTTTTTCCCAACCGCAACAAGGTTGTTCTGTTTACGGACAACACTCCTCAGGGGGTCTATGTTAAGGAGGTCATTCAGGCTCAAATGCCCCAATATTTGGGAGTCGAGCTCATCCTCATGGACATCTACGAGAATACGACAAATTCGAGAGAGCTCATGAATACCTTCGATAAGATCGATAAGGAGGTTATTGTGATCTTCCATGCCTGGGATGACAAAGATGTTTCGTCTTCGGAAATAATGAGGGCCGCTCAGAATCATACCGATTACCTTGCGAGAAAACAAATTCCCGCTTTTGCGATGAGATATGCCTACCTGAAAAGTGCGATTCTGGGCGGGAGCATGGTCCCTCCCCTCAGTGTGGGAGAGGATGCCGCCGCCCAAGTGAGGGCTATGCTGAACGGGGAGGAGGAACCCACGGAGTTTTACACCTTGCCGACTAAGGTTGTGCTCAACTGGAACTGGCTCAAAAAATATGGAGCTTCGCTTGGAGCGATTCCACCCGGAGCGATCCTTCTCAATCAGCCTCCGGGCTTCTGCATAACCCATAAGTTTGAGATTATCACAACAGCCTGCGTCATTTTCGTCCTTCTTTCGGTCCTGCTTCTGATTGTTTCGAATCGCAGCCGCAGACATCGGGATCGGGCCCGGAGATATGCCGAACAACTGAGCCTGACCTTGAAATCCATCGCAGATGCCGTCATTGTCACCGACCACAACCTCAACATTACCATCATCAACTCGATAGCGGAAAATTTATTGGAATACCCTGAAGGCAGCACCGTAGGAAAACCGATTGATTCAATTCTGAAGCTTTATAACCCTGTGACGCGGTCTCCGTTAGAAATCAATTCTCTTCTCAGGCAGACTCTGGCCAAGGGGCTCTCCGTTTCTCGATCTCAGCAATCTCATTTATGCTCGAGCGACGGCAAGGAGTATAACATCTCCTACAGTATCTCTCCGATCCGGGATAATAGGGACAAGATTTTCGGCACCGTGATGGTGCTTCGGGATGTCACCCGGGAATATGAGCAGCGGATGCAGTTGGAAAAAGTCTCCAAAGAAGCCCGTGAAGCGGAGAAGGCCATGGGCAACTTCCTCTCCACGATGAGCCACGAAATCCGGACGCCTCTCAATGCGCTAATCGGCTTCACCGAGCTCTTGCAGGACCGCTCCATCAATGCGGAGGATTCGCGTGAATATCTCTCGGCAATTCATCTCTCCAGCAAAGCGCTGCTGATGTTGATCAACGACATACTCGATCTTTCCAAGCTCGAGGCCGGCCAGATGGTCATCCACCCGATCCGGGTGCGGGTTTCGACACTTTTCAAGGAGGTCGGAACCATCTTCCATCACAAAGCCAAAGAGAAGAATCTGAAGCTTTCCTTTGAATGTTCGCCGGATATGCCCGTTCTCTGGCTCGACACGATTCGGCTCCGGCAGATTATTCTGAACCTGGTCAGCAACGCACTCAAGTTCACCCTGGAAGGGGGCATTTACATTCAGGCATCCTTCTCCGGAACCCCCGGCCAGAAGGGAACCTTCAAGCTGAGCGTTCGCGATACCGGCATTGGCATCTCCGAAGAATATCAGAAGAAGATGTTCATCCCCTTCTCCCAGCAGCACTCCGGTCACCAAACGCAGGAACAGCTCTCCGGAACGGGTCTGGGCTTAAGCATTTCGCGCAAACTGGCTCAGGCGATGAATGGCCGTCTGGAAATAGAAAGCCGGGAAAACGAGGGAAGCACCTTTACCGTCATACTCGATGCTGTGGATAGCGAAGCGGATTCTTCAAAAGAAAAAGAGTGGGATAAAGACAGCCCGACACCTGTCGTGGATATTTCTCTCCTCTCCAGCGAAGTGCTCCTGGTGGATGATCAGATGCTGAACCTGAAAGTTCTGGACCGCATGATGAGGAGGGAAGGTTTCTCTCCAATTTCGGTAACATCCGGAGAAGAGGCCATTAAAGTGGTCAAGAATCGGAAAATCGACCTGATCTTCACCGATCTCAAAATGCCGGGCATGGACGGGGATAAACTGGCTCAGGAAATACGAGAAATGCCCGGAGGCAACCGGATAAAAATATTCATCGTCACGGCCGATGTCTACGTTGACGATCACTACCATCTGGAGAAAGTTGACGGCATCCTGACCAAGCCGGTCACGCACGATAAACTCAGCAAGCTATTGAGAATCCTCAGCAGGAACAAGCGGCTGAACGGCGGCAAATTTGTCAATGAGCTCGGCGGCAACCCGATCGTGGTAGACCAGATGCTCGAAGATATTTAAGTGCGACTGCTCTTTCCAGGAATTCATTGAAGACAGAGGGCAGAAATGCTACAAAAGTCCTGCGGCAGTTGCCGGGCAATGCGGTTGATGCATCCAGATAGAAACAGGGAAAATTTCGATTTTTTATTTTCTGAAATGAGGAAGCTCTTGAGCAGAGTTTCTTTCTTTTTCAGGCTTTGGCGCCGGAGCTTACCAGGAGTATGACAACCCACATTGCCGATTCAATTCCAGAGAGCCTGCCTTCCAAAGAGGAGCTCCACCCGGCCACCGGTAGACTCCCCCGCCCCGGTTACTACCGCTTCAAAATGGTCATCGCCTTTGACGGCAGCCGCTATGCCGGCTGGCAGTTCCAGCTATCGGGTCTGGCCGTGCAGCAGTGCGTTGAAGAGGCTTTGAAAAAGCTCTTTCCCGGTTCTCTGGGCGTTCACGGATGCAGCCGCACCGATGCCGGAGTACATGCTCTTGCGCTGGTCGCCCATGCAGACGTCCCGAAAAAAGAATTTCGAATTCCACCCCAAAAGCTCACTCTGGCCCTGAATGCGCACCTGCCAGAGGATATCCGCATTCAGCAGGTCTTGCGCTGCCCACAGGATTTTCACGCTCAATATCACACGACGGCCAAGGAATATCGCTACCAGGTATGGAACCACGCCGGGATGAATCCGCTCCTTCAAAACCGGGTCTGGCATGTCCCTCGCAAGCTTGATCTGGAGGCAATGCGCCGAGCGGCAAAATTTCTGGAGGGACGCCGGGATTTCCGCTCTTTTGCCTGTGTTCACAATGAATGGATTGATAACACGGTGCGCACGATCCACTGCTGCCGCATCCAGCGCAGAGGCCACCATCTGACCTTCGTTATCCGCGGCGACGGATTCCTCTACAAAATGTGCCGCAGCATAGCGGGAACACTGGTACAGGTCGGTCTGGGAAGGTTTACGCCCGAAGCGGTCCAGTCAATGCTCCAGGAAAAGAACCGCGAATCGGCCGGGATGTCCGCGCCGGCACACGGCCTGACCCTCTGGAAGGTCTGGTACGGGAATGAAAAAACGCGCCGGGCCGATTAACCGTCCAGCGCGCTTTGAAAGGACTTTTTTATGTCTGTTTGGGCCTAATCTATACCCAGGCGTTTGCGTGCCTCTTCGCTCATCATGCTCTGATGCCAGGGCGGATCCCAGACGATCTCCACGTTGGCCTCTTCAACGCCGGGCAGAGCCAGGATGCGATTCTGCGCATCGCCGGCAATGCTGGGCCCCATGACGCATCCGGGCATGGTCAGCGTCATCTTCACAAAAACGCTTTTGCCTTCTATCCGGATATCGTAAACCAGCCCCAGGTCAACAATGCTGACCGGGAGCTCCGGGTCGAACACCATCCGGAGAGTCTCCCACACATCCGCTTCGCTTATAGCGGCCGAGCTTTTTTGGAGCTCATTGGCCTCCTCCGGAGAAGGTACTGATTTATCCTCGTTCATTTATTTTGTAACTTATTGAGTTTGGCAATCATCGCCTCGGCGATCCGCCCTATCGTAAGGGCTGCATCCGATTCCGGAGCGGAAACCACAATCGGCACGCCTCGATCTCCCCCTTCGCGAATATTGACGTAAAGAGGAAGCTCACCCAGGAACGGGTATCCGCGCCGCTCGGCCTCACCGCGTCCGCCGCCCGTGCCGAAAATAGGAATACACTGACCCTCGGGCGTCACGAAACCGCTCATGTTCTCCACGATTCCCAGGATGGGAACCTTGACCTGTTCGAGCATCGCGATGCCTCTGCGAACCACTCCGACCGATGCCTCCTGAGGCGTCGTAACGACAATGCCGCCGCTGAGCGGCACCGTCTGGCAGAGTGAGAGCTGCGCATCGCCGGTACCCGGAGGCAAATCCACCAGGAGGAAATCGAGCTCGCCCCAGACCACGTACATGAGGAATTGCTGAATGGCTTTCATGATCATGGGCCCACGCCAGATGACCGGTGCGCCATCCTCGGCCAGGAAGCCGATACTCATCAGCTTGACGCCATAGCGCTCGGGCGGGATCAGCATCTCGTCATCGGTCACTTCCGGTTGACCCCGGACGCCCATCATGAGCGGGATACTGGGACCATAAATATCGCAATCCAGAAGACCGACCCGGTACCCTTTTTGTGCAAGGGCACAGGCCAGATTGGCCGCCAAGGTCGATTTACCCACGCCGCCCTTGCCACTGGCAATAGCGATCACGTTTTTCACCCCGGGGATATTGCTCTGCTGGGCGAAGGGGTCGGTGACGGTCGGCCCGGCATCACGGGTACCCGAAGGAGTCGTGACGAGAACCCGCACCGGTTTGCCGGTCAGTTCGCCCACCACCCGCTCCACGCCGTTACGAAGAGAGTTGATCACCTCCTCCTTATCGGTCGTGAGCTGGAGCTCAATTTCGGTCCCCGTATCCGTAGAGCGGATATCCTTAACGATGTTGAAGGAGACGATACTCCGGGAGTAGCCCGGGTAGCGTATCTCCTCCAGCGCCTTTTTAATCTCTTCAGAGCTCGCCATCTAAATCCTTTTTTTACTTGCGGTCTCGGAAAACTTTTTCCTTATGCGATTTGGGTATCCAACCAGTGAGGGCTCATCGAGACAGACGCCGCTTGCGCTGTTTCACCCGTCCACTGTTTGTTGCGGAAATTGAGCCCCGCAAAATCCACGTAGTGATCAAAAATATCCGTGTTGCGAATGAGGCCTTTGAAGCGCTCGGAGCCGGGACCCTTGGCCATCAGCGCCACGAAATCGGCAGAGTGATTGCCCGAACCCCAACTGATCCCGAAGTGATTGGCCAGTGTCTGACCCAACTGGCATGAATAACCGCCAAGGGGGCCGTAAATTTCCGTGTGGCGTTCATCGCGAACCAGCAGGAGCCAATTGGCCTGCTCTGCCGTGAGCTTAATCTCATAGTTCTTCTCGATATAGGCCTGAACCTGCGGGGCATGGTCGCACTTCTTCAATCCGCTGGTCAGTCTCTCAAAGGAGCCCTTGGCTTTCTGGACCTTGGCCAGGAGCGCCGGAGTGTCACCGTAGTTCGAGCCCATTCCGTTGAGGCTCGGACCGCCGCAGCCGTGATCGGCCGTCACCACGATCAGGGTCTCGGGGTGCGCCTTCTGGTAATCCAGAGCTACCTGAATCGCATCATCAAAAGCCAGATGATCATAGATCGCGCCCGGGGCATCGGAGCCGTGACAGGCATGGTCCACGCGGCCGCCCTCGACCTGGAGAATAAAGCGGTCATTGGCCCCGAGCATCTCCAGAGCCTTAGCCGTCATCTCGGCCAGGGTCGGCACCGTCGCCTGAAGCGATTTGTGGTTCAGCCAGTCAATCGTCATCGGCAGGTGGCCGCCGGCAAAGAGGCCCAACACCTTTTTGCCGTTATCGACCTTCTTGAGATCGTCCGACGTTTTCGCAATCTGGTATCCGAAACGGCGATACTCTTCGAGCATATTCTCCTTGTAAATATTTTGACCACCGCCCAGGAGCACATCGATTTCCAGCGTGCGATAATAATTTGCAATCGCAGTGGTGTCATCTCTTCCCTTGCAGGCAGAGCCGAAGCCCGCTGGAGTGGCATGCGTGATTTCAGTCGTCGTCACCAGACCGCGCTTCCAGTGGGGTTCGCGCAAGAGTTCGTAAAGGGGTTTGAGGAGCGTTCCATCGGGCAGGCAGTTGACCGCACCGTTATTGATTCTGCAGCCGCAGCCCCAGGCAGAGGAGGATGCGGAGCTGTCGGTCACGCACGAATTCAGAGAGGCCACGTCCATCAACCCGGTGTGGCAATTCTCATCCTTGCCCATCGCCAGCCAAGAAAGACCGCGGCCGCGAACCATTCGGGAGAAGATATCCGAAATGGTCACCATGGATGGGCTCGTCCCATCCGAAACAAACTGAATAATCTTGAGAGGTTTGCCGCCATTGCCACCCGTGCTCTGAGCTTTGCTTTGAGTGACAATATAAGGCGTCGTTAATGCGCCTGCCGCTACGCCCGCGGCAGCTTTAATGAAATTACGTCTGCTATAACTCATGCCGGCGATAGTTTAGCCCTCCTTTTTCAATAGGACAATCCCTAAATCCTGAGCGCTCAACTCGTAGAAAATAAATTAAAACGTTTTTACCTTCAACGAGTTGTGTTTTTTAAAAACACGCAAAAACCGGAATATTTTTGCTATTTCGCTACCGGCTCCGGCTTGAATTTTTCACGCAGTTTTTCGTATTCCCTGAGCGAAATGGGGATCATGCAGCCGTGGCGTACCTCCGGCGGAAGGTTGTATTTATCCCAATCCGGACGCTGCATCCCCGCGGCCTGGAACCAGGGACCCTCCAGATGCTCGGCCACCGAAAGCCCGTAAGCGACCCCGGGGTACTGCTCATAGTAGAGATACCACGCTTTGCCGTCGGGCGAAGGAATCAGCGTGGGAGCCTCGCGGAAACTGGGGCTAATGGGCGCGCCGAGATTCTCATAGGGTCCGGTCAGGGCCGAGGAACGGGCTATGCGGATGGTTTTGCCCGTAGGCCAATCCAGTGTCGGGTAGCGCTCGTCTTTCAACAAGGCGAAATAGGTATCGCCCACTTTGCGAATGATGGTGTCGATGGTCGCGATTTCCGGCCAGCCAAAGAGTTTCCGAGGCGGCTCGGAGAAGGTTTTCAGGTCTTTGCTCAGGGCGTAAATCGTCCGCTGCCCGGCCCAGTACGGTTCGGGCAAATCTGTTTTGCCCAGATCGTGAGTCGTATGCCAGGTGAGGAGATACTGCCGGCTCTCGGCGTCAAAGAAGAGCTTTGGCGCACCAATCCGCTTCATCACGCGGGGATAATCGGGGATGGTCTCCAGATTCGGCGAGTAGTCGCTGTATTTCTCCCAATGAATCAAATCCTCAGAAACCCAGAAATTAATATCGGGCTGGTCATCACCCCGGTTGCCGACCAGGTAATAGCGGCCGTCGTGACCCCGGCAAATATCCGCATGGCCGCGGTAATCTTCAAAAACACGTTTACCGCCATTGAGCTGCTCCCAGTGCAGGCCATCCCGGCTGACGCTGTAATAGAGCCGCCAGTAATCGGCCTTCATCATGTGGGCAAAGAGATAGGCTTCGTGGACAGCTTTCTCTCCGGGCTTGACCTGTCCCGGAGGCTCGGGCAATTGGGCACTCATCCCTACCACAAGAAAGAGAAGGAGAACGGCGGCCATCACCCTGAGAGCACGGGCAGGCAGCAAACTCGAGCTAGAGGCGCCCTTTAAAACATCAATGCGTTTCATCATTTGGTTTCTCCTTCGGTCATGACGGTATCCTCGTGTTCATAAGGAGGCGTGCAGCAGCAGAGGAATTGGAGCGGCTCCTCGCCCGTGTTCCATATCTTGTGGACATCGCCCGGCAGCATCCCGATGGCATCCCCGGGGCCGATATCGCGGCTCTCTCCATTGACCCGGATTCTCCCCCTGCCCGCCTGAATATAATAAATCTCCTCAGTCCGAGGGTGATAATGCTCCTCAGTCGATTGGCCCGGATAGACGATCGCCTGAGCCAAACTCTGGGCGACAATCGCAGAATTCCGGTAGGCCATGATCTCCCGAATTTCGGAGCTATCCTTCGTGATGAAGGCCGGCACTTCGTTCACATTTCTGACTTCCATAACTAACGCAACGTATTCTACCCCAAACACCCCCGTGAGGCAAGGCGAGGCCGGCAAAAGATGCGGATAAATCGGGATTTTCGGGCCTTTTCGCCTCGATATCCTGCGCGGCAGGCTCTTGGAAGAGAGGCCGAACAGGCCCTTTCGGAGTTATTTTTTCCTGTTTTGTATTGCAATAAAAAGAGAGTGGAGTAGAATGTTTGCCCATTGGCCCCCGTGAGGGTGCCTGAAATCTGGTTCCAGAATAGCTCAATGGTAGAGCAATCGGCTGTTAACCGATGGGTTGTAGGTTCGAGCCCTACTTCTGGAGCCATTTTTGTTTTCTACCCTCTTCCCTCTCTTCTTTAAACATTTTCCCTTACTCACTGCCGCTCGCTTTGGATGTTCGTATTTCTCGAAAACGGGCGCACCGAATTTTTCCTGTTTACTTTTTCACTGAAGGGTTTAAAATGCCTCTGCTTTTAGAATTAGTCTTACTTGAGAATTATTATGAAAAAATTATTCCTCTTATTGAGCGCGGCGATGATGATCGTGCTTCAGAACGGAGCATCGGCGCAAACCGGAACGGTTCAGGATGAGCTCACCATGAAGAGCGAAATCCTCAACATGGATCGCAAATACGCGATTTATCTTCCTCCCGATTACGAGACCTCAAACCGCAAATACCCGGTCCTCTATCTTCTGCATGGAGCCGGGGACGATCAATCGGGCTGGGTACAGTTCGGCGAAGTGCTGCACATTGCCGATAAAGCGATCAACGAAGGCAAAGCCACCCCGATGATTATCGTGATGCCCGATGCCAACAGCGTCCGGCGCGGTTATTTCAACGACCTCAAGGGCGAATACCGCTACGAGGATTATTTCTTTAATGAGCTGATCCCCTTCATCGAAAAGATCTATCGGGTCCGCTCCGAAAAACGCTACCGTGCAATCTCCGGGCTTTCCATGGGCGGCGGCGGCACCTTCATTTATGCGATGCATCATCCTGAACTCTTCGCAGCAGCCTGCCCTCTGAGCGGCGCTCTGAGAAACTCCGATGACGAAGCGACCGTCAAGCAGATGGTCGAAAGGGATGCCTCGCTTAACCCGGAAGAGACACTCAAATATCTGCGAAGCCTCAACCCGCATTGGCAGATCAATAACGCCACCGACGATCAGAAGCGCGCCTTATCCTCAGTTCGCTGGTATATCGATTGCGGCGACGATGACTTCCTCTATGAAGGCAATTCGCAGATTCATATTGCGATGAAAAAGAAGGAAATCCCGCATGAATACCGTGTGCGCGATGGCGGCCATACCTGGGATTACTGGCGGAGCGCTCTGCCGACCGTTCTGGAGTTTATCACAAAGAGTTTCCATCAATAGGAAAAGCGAAGCGGGCTCACTCCAGATTGTAGAGTGAGTTATCCTGCGAAAGAAAGCCGGTGCCGGAAGCGACGTTTTCGGCACCGTCTTTGTTTTCCAGAAAGCGATCCGGCAAAGAGCGGGCATGTCCGTCGCAAAAGGCGGCATTGCTGCGGCCGTGATGGCGAAAGCCCTGGGTACCGGACCAGCGTCCCCGGAAAGAGGCGTCGCCCGGATTGGGCCAGGGAGCACGCATGAATTTATTGGCACCGGCCGAATACTGGCCATCGCCAAAGAGAATCGTCCGAATCGGATGGCGGAGGTCCGCTACGCGTGCCGGCCCTGGGATACTCTCCCCTTCTCCGTGGCCGATATAGCTCGTGTTATAATTGTAACCGGTAAAAGGATCGACCGACCAGTTGGCACCGCCCCGAAAAGAGGGACACTGCTGCACCTTCGCGGCGCCATAGCCCTGCCAGAGAAGTCCCGGCCGCACCACCGGCTCCGGTCCGACACCATAGCTCGTGGTTAAATCCCACGCCACGGCCGTATATCTTCCCTCTGTGAATTCCGAGGAGTAAGCGATCGGATAGTAATCCTCAAAATCCACCGTGTAGACATGGGCGGCAATGACCATCTGGCGAAGATTATTGAGGCAATTGACCGACCGGGATTTCTCTTTGGCGCGACTCAAGGCCGGCAATGAAAGAGAGGCCAGAATCGCAATAACGGCAATGACGACCAGGAGCTCCACAAGCGTGAAGCCTCCGCCCGAAGGGGCTGCATTCCCCCTCGAGCGGCAAGCTCGTTTCTCTTGTCGTAATAAGTTCTTCAAGGCGCTATTCCCGCGAAAGTTTCAGGCGATAGAAGAAGGTTTGGCCTTCGGGCGAAATCTCCTCTTCCCAGGTGAGCGAGTCGGAATTCTCCGGGGTGAAGTTTGCGATCAACTCCCAGCCAGTCTCCCGGGCCAAATCTGAGGAGCGCTCCAGTGCATAAACCCAACCGGGCTGCGGCTTAAAGCTAATGAGAACCTTTCCGCCGGAAACCGCGATTGAAAGAGCCGGAGATTCCATCCGCGCCACTGCCAACATGAGCGAGCTCGAGACGTCCTCAAGGAGCAGACACCCCGAACTTGGATCAAAGCTGAAAGACCGACGCTGCCAGGCCGCTCCCTCTTCCACGCCGAGACTCCAGAGCTCGAGATCGGAACCGCTGCCCTGGTAAAAAGAGGAGCAATCCAGAGAGAGTTCTGCCCGGAACCGGAGCACCACATCCTCAAGGCCCGTCAAGGTCTCCACCCGGAGACCCAAGGCCTTCAGAGGCTGAACCGGCAGAGTGCCGAGAGCCTCTTCTTCCGGACGCAGAATCTCCGTGCTGACCAGAGCGATTCTATTGAGCTCCCGGAAACGAAGCGCCAGGAGTGTCTCCGAAATGGATGCGGGATTCCGGAAGAAAAGCTCTGCGGGCTCAAGCTGCGGGTCCTCGCCGATATTGCCCGGACTCAAAGTCAGGGATTCACCCACGAGGGCAGGACGCACGGCAGAAAAGGCATCGATCTCGCCGCCCGAAAAACCGTCAGCCGCTTCCACACGAACAAACCGGATGAAGTCAAAGCCCGACTCCGCTAAATCGAAACCGGTTCCGCCTCCGCTGCCGGCATAGAGGCTGATGGCATCGGCCGCCGAGAGGTAGCTCTCCGCAACGCCCAGGACGCTCGACAGGGCGGGATTCACCGGCTTGGTGAAATCCATTTTCTTCTTTGTCCAGCCGTTACCAGTGCGATCGAAGAGTCCGGCATCCCAGTGGAAACCGTGGGTCGGGAAAGTCGTGTCGCAGTAGGGTCCCTCTTCGTAAGTATACCAGCGCTCGCCATCGGGGCTGACCGAGACCTTCATCGGCTCAGCGAAAGCTCCGCCGCTCAGGAAGTAGCTCCTCATATCGGTCGTATCGCTGACAAAACCCTTGCCCACATAGAACGTATTGCCGAAAACCAGGAAATCAACCCCGTAGGGATTCGCCGGTTCGTCATAAACCGGGTGGTCGAATTTAACCGTGACCGATCCATAAACCGTGCCGGTCTCCCCGGAATCTTCTTCCAGAGTCAGTAGCGTTTTATTTCCATCCAGGTCCAGATTATAAGCCGGCTCCACCAGCTTGACCCGGAAGGGATCGGGCAGACCAAAAAAAGCGAGGTTCTGAGCCATCGTGGTCGGTTCACCCAATACGGCCAGGGGGTCGGCGTAGAGAGTAGAGCGGCTGAAGGGCGGCAACGCCTCTGCCAGCTCCAACGGATAGGGGCTCGAGGCCGTGTCCGCCGCGACGACCTGAGACGTAGGTGCCGCTTTATGCCAATTGTAGGCAAACGTGCCCGGATCCTCAGGCTTCATGTAATCCAGGCCGCCGGCTGAAACCGTCAGCGCAATCCAGGAGCCGTCGGAGAGTGCGGTTCCGCTCAACCCCAGTGCGGCATAATCCCACTGGCCATGAGTCCCGCTCCAGGGCATGAGCGGGTCATCGGGCGTCCAGTAAGGACTCGGGCCAAAATCGGGAATTTGATCGAAAGCGCCGCCGCTGCCGGCTTCGCACCAGAGTTCCCAGCCCGGACCGTAGACGCCGCCCCAGTACAGGTCGGCCGTATCCAGAGATTGAGCCACATCGGCCACGTTGTAGGAGCCGGTAATGACGCCCTGGCGGACATCGGTGAGAGCCGACAGAGGGGAATAGGCCCAGGTATCGGCCGCGGTTTGAATTCCATAAACCTGATTCGCATTCAGGTCATAGCCCAGCCCGAGAACCATCGAGCCAAAACCGGTATCTTCTGAAAGTACGGCAAAGAGCCGCGGGTCCGCAGCAACAATTGAATTGAAAAGATCGGCCGCAGTGGCCTCTCCTTCCCAGCGATAGCCCCAGGCAAGAGTCTGAGTGGTCGAAGGCGGGCGCACCTCCGTATTGTTCAAAACTTCGGGCGACTTCCACTCGATTAGTAGCGCGGCCCGATGTTCACCGCTGCCGACCCAGTACTTGATATCCTCCAGGCTAAAGGCGGAGGCCTGTGCCGAGGCCGCACATCCCCAGACCGCTGCCAGAAGGGGCAACGCCAGAGGCTTCACTATTTTATTTATTTTCCAGAACTTCATCTTCGGATTTCTCATTTCTTCATATCATTCGATTCATACGACAGAGGCCGCCGTTGAAGAAGGTTTTCCGAAAAATGAAAAAGCCTTCTCCCGGCAAATCACGAAAGAAGGCTTTCAAAAGTGAATTCTGTTTTGAGGAGGGTCCGCCCACAAGCTCAGAACATAGAGGCCTCATCCATCTCTTTTGCGGAGAAGTGCCCTGCTCTCCCCTACTGGGAGCAACAGGACAGATAAGCACAACTGAACCGGTATCCTGACTCGCAGCTTCAAACCTCGCTCCCGCCTTCCCAGTCATGTGACCAGTGGCTTTTCAAGGAGCTTGTAGCTTTCACAGTGGCGCAACCGTCCCGGATTTTCACCGGAGTTCCCTGCATTCAATTGAGACACACACAGTGGGCAGCACTCGCCGCCCTTTCAAAGAGCAAAAGAAGGTTAGGACTTTCAGATACCGCTGTCAACCTCTTTGGCCGGGGTGGCCTTCCGGAGTCTCT
>CAZSTC010000040.1:0-21719 GCA_964609795.1 uncultured Verrucomicrobiota bacterium
TCATCGGTGAAGATATCGCCGACTGCTGCCTGTACTTTTGGCAAAATCAGGAGAGATGCCAGAAGAATGAATGATGTGATGAAGCGCAACACGCAGCCCGAATAGGATATTTTATCCGCCTTCATAATTTTTCTTTTGTGTTTCTATAAATTTAGAATACGCGTACCACAACTCAGAATAATTTTATTTCCCGATTTGTAAAGGAATTTTTTTGCGATGGAACGCGCGCCCTCATTTTTTACACTTGGGGCGTCCATTATTGAGGCAATAGCGAATCAGCTGGCCAGCTTGAGCATGACGACTCCGCCGACGATGAGCATGACTCCCAGAATGCGCCAGAAGGTGAGCGGGTCGTTCCAGAACAGAATCCCGACGGCCATGGCTCCGGCGGCGCCGATTCCGGTCCAGACGGCGTAAGCGGTCCCGATAGGGATTGTTTTCTGGGCCAGGTAGAGGAAAAAGCCGCTGATGATCATCGTGATCACGGCCAGGACAGTGCCGCCGATTTTATGAGTGTGGGCGATCTTGAGGCCTACGGGCCAGGCAATTTCGAAGGCGCCCGCTATGATGAGATAAATCCATGCCATATCGATTCACGTATTCTCCGGGACCGCTTCCGGCGGACCCAAATGGCCTCAGAGGCTATCAGGAAGTGAGGCTATTATAAAGACTTGTCGGAAGCCAATCCCCATCCAGCAGAGCTTACTCGCTTGACTCCGGGGGGCTGCAGGGAGTCTAATTCGGGTAACTAGATTGCGCCAGTCGCTTTCAGCGAGCGTGAAAAACGAAAGTGGAATGAAAATGACTATGAATAAATTATACCGAAAAACGGCGTCGGCTTTGTGCCTGGCCGCTTTGCTGATCTGGGCCTGCGGCACTTCCGTACTGGGAGCCCCGGCAAAAATCATCTTTGATACGGATATGGCTGAGGATGTGGATGATGTGGGCGCTCTGGCTCTGCTTCATGCCCTGGCCGACATGGGTGAAGCGGAAATCCTGGCTTGCATGATCTCCGTCCCGCATGAATATGTGGGCCCCTGCATCGACGTGATCAATACGTTTTATGGACGCCCGGATATCCCGATCGGCCACGTCAGAGGCTTCCAGCGCAGTTACCCGACCGATAACGGCCAGAAAATCCCCTCCAACTATGCTCAGAAAATGGCAGAGACTTTCCCGCACAGCCTCAAAAAGAGCAGTGACGCTGAGGATGCCGTGGCGCTCTACCGCAGAATTCTGGCTTCTGAACCCGATCAGAGTGTGCAGATCGTTTCGGTCGGTTTCATTACCAATCTCAAAAACCTGCTCAATTCCACCGCGGACGCCGCCAGCCCGCTCAATGGCGAAGAGCTGGTCGCCAAAAAAGTTTCACAATGGGTCTGCATGGGAGCGATCTTCCCCAACCGAGGCCGCGAATATAACGTGATGATGGATACGGGAGCCTCCGTGCGCGCGATAAATGATTGGCCGACTCCGGTGATTTTCAGCGGCTTCGAGATCGGGGCCCGCATCTTCACCGCGAACGCCCTCAAATCCAAACCCGAAAGCAACCCCATCCGGATGGGTTATGAGTGGTACTGGAACGGCAAAGAGAATCTCAATCGCGAAAGCTGGGATTTGACCACGGTTCTCTGTGCGGTCCGGGGCGCCGAGCCTTACTGGACCCTCTCCGAGCCGGGCAAATGCCTCATGCACGCGACCCATGGCTATGGTGAGAGCGAATGGATACCGTATGCCAAGGGCAATCATCGTTATCTGATTGAGAAGATGCCCCCGGCCGAGGTCGGTAAAGTGATTGATGAGCTGATCTGCCGAGAGCCGCGCTATAATTACACGGTAGCCAACGGATTTATCGAGCTCTTTGACGGCAAAACGATGGAGGGCTGGAAGAGCAGCTCCGGCTCCTGGAAACTTCAGGATGGAACTCTCTGCAGCGGCGAGAACCCGGGAAATCTATTTTACTCCGGCAACGTCAATGAGGGTGCGTTCGAGAATTATATCCTGCATATCGAGGCCAGAGCGACCCCGGGCTCCATGGGTGCGATCCTGATCAATACCCAGTCTGCGGAAGGCGGCGAACCCGCTCCCGGCTATAAAGTGCAGATCAATAATTCACAGTCCAAGAGCGGCGCGGAGTATGAGCACCGGAAAACCGGCAGTCTCTACAATGTGCGCAACGTTTATAAGCAACTGGTCGGCGACAACGAATGGTTCAATCTGGATATCAGCGTCCGGGCAAACCATGTCACGATCGAAGTCAACGGGCTCAAAGTGGTCGATTACCGTGAGCCTAAATCAGCCGCGGTCCTAAAGCCGGGAACCTTCGCGCTTCAAGCGATGGGCGGTGATAACCGGGTTCTTTACCGGCGCGTGGCGGTGAAGCCGCTGCCCCCGGAAACGGAAATCGTCTGGGGTCCGGAGCCGGATGCAAAACAGAAAGCGTTCAATCAACTCTCAGCCTCCGATTTCCCGCTTGTGGACCTCCATACTCACCTCAAGGGCGGACTCACCTCTCCGATGCTCCTGGATTACTCCTACTCCAGCGGAATCAACTTCGGCGTCGGCGCCAACTGCGGATTGAAATTCCCCATCACTAACGATTTCGGCGCGCTGGAATTCCTGAAACAATACCGGGGCAGCCCGTTCTTCCTGGCGATGCAGGCCGAGGGCCGCGAATGGGTCAATATGTTTTCCAAAGAGACGTGGCAGCAGTTTGACTACGTCTTCACCGATTCGATGACTCTCTTCAACCGCGAGGGCAAGCGGATGCGCCTCTGGATCCCCGAAGAGACCGAGGTCGGCGAGCCGCAGGAATTCATGGAGATGCTGGTCGAGCGCATCGAGAGCATCATGACTGAGCCGATCGATATTTACGCGAACCCGACCTTCTTGCCCCCGGATCTGGCAAAAGATTATGAAACGCTCTGGACCGATGCGCGCATGGACCGGGTCATCGCCGCGGCTAAAAAGAATAACGTCGCCATCGAAATTAACAGCAATCTGAAGCTCCCCAACCTGCGCTTCATCAAAAAGGCCAAGGCCGCCGGACTCAAGTTCACCCTGGGCACCAATAATGCTTCTCCGGACTTGGGCGATCACCTGGCCTATGCTCTGGAAGTGATCG
This sequence comes from uncultured Verrucomicrobiota bacterium, assembly GCA_964609795.1. Taxonomy (GTDB): domain Bacteria; phylum Verrucomicrobiota; class Verrucomicrobiia; order Limisphaerales; family UBA1412; genus UBA1412. The sequence goes on from CAZSTC010000040.1 coordinate 3,125, forward strand.
AAAAATGTGGGTTAAGCGCAGAGGATATGTGGCTGCCGGGTAAATTCCCCGCTCCCCGCAAGTAATGCTTTTCACGATAACGATTGGGACAATGGTAATGTTCAAAAGATTCAGAAATAAAAAAACGGTTCTACTAGCAGCGGCGGTTTCAGCCTCCTTGTTTTTCACAACCGGGAACCTTCAGGCCGGGATGAAGGAGGTTTTCTCCCATCCGGATAAGGAATATCGTCCGCTTCCTCTCTGGCATCTCAACGGGCATCTGACCCCGGAGATCATTGAAGAGCAGATGACGCGCGCGGTCCGTGAAAGCGGCTTTGGCGGATTCTGCCTCCTGCCGGTGCGGAGTACGACTCCGACCTACCTGACGGGGGAATATTTTGAACGTTATGGACAGATGCTGCAAACGGCCCGGCGCCTGGGGATGAAGATCGTTTTCTATGATGATATCGATTTCCCCACCGGCTCGGCCGGCGACAAAATGGCCCAGGCTTTTCCTCACGATACCGTTAAACAGCTCAATAAAATAGAGCGGCTCGTTACGGGGCCTGCCTCACTGGAGGAACGTGCACCTGAGGGTACCCTCATGGCGGTCGTGGCAATGAATACGGAGACTCTGGAGAGAATCGACCTGACGGGAAACGTCGCCAACGGCAAGCTCTTCTGGAGCGCACCCCAAGGCACCTGGAACCTGATGTATTTCACCTGTGTCCCCAGCGGCAGAAACCTCGTTGATTTCCTGGATGCGGGCTCGGTAGAGAAATTCCTCTCGCTCACTTATGATGAATGCTACCGGAGATTTTCGGAGTATTTCGGCGAGACGATTTTCATGTCCTTCTTTGACGATGTGGCCTTCCCGCAGACCGGCGGCAACGGCGGCTACCGGATGTGGACACCCTCCTACAACGACGCCTTTATCGAGAAATACGGCTACAGTCCCACCTCTTACTACCCTGCCCTCTGGTACGACATCGGACCGGAGACGGCCTCTGCGCGAATTGCGCTGCATCGGGTCCGGGCCGATATGCTGGCCGAGAACTGGGTTAAGCCGATCGCCGATTGGGCCGCAGAGCACAGAATTGTCTCCATCGGCCACCCGATGGATAACTACAATCCGCAGGCGGTGAACTGCTCGGGCGATAACTTGAAATTCTATGAGCACATGGATTATCCGCTCATGGATTCGATTCACTACTACGGGCAGGGACGCGACGGCTTTAAACAGATCGGCTCGGCAGCCTATAACTACGATAAACCGGTAACCGTGGTGGAAATTTACGGCAATTATCCCGATGCTTCCGTGGATGCGGCCATGCTTTACCGCAGCGGAATGGAGCTCTTTATCCGGGGCGCGAATTTCTTCCTGCCTCACGGACTCTGGCTTGATGAGAAGTCGGTTTATATTCCCCCGGAAATTTCCTGGCGCAATCCGCGTCTGGGGCCCGCGCTGCCGCATTACAACACCTGGGCCGCGCGCATCAGCATGATGCTTCAGGGCGGACGCCACGTGGCCGATATCGGCATCCTCTACCCCATCGCCTCGCTCCAGGCAAATTACCGGATGGATGAGCCTCAGAAAATGGGCTCCCGCTTTGGGCTCTATACCTATCCCGAATGCGATTTTCAGGAGTTGAGCCGCTATCTCGTGGAGGAGGTACGCCGGGATTTCACCTTTGTGCATCCGGAAGTTTTGGACGGCAAATGCGAGGTCCGTGGCGACACGCTCCACCTGGCCAACCGCGTGAATTACGAAGATTATAAAATCTTCATGATCCCCGGAGGCAACACGATTCACTGGAGCAATCTGCAAAAGATTCAGCAATTCTATGAATCGGGCGGAACGGTCATTGCCTCAACTCAGTTGCCCTCTTTCTCAGCCGAGCCGGGACACGACGGCGATGTGCAAAAAGCGATTCTCTCCATCTTCGGAGGCGATGCCCTGAGCCAGCCCTCCAAGACGAGCACACAGCACCACCTGAAAATCGAGGTCTCGGGCAAGACCATCCGGACTTATCTGGACGGAACGCTGATCGACACCACTCAGGATGAGAGTTTTAGCGCCGGAGGCATCGGCTTCCGCCAGGCTACCCGAGAACGGGCCCGCTTCGATAATCTCAAAGTCACGGCGGCCGATGGGAGCATTCTCTTCAGGGACGATTTCTCTCACGGGCTCGATCAGTGGGATAACCTCGATGCCAATACGAGCATTGAAGAAGGGAAACTGCATCTTTTTGAAAACCAGCTCCTGCTCGCCAAAGAGGGCAAGGAGTGGAAAGACTACACGATTGAATGCGATTTTGACGCAGGCAACAGCATAGCCGGAATCACCTTCCGTGCAGCCGATACCCGGAACTCCTACATGTGGCAGATATCCACCCACACACGGACTCTGGCGCCCCACAAAAAAGTGGACGGCACCTGGCAGAAATTGAAATCGGTTCAGTTCGGAGACTCGGCCCTGGACGCCGCCGCGCGGGTGACTCCTTATACGCGCATGAGCCATCCGGGCGGAGGAAAAGCCTTTTTCATGCCTCAGCCGACCGTGGCGACTCTGCGGCAAATTCTTGATTCAGCCCTCTCGGAGCCCGATGTCAGCTTCCCGGCAGATTTGAAAGCAGGCTCTCCCGGAGGCATGGGGATGCTCTCCTACCTGCACAAAGTGAAGGAGAATCGTCACCTCTGGTTCGTGGCCAATTCCACCGATCAACCGATCACGGCACCCATCACACTGGCAGGCAAACACACGCCGGAAATCTGGGATCCCTCTAACGGAGAGGTCAGTCAAATCGGGTTCAGCCATTTCGAGAAGGATGGCTCCATTTTCACGGAGGTACGGCTGATCCTGCCTCCGGTGAGCGCCCTCTTCCTGGTGAGCACTACGGCCGATGAGTAACACGTTACAATAAAAACATGATGAAGTGCATCGTTACCGCCGGACCCACGTTTGAACCACTGGATGAGGTCAGGCGCCTGACCAATTTCTCCACGGGCAGGCTGGGCAGTTGCCTGGCCGATTATCTTCAGGAGCGGATGCCGCAAGCGCGGACTCATCTTCTGAGAGGATTGGCCTCCACGTTTCAATCAGCAAGCACCTCGGAAGTTCAAAACTTCAGCACCCCGGCCGATTTGCTCGAGAAGTTACGCCGTCTAGCGACCGATCAGCCTTGCGCTATTTTCCATGCCGCAGCGGTGAACGATTTTGGTTTCGGGAAAATCTACGAAAAACGTGAGGATGGCTCTCTGGAGGAGCTGCACTCGGGCAAATTCTCCAGCCGCAGCGAGCGCCCACTCCTGGCGGAGCTGGTTCCGACACCCAAAATTCTCCCGCAACTCCGGGATCTTTTTCCCCGGGGATTCATCGTCGGCTGGAAATACGAAGTGGAGGGAACTCTCCCCGAACTTCTCGCCAAGGCCCGCCGGCAGCTCGAGGAAAGCCGGAGCGATCTGTGCGTGATGAACGGCCCGGCCTACGGTCCCGGTTTCGGGCTGCTCAGTCCGGCCGCTCCCGAGAGCTTTTCCAAGGTCGAAAACATGGAAGCTCTCTTCGAAGCCTTGCGGGAAAAGGCATCCAAATATTTTTGCCCTTGATTTTAAGCTAATTGCAGATAGATTAGAGACTGCGGTGTAATATGGAGTACATCAAAGATTGCATAGCTTATGTCGGGTCTATTTTCCCGATGGTCAACCCGTTCAGCACGGTACCCCTTTTTTTATCCCTCACGGCGCGCATGAAGATGGAGGAGAGAGTAAAACTGGGCGATAAAGCCTGTCGCAATGCCACGATTATCATGTTGGTCGCTCTGTTTCTGGGGACACTCTTTCTGCACTTTTTTAACATCTCGGTGCCTTCGTTGAGGATTGCCGGCGGTCTGGTGGTCTCTTTTTTGGGGTTCAGTATGCTTTTCCCTTCATCCCACCCGGACGGGATCGATCCCAATTCGGCCAGTCAATCGAGCGTAAACTATGCCGTCATCCCGCTGGCTTTTCCCAGTATGGCCGGAGCGGGTACTCTGGCGACCATTATGACCATTTCGGCCATCAACGCCTCCAAGGAAAGCTGGTCAGAGAGAATCTACAGCTACACCGCTTCTTCAGTGGCCATCATCATTGTCGGGTTTCTCTGCTTTCTGGTTTTGCGGACTTCCAACCGGATTAAAAAATTCCTCGGTCCCGAGGGCATTGATGCCATGACGCGCATTATGGGCCTTATCATGGTTTGTATCGGGGTGCAATTTATCGCGACGGGTGTGGGCGAATTCAAGATCGTGCATGATCAGAAATACAATCAGCCCGCTTCCGTTCAACAAATCCAGAGCGTTCCGGCTTCGGCACCGGTGATTCTTCCTCTGGAGCCAATTAGCATGGAAAACACCGTTCAGAAAAAAGAGGAAGTTCTGGAAATTCCTCAGAGGGCTCCTGAGGCATCCGAAACCGTGAGAAACTCTAATACCCCCAATGAAGAATAGCAAAGGGACCGTTCTTATCGGCCTCAGCGGCGGAGTGGATTCAAGTATTTCGGCCTGGCTGCTCAAGGAAGAAGGCTGGAACGTAGTCGGCGCCACCATGAGCATCTATGACGGCTCTATTCCGATTCCGGAGTCGGAGCGCTCAGGCTGTTTCGGACCGCGCGAGGCGCTCAATATCGAAGCGGCACGCAGGGCTGCCGAGCGAATCGGCATCCCTCACCTGCGTCTGAATCTGGCAGAGGCATACCGCAAGAACGTGATCGATTACTTCCGCTCCGAATATCTCTCCGGGCGCACCCCCAATCCGTGCATCCACTGCAACCGCACGATGAAATTCGGTCTCTTGCAGGAAGAGGCACGCAGGCAGGGAATCTCTTTTGACCGGTTCGCCACCGGCCACTATGCGCGAGTGAGCTTTAACCCCGGGAGCCAACGCTACGAAATCTCCCGCGGCGTCGACCCTACCAAAGACCAATCCTATTTCATTTCGCATCTATCCCAGGAGCAACTGAGCAATCTGATTCTGCCTCTGGGCGGCTACCGCAAAGAAGAGACCCAGGAAACCGCCCGCAAACTGGGCTGGACCGAGCTCCTGGAACGCAGCGAAAGCCAGGACTTCATCGCCTGCGACGATTACTCCCCTCTATTCAGGGATAAGGTGTGCCCACCGGGTAATTTCGTCAATTCGGAAGGTAAAGTTCTGGGCCGCCATCGCGGGATTATCCATTACACAATCGGCCAGCGCAAAGGCATCGGCATCGGCGGCGGGATTCCTTTTTACGTTCTCAAGATCGACCCGCAGACTCATACGGTGACGCTGGGAAGGAAGGAAGATTTATATGCACGGGAACTCGTGGCCGACCAACTCAACTGGGTGTCGCTGCCCCATGCGCCAGAGACGCCGCTGCGTGTGGAGGCGCAAATTCGCCAGCGCCATCAGGCCGCACCGGCAGAGCTCGTGCGTTTGGAGTCCGACCCCTCAAAAGTATGTGTGCGCTTCGACACTCCGCAGATCTCGGTTACTCCGGGCCAGATTGTCGTCTTTTATGACGGGCCAACGGTTCTCGGGGCCGGGACAATTCTCAGCGCGAACAATCCCTGAGATGTGCTTCGGCCACACGCTCGAGAAATTGCAAATCCTCTTTACCCGGAGCAAGAGCCAGGAGCTCTTCCCAATTCATCTCGAGCAGATTCAGGATCAGCCCCATCCGCTCTTCGGATAATCTCATCCGGTCGAACTTGGGTGCATTGCCCAGGAGAGCCAGGAGCCGTATCCGGAAGAGAATATTCCCCAGTTTGGGCTCGGCATGAGTCGGCAGATATTTTAAATAATCGCTGAAGAGGGCGAAGAGCTCCGGGACAGGTATTCCCCGCTCAATCAGGCGCTCCAGAGCTCGGGCATTGGCGTTCACGTCGCAAAGGAGCTCATAGTTCCGGGTCAAATTCGGGTGCGCATCCACGAGCTGCACCTCTTTGAGAGTATGGAGATCGGATTTCCTGCTGGGGATGAACTCGAACTGACAGAGGTAAAATAAATCCAGCTTCCCGGCAAAAGAGGAATTGAGGCGCCGGGCCCCTTTGGCGATGAGAGAAATCAGACCCAGCTCCTCGCTCAATACGTGGAAGATGAGGCTCGTATCCGAATAGGGATAGAGCCGGAAGATAATCCCCCGGCAGGAGCCTTCCCGAGTCGTGGGTTCATGAATAGTTCCGGCCATTTTTTAAATCTCCTCCCTGCCAGAGGGCTCTTATTCTCTAAAAACAGTAAAGACGCTCCGCAAAATCGAGAAGCCTTGAAAAGCACCTCCCTCTCCCGCGACAAGCGTCTTTACCCTAAAAGTTCGAAAGCCGACCTTTACTGGTTTTCGGGGAATTTATAATTATCCCCATAGCCGTAGTGCTCGATCACGTAATCGACATCTTTATCGCCGCGACCGCTGCAGTTGACCAGGATGGCGCCGGTCTTGGATTGACGGGCGCGCCGGATCGCGTAAGCGATGGCGTGAGCCGATTCCAGAGCCGGAATGATGCCCTCGTAGCGGGAGAGCTTGAAGAACGCATCCACCGCGTCTTCATCGGTCGCCGTAACATATTTGACACGCTTAATCTGGTTCCACAAAGCGTGTTCGGGGCCTACGCCCGGATAATCCAGGCCGCTGGCAATGGAGTAAACCGGGGAAGGACTTCCATCGGCCTCCTGCAGGAGCATACTTTCAAAGCCATGGAGGACACCCTTCGTTCCGTAAGTCATCGACGCTGCATGAAGTCCGGTCGTTTCGCCTTTACCCAGAGGCTCGACACCGCAGATTTCTATCGGGTCGCCCAGGAAGGCCGAGAACATTCCCGCTGCATTACTGCCGCCGCCGACGCAGGCGCAAACCATGTCGGGCAGAATCCCGGTCATCGAGAGAAATTGTTCGCGCGCTTCTATGCCGACGCACATTTGGAAATCGCGCACCATAAGCGGGAAAGGATGAGGTCCCAGAGCTGAGCCGATGCAGTAAATGGAATCCTTATAATTCTTGGCGTAGGAGATGAAGGCCGAGTCCACCGCCTCTTTGAGCGTCTTGAGCCCGAAGGAGACAGGAACGATCTTCGCACCCAGGATCTTCATTCTCGCGACGTTGGGAGCCTGCTTGGCGATATCGACTTCACCCATGTGAATTTCGCATTCCAGCCCGAAATAGGCCGCCGCCGTCGCCAGTGCCACACCGTGCTGGCCTGCACCCGTTTCGGCAATCAGGCGCTTCTTGCCCATGTATTTCGCCAGGAGACCCTCACCCATACAGTGATTGAGCTTATGCGCTCCGGTATGGTTCAGGTCTTCGCGTTTGAGATAGATCTGGCAGGTACCCAGTTTGCGCGAAAGCCGTTCGCAGTGGTAGACGGGAGTCGGGCGCCCCTGGAACTCTCTGCGAATCCGGCGCAGCTCACTGATAAACTGAGCCGAACGGCAGATGGCGTTATAGGCGTCGTAAATTTCTTCAAAAGCGGGAATCAACTCCGGGGGCAGATAGCTGCCGCCGTATTCTCCGAAACGACCCTCTTCGTTAGGGTATTCCTTAAAGTAGGTTCTATAATCCATATCTCAAATTAGCTGGAAAGAGGTTTGCCTCTGCTTAATGCAGGCATCCACCACGTCCAAACCGGGTTATACTAAAAGGTTGCACGCCGGTTGTCAATCGGACTGCGAGGTATTTTTCCCATCGCGATACAACTCCAGGTAGGGCATTTTCCTGTAACCATGCCGTTCGTAAAGCTTCGCGGCTCCCTTATTGCCGGAGTCAATTTCCAGCCGAAACCTCGCCGCCCAGTCTCCATACTCCTCATGAACAAAGAGAAGATACTCTCGCCCCATGCCCATTCCCTGAAACTCCGGCCGAACATAGAGCTCTTCGAGCCAGACCACATTCCCCCCGGCCTCATTGGAATAGGTGAAGGCCAGAAGACCATAGCCGACGATCTCTCCCTGATATTCGAGCAGGTGCGCCGCCGCAAAAGGGGTCCCCTCCATCAAGAGGTCAAATGTCCTTTCGTGATGACTCCGATCAATGGGCTGATGCACCGCCGGGGTATGCCAGAATTGATCTGCCAGTTCCAGAAAAACGGCACGATCTTTTGCTTCAACTTTTCGTATCATATTCTACCTCCTCCAAAGCCAGTAATTTCCTTTTGATATCCACTCCCCACAGGAAGCCGCCAATCCGGCCGCCACCAGCCACCACACGGTGGCAAGGGATGATGATGGGAATCGGGTTTCTCTTATTCGCACTGCCGACAGCACGGGCCGCCCGGGGATTACCCACGAGGGCAGCGATTTGCCCATAGGTTCGGGTCTGCCCGCGAGGGATTTTTTTGAGCTCTTCCCACACTCTCAATTGAAAGGGCGTCCCCCGAGGCGAGAGCGGCAATGGGCTCCAATCCACCGCTTCTCCCTTCAGGTAAGACTCCAGCAGCGCAAAAGCACGCCCAAGAAGCGGCGTCTCCGAGGCACGTGTATCCGCTCCGAAAACATCCTTCGCCCAAAAGAGTTCTGTAATGGAACCCTCTTCTTCGGTGATGCCGATGCAACCCAACACCGTCTTCCGATATCCGGTTTGTTTTCTCTGGGACCCGTCCTTCATCTCATCTCCTTCGTAGCCTACCACAACGTCCGAGATTTTTCGCCTGTTTTTTTTCAAAAGCTCTTTCCTCCTCCGTGGCTCCGGACTATCCTCGTCTCCAGAGAGATGAAGCCGACAATCCATCAGAAAGTTCAATGCCGCCTCCGGGAGCTGGCTGAGCCCTCACTCCGGGCGTTTGCCAGCACGATCATCCCGGGCGCCGTCAATATCCTGGGTGTACGCACTCCCAAGCTCAGAGACCTGGCACGCGAAATCTGCCGCGATGATTGGCGCGCCTGGCTGAGCCTGGCCACCGAGGAGTCCCACGAAGAAACCGTTTTGCAGGCCATGGTCATCTCCCAAGCCCGGATGGAACTGGAAGAGCGGCTCGAACTCGTCCGGTCTTTCATCCCCAAAATCACCAACTGGGGCACCTGCGACGTCTTTTGCTGCGGGCTCAAGGATGCCGGGAAACATCCCGAACGTTTTTGGGATTTCATCCAGCCCTACCTTCACGACTCGAGGGAGTTCCATATCCGTTTCGGCGTCGTAATGATGCTGGCTCACTTCGTCACAGAACCCTACCTGGAGCGAATCCTCAGCCTGCTGGACGGAATCCGGCACGAAGGCTATTACGTTAAAATGGCCGTGGCCTGGGCGATCTCTGCCTGTTTCATCAAGTTCCCGGATCGAACCCTGCCCTACTTGAAAGAGAACCACCTGGATAACGAAACCTTCAACAAGGCGCTCCAGAAAATAATTGATTCCTTCCGGGTGGACCCGGAAACCAAAAACGTTATCCGATCCCTCAGGCGCAAGGCACCGCCCCAAAAGAGGTAATTATTCGGTCACCTCGGGGGTAGAAAATAACTTCCGTTGAATCGAAACGCTGCTTTTTTTTGTAAAAAAAGTTGTTTAACTATCTCTCTTAAAGAATTATCCTGAACCCAGTTTTTAATGCTATGAAAATGGCCACGGTCTGTAAAAAAATAGGAACAGGGTTTCTCGCCCTTCTGGGATTGGCAATCCTGGCTTTGATTGTTTTAAATCTTTGGGGGAGTCATCAATATCGCAAGATCACTCATAGTGAGCGCTGGCAGGACATGGTTCAGCGAATTACGAAGATTCCCGAGGGAACCGACCTGATGAAATCTCCGTTTTTGAAAGAGTATCTTTTGGCCAAAACGAGTTCGCCAATCAGCGCCGATACTCTGAACCCGGAGACTTCTTCCGCTACAAGCACAAACAAAGATGCCCTATCTCTCTGGATGGACAGATATTCTAATGTATCTTCCTTCTTCTCAATGACCTCAGAGAAAGTTACTGAAAAATATTCGGGAGAGAAGGATTCGGCCTCCCCATCTCGAAGACCCCCAATAATCAAAAAACCGAAACCGGGAAGTCTGGAGACAACCGAGCTCCCCAATTATTCCTTGCAACTCGAGCATATCCAAACCCGTATAGCCGAGATTGAAGCTTCAACAAATTCCGCACGAAATGTTATAACGAATCGGGTTGATCTACTTGGAGCACTCAAAATCTATACTAATGAACGAAATCGGGAAACCATTCAGATAATGTTGCCCGAATGGAATTCATATCTTGCCGAGTTTAATAAAACGACTGCTTCCACCGAGGCTTATGCGGCAATGACGCCGGATCAACAGGCTGCGACCCTTCTGCTCGGGTTTCGCAAAAACGGAGACGAAACCTATGAGCGCCTCAAGCAGTGTCTTGAGGAAAGCTCTTTCATTGACGCCTCCGATATTTCCTCCTTGCTGAAAGCTGCGAACCTCTACTATGCGAGTGTTCTTCCGAAGAATATAGCCGCAGAGGCATCTGCACGGACGGCTTTCTATGCTCGCCTGGGGATGAAGGCAGAGGCGCTTTCAGAATTGGATTACCTGTTTCATCTCTCCGATCTCAAGCCTGTTCCTCCGGATGTAGTCTCTGGCCTGGTCCCTCTTTCTGTTCAAGCTCACGCCTGCGAAACGATTCATCTTCTCATTTTGGAGGGAGGGTTGACCGATGAAGAGCTTCTTTCCATACAGTCCCGTTTGAATCGCTGGAACCCTCTGAATTCCCTTGCACTCGGCCTGGAAGGAAGTTCTTTCGGTGTTCTTAATACCTTCTTTAAAGAGCACCGAATCGACGCTCAACCTCCTCTAATCGGTTTTCTGCTCCGATATGTGATCCCTGGTATCGTCAGAATGAATGAGGCCGAATTTATTCAAATGTACTGGGATTTCCGGGATTGTATCGACACACAGCAACAGGTGCTGGACAGCCCCCGCTGGAACACAGCTCTGGAACGAGGAAGGACCCTCCGTTCCTCCCTTGCCAAAGAGAATGTAGAGGGTATGCAATACGTTGATGATAAGTGGCTTCGTATCCAATCAAACCGGGATGTTGCCATTTTGGGATGCGCACTGGAACGGTACTACCTCAAGAACGGTCGATACCCTGAAAAGCTGGAAGAGGAGCTGGTCCCAGCGTATCTGGAGGCAATGCCCATCGGCTGGAATAAACAGGGGACTCTGAGTTATAAACTCGACGGAACGGGATACGAATTAATTTCCAACAAAGATCCGGACCGACCAGAGCCAAATGAAATGAGAGTAATCTGGAAGCGATAAGCCTCCGAAAATAATTTATAACCATTTGCGGCTATAGGCGTTATAATTTAAAAAACAAACTCGGCCAAAGAAACTCAAAAAAGAAGAAAAAATATTTCAGAATTACTTGAGCAAAACCCTTTTTTGTGATAGGGTATTCTGTCTGCATCTCGGAGCAGGTTTTGTATATGGCATCGAATTCTAATTCCAAGGCGAAGAAAAGTTCTACTTTAAAACCAACCACGGCCAAGAAAGCGTCTGTGGCGGCTCGTTCAAAACTCCATAAAGAGGAACTGAAGGAGCAAAAGGCTTCATCCAAAAAACCCATTGCAAAGGAGAAGGTTATAGAAACAAAGAAGAAGGCTTCACCGGTCTCGGCAGGTAAGGTCTCAAAGAAAGCGGCTCCCCCGGTAAAAGCGCCGGCAGCCAAGCCCGAATCTCAGAAAGCTACTTCATCAATCAAGGGAAAAGCATCCGCTGCCGCTCCCAAAACCAATACTTCTCCGGCCAAGGCTCCCGCAGGTAAAACTCAAACCGCGGCCAAAACTTCTCAAAAAGAGACGGCCTCCAAGGCGGCTCCGGCTGCCGTAAAGAAGGAAAAAGAGAAAACCCCTGCAAAAACCAGTAAGGCCAGTAAGGAGCTCAGCGCTCCTGCAGCGGCTCCGGTCGAGCCCAAATCCGCATCCAGGAAGAAAAAGGAAGTTGCGGAAGCACCCGCTCAAAAACCGAAAAAAGAGGCGGCTCCTCAAAAAGTGACGGATACCATAGTCACGCCGGCCGTCAAAGAAAAGGCGTCTAAAAAGAAGCCGGCAGCCGGCACCCCGGCCGAAGGTCAGGCCAAGGCGGCAAAAGAAGCACCCGCAGCCAAGGCATCCGCAGCCAAAACTCCCGCCGTCGCGCAGGAGAATCCCCAAACTGAAGAGCTGAGCGCGTTCCTGCAGGAAAAAGTTCGCGAGCTGGTCAAGCGCTTCAAGGAGGATGACTTCCTGAGCTACAGCGATGTGGAAGAAATTTTACCCGATGCAACCGCTGATGATCTGGACCGCGTCTTCCTGGAGCTGCGCAAGCTGGATATCGAGCTGGAAAAGGACACCGATTTAAACGCCAAAGAAGCCGGCGATGATTCTGACGACGATAAAGCCAAGACCGATCAGGATATTCTCGATGACCCGGTGCGAATGTACCTGAAACAGATGGGGCAGGTGCCGCTATTGGATCGAGACCAGGAGGTGGAGATCAGTAAGCGGATCGAGATTGCTGAAAATCAGGTCAAGGATATCGTCTATAATATGGGCTTTGCCGGCAAAGAGCATGTGGCGCTGGCAGAGAAGCTGATTGCCGAGACACCCCGTGAGCGTTTCGACCGCGTGGTCCAGCTTCAGGAGAAACTTCAGGATAAAAACACGACCCTGGTAAGCAGGCCAGGCATGGAGCCCGAAGATGAATCCACTTTCGAGCTGGTCCAGGATCAGAAAGCCGAGAGCCGCGACACCTATGCTCGGGCACTCAAGCGTCTGATCAAGACGGTGATGGCTCAGGATGAGAAGGTCGAGAAGTGTTACGAGAACATCGCCAATTGTAAGGGCGATGAGGATTCCAAGCGCTACGCGAAACTGGAAAAGGAATTTCTGGAAGGGCACGTGAAGCTCAAGAAAATGCTGCCCAAATTCTACTTCAAGCAAAAGGTCATCGAAGAGATGTCCCAGCTTACCGCCAATATCCACGAAGAGTTCCTCTCCACCCGCCGTGTTCTCAATGAACTCGAGTCCCATAATGATAACTCTTCCAATGTCGAGGGGCTGATTCGCCAACGCTACAAGAGGCTGGAGGAGCTCGAGAAGCTGGTCCGCATGAAAGAGAGCGTTTTCCTCGAGCGCTTCAAGCTCCTGAGCAAGTACTCCCGCGAGGCGCATCAGGCCAAGGCGGAAATGATCGAGGCTAACCTGCGCCTGGTCATCTCCATTGCCAAAAAGCATACCAACCGCGGTCTCTCCTTCCTGGACCTCATTCAGGAGGGAAATATGGGGCTCATGAAAGCGGTAGAAAAATTTGAATATCGCCGCGGCTACAAGTTCAGCACCTATGCGACCTGGTGGATTCGCCAGGCGATTACCCGCTCCATTGCTGATCAGGCCCGGACGATTCGTATCCCGGTCCACATGATCGAGACTCTCAATAAACTGATGCGGGCGCAGAAGAAGCTCCTGCAGGATTACGGCAGAGAGCCGAGCCCGGAAGAGATCGCCGAGGAGCTCACGATGGATGTCGATAAGGTCAGAGCGGTACTGAGAATGGCCCAGCAGCCTATCTCTCTGCAGTCTCCGGTGGGCGATAGCGAAGACACCAATTTCGGCGATTTTCTGGAAGATAAATCGGCAGAAAATCCCTCCGACGTCACCAGCTACAGCCTCCTCAAGGAGCGTCTGGGCGACGTGCTGACCACGCTGACTGAGCGCGAGCGCAAAGTGCTGGAGCTCCGCTTCGGTCTGGGCGACGGTTACTCCCGCACTCTGGAAGAGGTCGGCAAGCGCTTCAAAGTGACCCGCGAGCGCATCCGCCAGATTGAGGCCAAGGCGCTGCGCAAGATGCGGCACCCAACACGTATCCGCCAGTTGCAAGGCTTCCTGGAAAGCGATGATTTTGAAGCCGAATTAGCATAAGTAACTCTGAATCGCTTTTAAAAAGGCACGGGTAATTGAACGCCCGTGCCTTTTTTATTTCCTCTTCCATCTCCCGGAAACGGAGGCGATCCGTCAGCCGGGTAAAAATCTCTCTTTTTCAAGCACTCATTTTTATGCTACCTTCTTCTGGTACGATAATTGCGGTGAATAAAGGAACCGTAGCCGGAGCCTTGAATGTTCCGGATAAGTTTTTTATATGCGCGTTTTTTTTAATACTTTTTTGATGAAGTGGACTCTTCTATCGATGTTGCTCGCTTCGATCTCGTTTGCCCAGGGCGGTCAGACCCTGAGAATAAATGAGTTTTCGGCTTCCAACAAAACCGGCATCACCACCGCGACGGGACAAAAAGAAGACTGGATCGAAATCCGCAACCTGACCGATCAGGATATCAACCTGGCCGGTTGGTATTTGACCGACTCGGTCAAGAATCCGACCAAGTTTCAGTTTCCCGCCACGGCCCAGATTCCCATTCGAGCCAACAGCTACTTCCTGCTCTTTGCCAGCGGCTCGGAAAACCCAATCGTGGGCGGCCAATGGCACGTGAATTTCAGTCTCGGACGGGAAGGCGAATATCTGGCACTGATCCGGCCTGACGGCGTTATTGAGGATGAGTTCTCCCCGACTTACCCGGAGCAATATACCGACGTTTCCTATGGGGTGGTCGGCAACTATGATGCGGCGACGCCTCCGGAATATGGCTACTTTATGACCCCGAGCCCGCGCCGTGCCAACGATGAATATGCGATTCCCAACGGCCGGCTCCAGGGCGTCCAATTCAGTCAGGATCGAGGTTTCCACACCAAGGCTTTTTCAGTAAGCCTGAGTAGCCCCGAAGTCGACACGGCTATCTATTACACTCTGGATGGCTCCACACCTACCCAGAGCTCCTCGCCTTACACTCAGCCGATTTCTGTTTATAAAACCACCGTACTGCGGGCCGTTGCCTTCAAAGATAACTATCTCCCTTCCCAGGTCGAAAGCCGTACCTGGATTTTCATTGATGACGTTATTAAACAGAGCACGATGCGCCGTACCATCGTCAATGACAGCCTCTATCGGCAGCGCATCATTGACGGCCTCAAGGATATCCCGACGCTTTCTCTGGTGACAGATTCCTCCAATCTCTACGGTTCCTCCGGCATTTTCGATAATTACTCTCAGTCCGGAGAGGACTGGGAGCGGCCCGTCTCGGTGGAACTGATCGACCCCAAAGGCGGAGAGGAATTTGACATCTATGCGGGACTGCGAATCCGCGGAGCCGTCGGACGCTCGGCCCCCAAGAAATCGCTACGCCTGCTCTTCGGTACGAGTTACGAGGGCAACCTCCTTTTCCCGCTTTTCGGGGATGAGGGAGCGCCCGAATTCAGCAAGGTAGACCTCCGGGCTGAGCAGAATAACTCCTGGTCCTCCAATGTGGATGCACCCTGGCAGAATACCTTTGCCCGGGAAGTCTTTTCGCGGGATACCCAGCGCGATATGGGCGAGATGTACACCCGCAGCCGCTACTATCATCTCTATATCAACGGAACCTACTGGGGACTTTACCAGAGCCAGGAGCGTGGCGAGGCCGATTTCGCCGCTTCCTACGGCGGCGGCCAATCCGATGATTGGGATGCCTTGAAAACCTCCAGTGCGCGTGTGATCGAAGTCAAAGACGGAACGCCGGATGCCTACATGCAATTCTACGAATACGCGCGCAACGGCTTCTCCGGAGAATTTGAGGGGAATTACTGGAAGGTACTCGGTCTCAAAGCCGATGGCAGCCGCGACCCGGCCAGCCCGGTTCTTCTGGATCAGGAAAATCTCATTCACTATATCCTGACCACGCTTTACACGGCCGATGCCGATAGCCCCCTTTCCTGGATTAACGTGGTCAATAACGTCAACGCCGTCTATAACCGCGCTAACCCGGCAGGGTTCCAATGGCTCAAGCACGATGCGGAGCTCTCTCTGGGAGCTTTCCTCGGGATTGAGGATTCGATCGAATACTTCAAGAACTCCACTTACTGGAGCCGTTGGAGCGATTTCAACCCGATGGACCTTCATCGCAAGTTGATGCAGCATCCCGAGTACTATCAGAAATTTATCGACCTGGCCAACAAGGAGTATCAGGAAGGCGGTGCTCTCTCCTATGAAAACTCGCTGGAGCGCTGGAACGCAAGAGTAGAGACCATTGAGCAGCCGGTCGTGGCTGAATCGGCCCGCTGGGGCAATCAATGGGGAGGCCGCTACACGTATGAAACCTGGAAATCGGCCTGCCATCTGGTGACCGATGCGTTCCTGGTCGGCCGCGAATATGAGATGTTCCCCATCCTGCGCAAACATGGCTGGTATCCGGCTCTGGAGGCTCCCGGGCTGAGTCTGGAGAATGAGGGTGAGGCCTCTATTGTGAAAATCAGGACGGCAGATGCGCCCGTTTATTTTACGCTTGATGGCAGCGACCCGCGCTTACCGGGAGGCTCTCTTAACCCGGAGGCTCTGGAGCTCCTGCCCGTTTCCAATTCCCCTGAGCTTATTGACGAAGTCGTGGTACCGGCCCAATCTTTCTGGAGATGCTACGAAGGCGAAGAGGCCCCGCCGGATCAGAGGAATCACTCCACGGTCAACTGGAACCACCGTCTCTACAATGACTATGGCTGGAGCATAAAACGGCCGGCCAATGGCTTCTCCGCCACGCAGGCCTATCTGCGCAAATCTTTCGTCCTGGATCATCTGGCCGATATCAGCTCAGCCGCCCTAAATATCGTCAAAGGCTCCGGAACGGTCTACCTCAACGGGAGCGTCATTAAGCCGGGCAGCTTCAAAACCTCGTTCTTGCGCCAGGGGAGAAATCTCCTCACCGTCTCCGCAGCCGGCACTTCCAGCTTTGATCTCTCCATCACGCTCAGTCGGGATTCGGCCCATTGGACCGAGGCCTCCATCCCGGTAACGGGTGAAAACACCTGGGTTAAAGCACGCGCCCTGAGCAATGGCGTCTGGAGCGCCTTGAGTGAATATGACGGACGCGATCTGGACCACCCGGCCGATAGCCTCCTGAAGGTCAGCGAAATGATGTACTCGGCTGATCTCTCAGAAGAGGAATCGCTTCTGGGCTATACCAGCGATGATTTCGCATGGATTGAGCTCCGGAACACCTCCGAGCACTGGATGAACCTCGAAGGCGCCGCCTTTACTGAAGGAATCGAATACACCTTCCCGGAGGTACTGCTGGCTCCGGGAGCATACCTGGTCCTCTGCAAAAATTCGGCCGCTTTCGCAACACGCTATGATACCCGCCAGATGCTGCTCCTGGACGGCTACAAGAGCAATCTTTCCCGAAAAGGGGAAAGGATTACCCTGAGTGCTGCGGATGGCTCGCCCATTCTCTCTTATACCTATTCCAACAGTTGGTACCCTCAGACCGATGGGGAGGGCTACAGCCTGGTCACCGTTGACCTGGCCGCAGAAGAACCGCTCTGGAGCACAGCCGAAAACTGGGAGCCCAGCCGGGAACCTCGAGGCACTCCAGGCACCGGCAAAGAGGGTCACGTCGACCCGCCGCCCACCTACCCGCCAGTCATCGTGAAGGAACCCTCTCATCAAAGTGTCCTCCTGGAGGGCTCGGTCTCTTTCAGCGTCTCGGCCACAGGAACCGCTCCTCTGGAATATCAGTGGTTCAAGGATGGCTCGCCCATCGAAGGAGCGGCCTCACCCAGCCTTGTGATCCCCTCGGCCAGCCTCAGTGATGCCGGAATCTATACGGTCCAGATCACCAACGCCAAAGGCACCCAGACGAGTCAGGGAGCACAGCTCACGGTCAAGGAAAAGGGCTCCTACGTCGATGCCATTCTCTATCACCGCTACAGTTTTCACCCGGTCTATGAAGGGGATAAACCCATTGCCAGAGACTCGGTCGGCCTGGCTGACGGGACTCTCTTCGGCACGGCCACAATTACCAATTCCTATCTCTCGCTCGATGGCCAGGGCGATACCCGCTCCTTGACAAACGGCAGTTTCCTGGCTCTACCGCCCAATCTCATCTCCACTTTCCCCTCTTTCACGGTGGAGATGTGGGCCCGGGCCACGGATGATAAAGGGTCCTGGATGCGGCTTTTCGATTTCGGCAATTGTGAAATCCGCAATGATGGAACTATCGGTAGCGGCCTCAACTACACCATGACCACCTGGAAGGCCGGGAACAATCTCTGCAACGGCGTTCGACTGAATGGAGTCGAAAATCAGATTTACGCCCCGGCGCTGCCGATTGGCGACGGCGTTTTCCGCCATATCGTCTACGTTTATGATCATAAGACCCAGACGGGCACTCTCTACACCGGCGGGGTTTGGAGCGGAGCCGGCATTCAACAATTCAACCCGACTCAGTTTGGCGATTCGCCCAACATGTGGATAGGCAAATCCCAGTTCGGCGGCGACCCCTATTTTGCCGGAGATTTCGATGAGCTTCGCATCTATAGCGGCGCACTCTCGGCGGATGAGGTTCTGCTGAATTACACGCTGGGTCCGGATGAGCTTCCCGCTCCTCCGCAGGCGCCGGGAATCACCCTCCAACCTCAAGATGTGAAAGTACCTGTGTTTGGATCTTTTACGCTCAGTGCCGAGGCCAGCGGCTCAGAGCCTCTCTCCTGGCAGTGGTATAAAGAGGGTAACGCTATTGAAGGGGCCGCAAGCCCGACTTATACGGTGGAACGGGCGAAGATTTCTGACGCGGGTGATTACCACGTGGAAGTTTCAA
>CAZSTC010000041.1:0-21630 GCA_964609795.1 uncultured Verrucomicrobiota bacterium
CCTGCTGCTCATGTGAATCGGGCCAGTTGTGGATGATCTGCATGATCTTCGTCTTGGCCGGCGGCTGGGCGAATTGCCCCCTGAGCTCTTCCAGACTGAACTCAGCCTTCCCGCTGCCATCTGCCGCCGCTGCCAAACCGATCGTTTGCGCTCCGATAACCAGAGCCACTCCCAATACATTTCCAATCCAACTCACGGAAGCCATTCTACCCAAAAGCCGCGCCGGAATAAACAGGAATTCTCCTGGAAGTGATGAGTGGCCGACTGCATTGCCTCAAAAACAGGCGTTACCTTAAGGTATGCGGAGCATACCATTCTTAAGCATCCCGCAGGGATGCCAGAACATAGCCAGGGGTCATAGACCCCTGGTCAGAATGATAATAATATCCCTACCGACCCCGTAGGGGTCGCAGCCATGAATTCTTAGACCTGCACACTCCCCAAAATCATCTCCAGATGTATCTTTCATCCCATTGAATCCCATGCTTTTTCAATAAATTTCGGAATTCCTTTTGGAATGTTTTGCTCTGGTGGTGTTTTTCCTGATTCCGAATATATTCTTCAACGGCATTGAACATGGATTGGCTCACCGAAAAGGCACCGTACCCCAACTGCCAAAGAGACGGTTTTTGAGATATTGCTCTGCGATCTCAGGCAACACATACTTTGTCGCGCCTCTCTCAGCCTCTTTACTCTTGGCAGCAAGGTCGTTAAGCTCGTTATAAAGTAAGGACCACATGCCCAAAGTAACACTGCCGTCATCTGACCAAAACCTTCTTCCCGAAACCCCTAAACAGGAAAACTTAAAATGTATGAAAAACCTTAAAAGGTTTACTCGCACAGTTTCTGATATGCCTGTTTGACAATACCCGCCATCAACTTCCGACGCTGCTCAAGGAAGGCCGGGTACTCCATTTTTTCAAAGTCAACGGGCAAAGCGTTTTCTTCGCATGTCTTTTTATATCCGTTCTCGCCAAGCTTCTGACGATATCTAGCAACGTATTTAGCTGGTGGATCGTCCGAAATATCGATGTTCGTGTTATAGTCCAGATATGTAAAGTTCGCTATCTGGTTCCTGTCGCGGTCGCTCGTGTATCCGTTTTTCGTCAGATAATGTTTCGGGAAGATATGATGCTTATCAATGGCCTTCTTATCGCCACTCGCTCCGGGCAGGAGTTTTGCTGCCAACGTTGTAGTACTGAATAACATCGGTGTACCCAGAACGTTCAAGGCAGCTATATATCCAAACCATGCGGGAGATATTGCCGCCGCACTCATAATATCTGACGGTAATGTAAGATTGAAGTAATCGTCTGTAAATCTTGTGGAAATAACTTCTTCCAAATATGTTACAAACTTGTCAGCGGTATGAATACTTCTTAAATCCGCGAACTGTTTCTCTACTTCAGACTCAGTCGAACCGGTATAGAAGTATGTAATCGTCGACATGAAAATCCACTTCTTGATGATCTTCTGCAGCGTAATTGGCTGAACCTTATAGTTGAATTTTCCGAGCAGATAAAGAACATAGCAGAATACAACGGCATTCGAGGAAGCTACGATATTTCCGTTCACATAGCCTGCATCTGCGAATAAGCCCATGAATGTGTGCCAGTTATTCAGATTAGTCACTTCATCAAGTGCATTCTTGAATTTGGTAAGATTCGCAGCCCGCTCCGCACTTGTTATGATTCCGGTTTCGAGATCTTTGCCTCGCATAAGCATGTAGGCATAGCGCAGGCGGGCACGGCGGAAACCGACTGCCACCGCCATACGGATCAGGTGCGAGGGATCAACTTTTAAAATAAAGTTATAGGCCGTACCGTCCTTCGGTATGCGAGAATCTGCGCAGAACTTATCAATCTTGTCATGAACGTCATTGTCATAAACAGCAAGAAGGGTTTCAATGAAGTTCTTCTCAGTAAGCGTCTGTCCACCTGAATTGACACGAACAAAGACCTCTGCCACGTCCTCTTCCGTTGCTTTGGCATTAATTCGGAGAGTAGGTAGCGTATAGATGGAAAGGTTGAGCAGATCGTTTATGCTCGTTTCGATGATTTCTTCCTCGCCATCTGTCAGGATAACCTTTCCATTCTTCTGACGACCGGCATTACATTCCTTGATAAACTGCCGTCTGAACTTTGGAACATCGTGATTTGCGTCAGCTTCAAAAACAGCGCTTATTCCATTTATCCATTCTGGATTGCGTTCGTAGGCTTGCGTCCAGACTGCGAATTCCCGTGTAAGCGGATTAAAGGCAATGCGAATCTGCCTCTCAGCATAATTCTTATCTTTTACCTTAATCCCTGATATCGCCGCCAACAGTGCCGTCAATCTCTGTTGCCCGTCAATGACAAGATAGTCTGGCCGAATATAAGTTTTGTCGTTCGCACCAATATGGTTGACAGTCTCATAATCTTCCGGAGACTGCCAGAGCATAATGTATCCTATCGGATAACCCTTTAACATTGAATCCAGCAGATCGCGAGCTTTTTTGTCCTTCCAGACAAACGGTCTCTGAAGATCAGGAAGGCCAACCTTTCCATTCTTTACATCGCTGAGCAGATCGCCAACCTTGCTCGGAATGTTATCAAATAATTCTTTTCCCATTTAAGTTAGACCTCCTCAATCTCAATTATGCCCGGCATCTTTTTTGTATGTATTCGACATTGTATTCAAGTCTGGTGTATAAACGAAAATGGTCATAATTAAACTTGCAATTTTTCTTTTGTAAGTCCCTTACCTAATGCACGATACAAATACCGTACAGCTATAGACGAGTATGGCTTCCATTTTCTGTATTTTTTACTACGGATTCTGGTTTCCTGTTTTTTGTGTTGTAAAGCCATGTATATGCTTGTAAAAAAACTGCATCATCATAAGGTAAAATGTCTTGTCTATCAAACGAAAATATCAAATACATTTTTGCAGCGCATTGCCCGCATTGCCTCAAAAACAGGCGCGCCGAAAAGGGGGTGGGGGAGGGATAAAAAAAGGTGATTGCCTCAAAAAGAACGCACTAAAATATGTGTATCTCTCTGAATATGAGAATAAAAGCTACAAAAGAGTACGTTGAAATAAAGCCAGGAAAAAGTTCCAATCCGTCCATCAAAGCCTCAATCCTTTCAGGATTTAGAGGCAATGCGATGGAAGAATGTTGCCCGGAAGACAGGGTGCAGAGAGGTGGCGTTTCAGGGCAGAGATTTTGCGGGGATGAGTGTGTTGAGGGCTTCGGGGGAGTCCAGGCCGGTAAAATCGAGGAACCATTTTTCGGGCTCGCAGGTGAAGGCTCGCTCAATCCCGTTGGCGTCGCGATAGGAGAGGCTCCGCGCATGGAGCGCCTGCCAGGGCAGGAGCAGTTCCCGGCGTTGCTCTTCGGTGAGGCGGCCCTCGACCAGGTCCAGGTAATAGCGCTCATTCAGGCCGTAGAGTTTATCGCCCACGATGGGGCAGCCGGACCAGGCCAGATGGATTCGTATCTGATGCTTGCGTCCGGTGAGGGGGAATATCTCCAGGAGGCTGAAAGTCTGATCGCCTCTATTGAAGGTACGGAGGAGAGAATAGCGGGTTTCCGCCGGGGTGCCGTCGCCCCGGACACAATCTTTGATGGCGACCGGGCTCTGCAGGTCCTTGCCCAGGGGCTGGTGGATGGTGCCATTTGCGGGATTGGGTACCCCGTAGACGATGGCCAGATAGCTTTTAGTGAATTTGCCCTGTTGCAGGAGAAACCCCAGCGACCGGGCGGCTGTGCTGTTTTTGGCGGCCAGGACAACTCCGCTGGTTTCACGGTCCAGACGGTGGATGAGGTGAATCTCGGCGGCGGCGCTCTCTTCTTTCAAGGCGTAATTGCAAAGTCCGTCGGCTCTCCAGGCGCATTGCCGTGGATTCTGCCGCAGCGGGCAGGAGCCTTGATAGATACGGAGCCGGGCCACGAGGCTGCTCAGGCAGTCGGTTTTGGTGGGATGGCAAACCAGTCCGGCCGGTTTATTGACCAGCAGGAGCTCCGAATCCTCATAGACGATATTGAGGAGATGATCCTCTTTGGATGTTTCCACCGTGCCGGGAGTCTATCAGGTTGCGGAGTTTTTGTATCGCGGAAAAACCGGGGATGCTCTTACTTTTCGAGGGGAGATTCTTCGGCCGGGGTTTTAAGCTCGACCGCAAAAGTGTTCAGGAAAGATTCCACCCGCCTATGAGCCGTTTCTTTGTCGGGCTCCACGGGCGTAATAATCTGATAGTGCCACCAGATTTTGCGGTCCTTCCTCAAAAGGCGGAACCGGGCAAAGTTCCCTGTGGAGAATTCGTCATTGGAGTAGACCGAATAAGCCATACTGCGTGTGCCCCCGGTGAGGATTTCCAGCTCGTTCACCTGAACGGGTTTGCCGTGAACATTCAGATAAATCTGACTCGAAGAGACGATCTCGGAACCGCCGGATTTAAGGCAAATGGGCATCGGGTGCAGGTTGGTGATATCGGCCACCTGGAGCGCCAGGACGGAAAGAGAGGACTGGTTGTCAAAAAACTCCATTCGGCCAATCCAGGTGCAGCCGGTGAAGAAGTTCAGGTCGCGCTCGGTTACTTCCGCCTTGCGGGCCAGCCACTCGCCCGATTGGAGCTCCTCCAGGTTTAATTGAATCGGGGCACCGTTCTGGACCAATTGCCGCTGGGCAAGTGCGAACAGAGCCACCGCGCAAAGAGCCAGAGAAAAGAGAAAACTCTGAAGCCGCGGGTAAGCCTTCTTGTAATTGACCCAGAGACTCCAGAGAGCCAGGAAGAACCAGGCAAGAGCCAGCTTGGCGACTACATAAGAGAGGGCGTCCCGGAGCTCGAATTCCAGATAGTGGCCCAACCAGAAGGAGAGCGAGGGTGTCGCCAGAATCGCAAAAAAGACGCTAGGCCACTGGGAGATAAAAACAGACAGACCCCAGCGCAATCCCGTAGCCAGATAAAAGAGGGCGATCCCCAGGAGGATACTGATCGCATGGACGCGGGAGGGGCCGAAACTGAAATAGACCCAGGCGGCCGCAACGATCACGATCGCCGCGATGAACCACCCGCGATACTCACCCTTATCTCCATGGGAATGGCTCCGGACCTGCCGGCGGATATACTCGCAGAGGAAAAGAGCTGCCGGGATGCAGACCCAGATAATCCAGCCTCCGCGCTCCAGGGGAGAGTCAATCCAGGTTCTGTAGACGTAGTGCGCCTTGCTCAAAAGCGGCAGAGCCGAGAGGAGCCAGAGAACGTTTTTCATCCATCCATTCATACGGCTTTATTTTGAATCGGTTTTTTGGGGAAGAGATTGCCTATTCCGACAAAGAGCAGAATCGAGAGCAGTACCATCCCAAAGCCCAAGGTGGTATGAATCGTATCTGAGAGGAAAATATCCCCCACGGTCTGGATGCCGATCAGCGTGACGACCAGCCGGACCGTATTGGAAAAAAGGAGAATCGGCAGGAGGGTGAAAAAATGCAGGAGCTGAAAGAGCGGTCTGAACTGCATGGAAAAGGAGAGTATCCAGCAGATGAAGAGCATGGCTTCCAGTTGCTCAATGCCGCTGCAGGCCGCCGTGATGGCAATCATTCTGCCGTTGAGATTGACTCCCGTCTGCTCAGCCATCGAGTCGTACCCGATAAGGCTCATTATTTCGGAAGAAAAACCGGCGCTCATGATTCTCATGGGTAGGCTGATCAGGTGCTGGAGGTATTCAGCCTGGGGCAGGATAAGCGTCCAGACCAGAATGGCCCCGGCACCGTAAATCCCCAGCTTGAGATTTCCGAAGAAAAAGACCCCGGCCGCCAGCAGTACCGGCAGTATCAGGAGCTTGGGACCCGTAATGACCAGGATTACGCTCAGGGCCAGAAGCGCCCAGGCGACCCATTGGCTCCTCTTCTGGGGGGATTGCCACCGGCTCAGCTCGTCGGCATTCTGTGCATAGAAGGGATATAAAACCGCCAGTCCCCAGGCCCAGAGAGCCAGGCCCGAATCCCAACTGTAGGAGAAGGTCGCGTGCCATATCCCCAAAAGAGCGGTCCCCAGGAGGAGGAGTCCCGGGATCGGCGGTGTTTGGCCAACCCGGCTAAAAAGCTGATTAAGTTTTTTCATTCAAAGCGGCCTCTGCCTCCAGTGCCTTATTTGCTTCTTCGAGAGTCTTCAAAGCAGTTGCATCATCGGGGGCCAGCTTTAGAGCTTCTTCGGAATAAGATTTTTTCAGGAGGGCTGCTCTCTCCTGCGCCGCGGCTCCGTTATAGGCTTTGACCAGTGCCCCCGCAATCCGGGTGTCGTTGGGGCCTGCCTGCCTGGCGCGTTTGAAATGCTCAATCGATTCAACAAAACGTCCCTTCTCCAGGAAACGTAAACCCAGTTGATAAGGAGCTTCGGACCCGCCGCCGCTGCGCTCATTGGCACGGAGCGCTGCCTGCATAGCCTCTTCGGATTGGCCCAGAGCTGCATAGGCAGCCGATAGAATTGCGTAGGGGAAGCCATCCTGTTGCTGAGGGATGCAGATATCCTTCAAGAGAACGAGAATCTGCTGGAGGTTTTCTGGGGTAGTCTCCTCCATGAGGAGCGCTGCCAGTCGGACCTTGAGGTTATCGGTAGTAGGATTGTCTTTGATTCCCTCTTCCAGGA
Organism: uncultured Verrucomicrobiota bacterium; assembly: GCA_964609795.1. Classification (GTDB taxonomy): domain Bacteria; phylum Verrucomicrobiota; class Verrucomicrobiia; order Limisphaerales; family UBA1412; genus UBA1412. The sequence continues at coordinate 6,631 of CAZSTC010000041.1, forward strand.
CTTTGCGGGCATCGGCTTTGCGATTCTGAGAGTAAAGCAATGTTGCCAGAGCCGAGCGCACCCCCGGTGCTTTCGGGTAGATTGCGATCGCCTGACGCAGTAATTCCTCAGCCTTTGCGGGATCGCTCTCCCTCATTGCCACTTGGGCGCGAAGTCCTCTGGCGAGCATCTGTTTTGCTGGATCAGGAGAAGCCTCCAAAAGCTGAAAGAATTTCTCCGGGTCCTGGCTTGTGCTGATGATGAAGTTCCCCGCTTCTTCGCATATCTCTACCGGAACATAGGGTGCCGCCTCGGTATATCTCTGTATGGCCATTTCCGTCTGGCCTGAATTGGAGGCGAAACGTGCCTGGAAAATCGCCGCCAAGTGGTTCGTCGGTTCCTGTTGCAGTTTGGTTTCTGTCCAGGCTATCCCATCCCGGAAGAGTCCCTGTGCGAAGAGTGCAATGCATTTGGCTTCGAAGGCCGGATTATTGGCCGGGTTCTGCTTGAGCAGTGATTCGGCATATTTCAAAACCACGGGATAATTCTGATCATTCAGAGCCTGGACCATGGCGTATCCCACGGCAACCGGCTGCTCCGGAGCGATCACCAGGAGTGAAGCCGCCAGTGATCTGGCCGCATCAGTGTTTCCGTCCTTTTCCGCCACGCTGATCAACTCCAGTAAATGCTGCTGGAGCACCTCTTTGAGAATAGCAGGCAGTCCCGAGCTCACCAGAGCCTGGGCCGATTCAGTCGCATTGGGCAAATCTTTCAAGTCGCTGGCCAGTTTGAATTTGAGAATCCTTCCCACGACACGGTTCTGAAAGCTCCCCGCAAGATTGATAAACTTCAGGGCGTTCTCATTCTCTCCGGAAAGTGAGGCCACCAGTGAACGCAAGTAATAATCCAGAGCCAGGCCTGACTTGGAAGCGACATTGAGCTCTTCAGTCATTTTCAGGATGGCTTGCGGGTCATTATCCGTGAAGGCCAGCTCCACACAGGTGAGCATGAGGGGGATATTCGCCCGCTGCATCCGGTATATCTCCTCATAAGCAGCTCGTGCCTGTTTGACATCCTCTTGAGCCAGAAAACATTGGGCTTTAATAATCGTAGCGTCGATTTTCGCATACGTATCGGCACCCGTGATGAGCCTCAGGTATTCAAGCGCTTTTTCCAGCTCACCCCTGGCCAGACAGTCTGCGGACAGAGCGGCATTGGCGCAATCCCGCACGGCTTCAGACTGAGTCCGGGTTGCGAGTTCCTCGAATTGTTTGAAGACGTTGAAAGTGCCCGCGATCAAGGCCTCGTTTACCTGTAATAAATCCAGGTAGGGTGATTTTCTCAGAGAAAGCTCTTCTTTGATCTCGAAAGAGACATCCTGATCCCTGCGGTTCATCGCGATCAGACCCAGCCGGTAGAGGATATCATCGGTCAAATCCTTGGCCGGTTTATTGATCAGGTATTTTTCATAGGCATAGGTGCCCGCACCGCCAAATAAAGCGGTTTCGAAGAAATTGAGATACGCCTTTTTATCGAGGGGGTTCAAGACAATGACCTCTCCCCAGAAATACATGCTGGAAAAATAATCTTTCTCCTTTTCCGATAGCTCTGCAAGAGTTCGGTAGGCACCCTCATTATACGGATCCCGGGTAATTACAGCCGAAAGAACCTCTTTTGCCTTTTGGGTCTCACCGGCTTTGATCGCTTCTGCTGCCTGCGTCATGAGATGAGAGGTGGATTTATGAACAAAAGCCAGATAGGCTATCCCTCCCAGACAAATAAATGCAGCCAGTAAAAGTGCTACGAGTACGATCCTCTTGAATTTCATTGTGTTGGCTCCATCTTCCACACCCTGCTGAGACTTCACCCGTGTGATTGGCTATTTCAACCAGTGTGGTTTTTTATATGTTTTTTTTTGTTTCAGACTTGTAGTGTTTTTTTTTGCGAGAGCTGTCCCTCAGCAAATGCAAAAAAACCACTCGGAGTGTATACAACCCTTTGTGCTTTTGAAAGATATTTCTAAATCAATAATGAAACAACACGCAATTGTTTTCCATTGTATGCCCGGAATGGCTAAAATGGGCCCCGGTAAATGAATGTATTTGCGCTATGAATCAGAAAAGGATGAATAAAAAAACGATTCTGGCACTATCCCTGGGGCTTATCGCTTGGGGTAGTCCTTTTTTAACTCACTCTCAAACAGGTGATTATTCAGTGCTCGCGACGGCATGGACGATCAAGTTCGGCGGCAGCTCCGCGGATAAGCCGCTCGAGGTGAAGGCTCTTTCCGAGCAAACCTGGACGCCGCTATTTGCCGGAATAGATTTCCGGAAAACCGAAGAGAGCGATCCGCTCCAGAAGGTTTGCGTCATGAGAATTGATACCCGGCAGGAGGGATTGCTTTTCTACACCAACGGGCGCTACAAGGATTTCAAAGAGGGCGAAAGAGAAACGGGACGGACGACAACGGCTGATTTCCTCACCGAAAACGATCTGAACGTGGCCGTCAACGCGAACTTCTATTCTCCCTTCAATGCCGAGACCCGGACTACCCGCGGGCCTTCCAACGTCATTGGCCTGGCTGTTTCCGAAGGGACTCTGGTTTCACCCTCCGAGGCGGGCTACCCGGCTTTTACGGTTTCTTCCAACGGCGTCGCTGCGATTGGCGTCATCCGGCCGGACCAGCCGCTTGAAGGAGTGCGCACGGCTGTTGCCGGCAATATGATCGTCCTCAAAGAGGGCAAGGTTGTCGAGCAGAGTGATAAATCGATTCACCCCCGGACGGCAGTGGGGATTTCTCGGGATGGCCGCTATGTTTATATCATGACGATTGACGGGCGCCAGCCGACTTACAGCATCGGGGCCACTTACGAGGATGTCGGCCGCTGGATGCTCGAATTCGGCGCCTGGGAGGCTCTCAACCTGGATGGAGGCGGCTCCACGACGATGGTTACCCGAGACGCCGAAGGCAAGGCCAAAGTACTCAATTCACCCGTCGGCAATGCAAACCTCCCCGGTTACTTGCGCCACAATGCCAATCACTTGGGCGTTGTGCTCAGGAAGACAGAGTGAAGCCGCTTTCTGCCTAAATTTGTAAAATCGATGTTTGACATTTCAAGGCCTCTACTCTTAGACTGTGCGTCGCGTTTTTTGGGATGTCTGAATTTTGTTAGAATAAAACACCAGACTCCGACGTCTAAGATGACGGGAAACTGAAAGGTTTTTGTGATGAAAAAACTAGTCTTAACAACCGCTGTGCTGGCCGCTCTGGCCGCGATAAGTGTGAGTGCTGCTGATGCCAAGCTGGAAAGCTTCACTGAAGAAGTGAAGTTGGCCGGAGGCAAGACCTTCAAAATTGATATGGTCGCCATTCCGGGCGGCAAGGTCAAAATCGGCGCTCCTGAAGGAGAAAAAGGCCGTGGAAAGCTGGATCTGGAACCGGCTGAGGTAGAGGTCAAACCCTTCTACATGAGCAAAACCGAAGTCACCTGGGCGCAGTTCGAGCCCTGGGTTTGGGATAGCTCGCTCAAGGTCGAGCTGACCAAGGAAGTGCTCAAGAAGGAAAATGTAGATGGAATCTGCAGACCCAGCTCGCCCTATGGGACCATTGCTCGTGGTTTGGGAGACGGACGCAATTATCCTGCACTGGGTATGAGCCCCTTTGCCGCAGAGAAATACTGCGAATGGCTGACCAAGCAGACCGGTAAGAAATTCCGTTTGCCCACTGAAGAAGAGTGGGAGTATGCGGCCCGTGCCGGAAGCACCACCCCTTATTACTGGGGCGAGAGCGCGGATGATGCCGAAGAGTATGCCTGGTTTGAGGATAACTCGGATTTCACCACTCACCTGGTGGCTAAGAGAAAGCCCAATGCGTTTGGTCTCTTTGATATGGCCGGCAACGTCGGCGAGTGGGTTCAGTTCAAGACCAAAGACCAGCAGTGGGGTATTCTCCGCGGTGGTCACTGGGAAAGTACGGCAGAGGGTCTCCGCAGCGCCTCGCGCGATGAAGAGACGATCAAGTGGAACGACATGGATCCCAATCAGCCCAAGAGCATCTGGTGGTTGGCATCGGCCAACTGGGCCGGTATCCGCCTGGTCTGCGAAGGCGACGCCAAGTAAAACATCAAGGCCGTAACGGCCGAAAAACAAAACTCTTTCAGGAGTTATGAAAAATGGGACGCTGATCAGCGTCCCATTTTGATTGGTATGATGGGTCTGCGCGTTGACCAGAACAACGGCAGGCGAGGAACCACGGATGAACACAGATGGACACAGATTTGTGAGGTGCCTTATATAATGATGAGAGACATCCGCTGAAGTGTTTGTTGCTTTGACCTGAGTTTTGCGGTCTTTACCTCGCACGGCTTCTTAGACCACCCAATCCAATCCAATACATCCGTGTTTATTCGTGTCTATTGGTGTTCATTAGTGGTTCTGGTCTATGAAATGCCTTTATTTTGAAGCAAGGTGTCCAATTTTTTGCCTTTCTCAGATATTGACACGCCGGAGTAAACCTGAGAAACTCGGCCCAAGTTTATGAGTGCTCTTACTTATACGATTCCAAAATTTGAGCTGTTTGCGGTTGATTGGGCTATCCTGATCATCTATTTCATTTTTGTACTGGGTGTCGGTTTCGCTCTGAAACGATATATGAAGACCAGTACGGACTTCTTCCTTTCGGGTAAGTCCATTGCGGCCTGGATCACGGGTCTGGCCTTCATCTCGGCCAACCTGGGAGCCCAGGAGGTGATCGGTATGGCGGCGTCAGGTGCCAAGTACGGCATCGCGACAAGCCATTTTTACTGGATTGGCGCCATCCCGGCCATGATCTTCGTCGGTATCTTCATGATGCCCTTCTATTATGGTTCCAAGGCCCGGTCGGTTCCCGAATACCTGAAACTGCGCTTTGACGAAAAGACGCGCGGCTTCAATGCGCTGTCCTTTGCGGCAATGACGGTTTTCTCTTCGGGTATTTCGATGTACGCCATGGGCAAGCTGTTGAACCTGCTCCTGGGCTGGGATTTCAATACCTGCGTGCTGGTCTCGGGTTTCATCGTGCTGCTCTATACCTTCCTGGGAGGATTGACTTCGGCGATCTATAACGAAGTGATTCAGTTTTTCCTGATCGTTTTCGGGTTCATCCCTCTGGTATTCCTGGGATTGAAGAACGTCGGCGGCTGGGAAGGCGTGAAGGCACGGTTGGCTCAGGAAGGCTGGTTCCGCTCCGAGATTCTGTCGGAGAACATGAATCCCGATGCGCTGACCCACTCCTGGAAATATATGGGAGAGGCGGCCCACAACCCGATGGGTGTGGAGTGGTTCGGACTGGTGATGGGCCTGGGCTTCGTATTGAGCTTTGGTTATTGGTGTACGGATTTCCTGGTGGTGCAGCGCGCCATGGCGGCCAAGGATATGAGCGCGGCCCGCAGGACTCCGCTCATCGCGGCCATCCCCAAGATGCTTTTCCCGCTTCTGGTGATTTTGCCCGGTATGTTGGCGATCGGTATTGCGCCGCTGGCTGATAAAGCATTGCAGCCTACGGCCGAGGTTAAATCGGCGCTGACGCTGCAGATTGAAAAGAGCAACCCGGAGCTTGCCCAGCGTCTGGCCGCTCATAACGTGCCGAGTATGGAAGAGCTGACGGCTCTGGGCGGCCGCGGCTTGGTCCCGCCCAAGATTGATATGGAGACCGTTGTGGTGACCCCAGAAGGAGGCAAAAAAGGCAATATCGTTTTCAAGAAACAGAGCGACGGCCAACCGATTCTGGATAAGGCCGGCAAGCCGATCGTCGAGCTGGATTATGACCTGGTGATCCCGATGATGCTCCACAAGTATTTCCCGGCGGGTCTTCTGGGCCTGGGACTCTGCGCGCTGATGGCCTCTTTCATGTCCGGTATGGCGGGCAATACGACGGCCTTCAATACGGTCTGGACCTACGATATTTATCAATCCTATATCCGCAAAAACGCCCCGGATAAACACTATCTCTGGATGGGACGCTATGCGACAGTGGGTGGCATCCTCCTCTCAATGGGGGCCGCCTATGCCGCGACCCGCTTCAATAACATCATGGATATCCTCCAGTTGGTCTTTGCCTTCGTGAATGCGCCGCTCTTTGCCACCTTTATGTTGGGTATGTTCTGGCGCAGAGCGACGGGGCACGGTGCCTTTATCGGGTTGATTTCCGGTACCCTGGCAGCGCTTCTCCACCACGGTCTGACTCTGCCTTACGGCTCCATGGTGGGTATGAAAGGCGGCTACTTCGCTATGGTCCATACGTATCCGAGCGAGATGGCTCAGAATTTCTGGACGGCTATTTATGCCTGGACGACCTGCTTTGTCGTGACCATTGTTGTCTCGCTGGCGACCCGGCAAACCAAGAAGGCTGAAGAACTCAAGGGTCTGGTTTACTCGCTTACGCCCAAACCCAAAGAAGACGGGATACCCTGGTATAAGCAACCGGCATATCTGGGTGGAGCCGTGCTGGCAGTGACTATAGTTTTGAACGTCATATTCAGGTAGAAGAAAGGAAAAAAGAAAGATGACTGCTGATATTCGAATTCCGATTGGTGCTATGTTTTCCCTGATGGGATTGCTCCTGGGACTTTATGGCTTGAGCACTTCCGGCTCGGAGATGTATGCCAGATCCCTGGGGATGAACATGAACCTCTACTGGGGATGTGCGATGCTGCTCTTCGGGGTCCTGATGCTCATTTTTGGGCTGAAGGCTCAGTTCTGCGGCAAAAATAAATAAATGGCGATTCTCTTGAGAGAGCCAATAGTGAAGAATTGAGAATGGCTTTCGGGGTCATTCTCAATTTTTCTGTTTCTTAGATTGTATAGGCCGATGCGCTTAATCGATAGATATTTACTCAGGGAGCTTCTGATCCCTCTCTTTTTCTGCCTGGCCGGAGGTTTGGCCTTTTACATGACTTTTGACCTCTTCTCCACTATGGATGATCTGCGCCGCAATGAGGCCGGAGTGACGGGGGTATTTCTTTACAGCCTGGCCAAGATACCGCAGCTTTTGGTGTTGATCCTGCCGCCGGCCCTGCTCCTGGCGCTGCTTTACGCTATCTCCAACCACTCGCGCCATAATGAGCTGGTGGCCATTCGCGCAGCCGGGGTCAATATCTGGCGAATCTGCGCTCCTTACCTCATGGTGGCTGCGCTCCTGGGTGCGTTGCTCTTTTATCTGAACGAAGATTGGGCTCCTCAGGGGGAAAAATTGGCCCAAAGCATCCGGAAGGGGAGGAAAGTCGAAGCGGATCAGGTCTTCGAGAATATCAATTTCATTAATACGACCGATGGGCGCGTCTGGAATATCGGCAAATACCACGTCAAAGAAATGCGGATGGAAAGCCCCAGCGTGGAATTCGTCCGCCGCTCGGAAACCGATGTGCCCGAGCCGCTTTCCATCGTGGATAGGAGTCAGCCCAAGGGCGATACGGTAAAAATCATGGCCGAGAGTGCCCAGTGGATTTCCGAGTCTTGGGTCTTCAAAAACGCACAGGTTTTCACCTATCTTTACGGAGGAGAGGATGCCCAGGCCAGCCTCCCGGTGCCCGAGAGATACCCAGAGCTTTCCCTGGCACAGATTGACGATACCCCGGAGCAGATTGAATCGGAGATATTTATCAGCACTTTTGACTCCTTTAAATCGGCCCGGAAAGCCCACCTGAGCCTCTCGCAGATACAGCTCTACCTCGATTCCCATGCCGGAACGGATAACCAGCTCATCCGGCGCATCAAAACGTTGTACTACTCCCGGATGGCTTCTCCTTTCACCTGTATCGTGGTCGTGCTGGTGGCTTTACCCTTCAGTTTACAGGGCGGACGGCGAAATGTCTTTGTCGGAGTGGCTAGTAGCATCGTGATTTGTTTTTGCTTTTTTTTGCTGAACGAGGTAAGTTTAGCCCTTGGGGCTGGCGGCTACATGAGCCCCTGGCTGAGTGCTTGGCTACCGAATCTCCTCTTTGGCTTGGGAGGTTTTGCCGCGGTCAGGAAACTCGTCTAATTCGACAGGCCTTCGGACAAGACACAACATTTGCACCGACTTTGCACCAAAACACAATGGGGAGATTAAATGAATAATCGCAGACTGGCACGTGAGCGTGCCGTTCAGTTTCTGTATCAGTTGGATATGAATTCCTCAAAGGAAATTGAGGAAGAATTGCAGCGTTTCTGGGATGTCCATCGTGCTGGGGTGTATTATGACGATAAAGCCAAAGCCACCTGGTCCTCCAAAAAGAAAGAGGATCTGCCTCCGCCGACTTTACAGGACCTTGCATCCAAGGAATTTATGGAAAGTCTGGTCAAAGGAGTCCTGGAGCATCTGGGTGACCTGGATGAGACTATCGCCCAACACGCCAAGAATTGGAATTTGCAGCGGATGGCGGCGGTGGATCGGAATATTCTGCGCTTGGCGGTTTACGAAATAAAATATCGCAACGATATTCCACCAGTTGTCAGCATCAATGAAGCAGTGGATATCGCCAAGAAATATTCCACAGAGGACAGCGGGAAGTTTGTAAACGGGATCCTCGATAAGGTTCGCGGTGATACCCTGAGGCCTTCGCGCCAGAGCATAGAAGAATAATCGGGATAATGAGTAAAGTGAACACCGCCAACCCTGTCGCAGATTTGCATCTGCATTCCCAATACTCTGACGGTACCTATACTCCCGATGCCCTGGTGAAAAGAGCCCTCAAAACGGGACTCTCCTGTATCGCTCTGACCGATCACGATACTCTGGAGGGCTGCGCCGTTACCCGAAAACTCTGCTCAGAGGCCGGAATTGATTTTATTGCAGGGGTCGAACTGACCGCCTACGCTCTGGGAGAAGAGGTGCATATCCTGGGGTTTCATGTGGATTTGGAAAATGAGTCGTTCCTGGAAAAAATGAAGCGATTTCAGGAGGGCCGCAAAGAACGCGTCGTCAAGATGGTCTCATTGCTCAACCGGGAGGGGGTAGGTGTTACGGTTGAGGAGATTCTGAATCTGGCTCACTGCAGCGCGCCGGGGCGGACGCATATTGTGCGGGCGTTGCTCAAGGGCAAGTATTGCAAGAACCACGATGAAGTTTTCAGCCGCTATATCGGCGAGGGGCAGGTGGCCTGGGTGCCCAAATTGAATTTAAGTATCGGCGAAGCCGTAGAGCTTCTGCATGGAGCCGGCGGGGTGGCACTGGTCGCTCACCCCGGGGTGCAGAGGGATGAAACGAGCATTTGCCGCTATGCCATCGAAAACGGTATCGACGGCTTTGAGTGCTACCATCCGCACCACTCCAACAGCACCACGCGCCGCCTGGTAGAATTATGCCAGGAGCATCGGTTGCTCGTTTCCGGCGGCTCGGATTGTCACGGTGTGGAAGATAGAATTTCTATGGGGAGCATCCGGCTGCCCATCCAGTATGTGGAACAAATGAATCAATGGGTCTATTCCAAAAATTTAAAGAAGGGCTGAGGAAAACTCAGGAGAAGGTTTCCCGCGAGATCAAACGCATTTTCACCGGGTCGCCCAAGCTGACGCTTGAAAGCATTGAGGAGCTGGAAGCCGCGCTCCTGGGCGGTGATTTCGGCGTGGCTGTGACGTCGCAGATCATTGCGGCGGTTCGCAAAGAATACGAAACTCAGGGCCGCAACGGCCAGAGCGTCCTGGAGATTGCTCAGCGCGAGCTTATTTCCTGCTTTCCCTCAGAAAGCACGGGTCTTCAGGCGTATGACTCCAGGGGACCAGTGGTGGTCTCGATGGTCGGAGTCAACGGCGTGGGCAAAACGACGACCGCGGCCAAACTGGCCTGGAAGATGAGCCAGGAAGGCCATAGCTCCATGCTTGCGGCCTGCGATACCTTTCGTGCGGCTGCCATTGAGCAGTTGAAGCTCTGGGGTACCCGGCTCAACGTGCCGGTCGTTGCCGCTAATTACGGAGCGGATCCGGCATCTGTGGCGCATGATGCCGTCGCTTCGGCGATTTCCAACCAGGTTCACTATCTTTTTATCGATACGGCCGGGCGTCTGCATACCAAAAGCAACCTGATGCAGGAGCTCCAGAAAGTCCATCGGGTGATGTCGCGCAAGCTCGAAGGCGCTCCGCATGAGACGCTCCTGGTGCTCGATGCCTCTACGGGGATGAATGCCCTCATTCAGGCACGGGAATTCCATAAAGCCGTCCCACTGACAGGCCTGGTCATTACCAAGCTTGACGGAACCAGCCGCGGCGGCATGGTGACCGCCATTCAGAAAGAGCTCGGTCTGCCCGTGAAGTTCATCGGTCTCGGCGAACAGCATGACGACCTGCAGCCTTTCGATGTTCAGCAATATGCAGAAGCCATTTTCAGCGCATAATTTCTCCGGAAAAACTCCAGTAGGATTCTAGACATGGATTACTGTAAGAGTGTAACTTTTGAAGGGGAGTTCAAATTGCGCAGCGGCCACTCCTTTCCCCGGATTACTCTGGCTTACGAGACTTATGGAGAGCTCAACGAAGATGCCTCCAACGCCATCGTGATTTTCCATGCTCTTTCCGGGGATTCGCATGTCGCCAGCCACGGCCCCGATGATCTTCCCGGTTGGTGGGAAGATGCGGTAGGCCCGGGCAAGGCCTACGATACGAATAAGTATTTCATTATCTGCAGCAACGTCCTGGGCGGCTGCAAGGGGAGCACCGGGCCGATGTTCATCAACCCCAAAGACGGGAAGCCCTACGGGATGGATTTCCCGGTGGTGACCGTTGAGGATATGGTTCGAGCACAGGTCAAGCTCCTGGATTATCTGGGGGTCGAGACGGTGTTTCTGGCAACAGGCGGCTCCATGGGCGGGATGCTCGCGCTGCAGTTGACGGTTTCCTATCCGGACCGGGTGAAGAATGCTCAGATTCTGGCCTCCACCGGCTGGGTTTCCCCGCAGACGATCGCTTTGAACGAAGTGGCACGCCAGGCAATTTACGCCGATCCCAACTGGAATAACGGCGATTACTATGACGAAGGCTTTCCGCGTCCGGATAAGGGTCTAGCGGTCGCACGGATGATTGAGCATATTACCTACCTTTGCGAGGATTCCATGCAGAGCAAATTCGGCCGCAATCTGCGCAACCGCGAAAAGGTGGGCTACGATTTCAAAATAGATTTTGAGGTGGAGAGCTACCTGCGCTATCGCGGCGAGAGCTTTACCCGGCGCTTCGATGCCAATTCGCTTCTCTACGTCACCAAAGCGATCGATTACTTTGATATAGCCGAGGGGTTTGAATCGCTGGATGAGGCACTGGAGCGGATTCAGGCGAGGATTCTGATCGCCAGCTATTCTTCGGATTGGCTTTTCCCTCCGCAGCAATCGGTCTCTCTGGCCAGCGCTCTCTTGCGTAACGGGATCGATACGACCTATGTCGGCATCGAGAGCCGCTACGGGCATGATTCCTTCCTACTGGAGGTCGATAAGCTCAGTGAGCTGACCCGGGATTTCCTCTCTCCGCCTTCGCAAAAGGCGTTGGAGCCTCTTCAGGATGCCTGTAAATATCTGAGCGATGAAAAGCGTCAGGATTATACGCTGATCCTCAATATCATCCCGCCTCAGACGCGGGTGCTCGATTTGGGTTGCGGCAACGGGGAACTCATAGAACGGCTTTCGCGCGATAAGAGTGCCCAGACCCGGGGTGTTGATTTGAGCGAAGAAAACGTCCGGGCCTGCATCGCCAGGGGACTTTCCGTGCGCCAGGGCAATATCGAGGACGGATTGCGCGATTACCCGGAAGGGGAGTTTGACTACGTGATCCTGAGCCAGACTCTGCCCTATCTGGATAACCCCGCCGCTGTAGTGAAGGAGATGCTGCGCGTCGGACGCAGAGCCATTATTTCTTTTGAAAATGCCGGCTATTGGGTCGACGCCTTTAATGCCGGATTGGGCAAGGGCTTAGGACCCACACTGGTATCGGGGGGACCTCGCGCCCGCGCCATCACTCTGGAGCAATTCGAGGCATTCGCCAAACAGGTTGGGGCGGTCATAGAAAGGGCGGAATATTTCAGCAAAGGCAAGCCCCTGGGAGAATCCGAAGAGCTCGCAGAGCTCTTGCAAAAGAGCGGTTCGGGTTTGCCTGAGAAGGCGGCTCCGGACTGGTTGGCCGATACGGCCCTCTACGTTTTGTTGAAAAAGTAGCCAAAAAGCATTTTTTCACCGGTCCGGAGCGTAAAAGGAGGATTTTCCTATTGAAATGCTACCTCGGGTAGAGTTACTATCCCGGTGAGGTACAACGATTGTATGAAGACAACACGAAGAAGTTTTTTGAAATCCGCCCTTACACTGGGCGGAGCAGCCATAGCGTTCCCCACTATCATCCCCTCAACGGTGTTGGGCCGTAGTGGAAAAGTGGCTCCCTCGAATCGAGTCTGTATGGCTTTTATCGGTACCGGTAACCAGGGTACCGGAGACATGTCCAATTTCCTCAGAGACAGAAGAGTGCAGGTGGTAGCCGTCTGCGACGTCAACCGCGAAAGCGATGGATACTGGGATAACGCCATCGGCGGCAGAGAACCGGCACGGCGTAGGGTCAATGACTTTTATGCCCAGAATAAGGATAGCGGAAATTATAACGGATGCGCTGTCTATGCCGATTTTCGCCCGATGATTGAACGGCCCGATATCGATGCGGTCGAAGTTGCCACTCCGGACCATTGGCATGCGCTCCTCTCCGTCGAAGCGATGAAAGCCGGCAAGGCCGTATATTGCCAGAAGCCGCTTTCCCTGACGGTTTCCGATGGCCGCGCCATTGCTGATGCTGCCAAGAAATACGGTGCTGTCTTCCAATGCGGCAGCCAACAGCGCTCAGAGAGAAATTTCAGACTGGCTTGCGAATATGTCCTCAATGGAGGCATCGGTAAGCTCGAAACCGTGGAATGCGGATTGCCGGGCGGATGGGCTGATTACGGTAAAACGGCGCAGTTTAAGGCGCCTACCCCTGTTCCCGATGGTTTGAATTATGATTTCTGGCTGGGACCCGCCCCCGAGGCTCCCTACTGCAAAGCACGTGTCGGCGTCAATTTCCGTTGGATAAAGGATTATTCCGGCGGACAACTGACCGATTGGGGTGGCCACCATCCTGATATCGCACAGTGGGGCATGGGTACCCAGTTTACGGGCCCGGTGGAGATTCTGAATGCGGTCGGCAAAGTGCCCGAAGACCCGGTTTATAATACGCTTACCGAATTCCGGTATGAGTGCGTTTATGAAAACGGAGTCCGGATGACGATCGCTAATGAACTGCGCGGCGGCGTGACCTTCAAAGGTACCGACGGAACCGTATGGGTCAACCGCGGCGGTCTGGAAACCAAAAACAAGGCCGGCGAGAAGGTTGATCTCTATGAGATCGATGAAGAGAATTTCAAAGTGAAGCTCTACCAGAGCGATAATCACTACCGCAACTTTATCGACTGCATCTATACGGGCAGGGAATGTATCGCTCCGGCCGAAGCGGCTCATCGCTCCATTACGCTTTCTCATTTAGGCAACATCGCCATCGCGCTGAAGGCCTCCAAGCTCAAATGGGATCCGGAAAAAGAACAGTTTATTGGTAATGACGAGGCCAACAAGATGCTCAAGCGTGAGTATCGCAAACCTTGGGTTTTGAGCGTCTAGTTTGTATCGGTGTCTGAGTTAATCAATCAACAAGAACAAATCCAGGAGCTGGTTAATAAAATAAAATCAGCTTCCTGGGTAAGCGTGGATACGGAGGCGAACTCCATGTACGCTTACCCGGAGCGTGTCTGCCTGCTTCAATTGAGCACGGAAGATACGGATGCCATCGTGGATACTCTGGTGAAGGGGCTGGATTTAAAGCCCCTTCTGGACGTACTGAGGAAGGTGCCGCTCATTATGCACGGTGCCGACTACGATTTACGCCTTCTCTACAAGGGCTATAAATTCCGGCCTCACGAAGTCTTCGATACCATGCTGGCGGCCAAGCTCCTGGGAGAACCCTCCTGCGGTCTGGCTCAGCTCTGCGAGACCTATATGGGGGTGCATCTGGTCAAGAAGCACCAGAAAGCCGATTGGGGAAAACGGCCGCTGTCTCAGGAGCTCCTGAGCTACGCCATCAAAGACTCCTTCTACCTTTGTGAGCTCAAGCGGCGGCTGGAAAAGCGCCTCATTGAGAGCGATAAGCTCGAATGGCATCGGCAGAACTGCCAGCGCCTCATTAAGGATTGCACCGCACCGGTGAAGACTGATCCGGTGCGCGAGTGGCGTCTGGGTGGTTCAGAGAATTTTTCGCGCAAAGAGTTGGGGGTTCTTCGAGCCCTCTGGTATTGGCGTGAAGAGGAAGCCGTCAGCAGCAACCGGCCTCTATTCTTCATCTTGCGTCCGGATACGATGACCACGATTGCCAGGCTGGCCGGAAGCGGGAAAGATTACAAGAGGCTGATTCCCCGGTATTCCCCCGAAAGGAGAACCCGTATGCTCAAAGTCGTTGAAGAGGCGCTGAAGCTGCCTGTGCGCAAGCTGCCGATGCCTCTGCGGAGAGAGTATTCGCGTTTTTCTCCCCATCAACAACGTCAGCTCGAGTTCCTCACTCAGCTCCGGGATGAGAAAGCCCGGGAGTTGAATATGGACCCGACCCTGATCGCCAGCCGTGCGGACCTGGTCGGCTGCGTGCGTTCGGCTGAAACTTGCCATCTGACCGATTGGCAGAAGTCTACTCTGGGCTTCGACCAGCAGGATGGGAAGTGGATAGTCCCTTCTCCACCGGCCTATATCCGGCAGAAGAAACAGCGCAAAAGAAGACCCTTCCGTAAGCCTTCCCGGTCCGAATCGAAAAACGGAGCCCCGGCTCCATCGGCTCCGGTCCCGAACGCTCCGAGCACACCGCATGTGCCGGCGCCTGTCGCCCGAGTGGAATCCGCCCCGGTAAAGTAGAGTAGCCTTCGAAAACGTTTTTGAGGGGCAGCTTGTTTAAGGCTGCCTCTTCATTTTTGGCTGTCGTGGGAACATCAAAAGTGAACAGGTTTTCACTTCGACGCGGATTGTTCAACCAAGG